>CAYVMY010000011.1:0-14001 GCA_964452695.1 uncultured Dehalococcoidia bacterium
TTAGCAAGGAAGAGGCATTACTAAGAGTTAAGCCTAGCCAAGTAGAACAATTACTTCTTCCACGTTTTGATGATAGGGCTAAGGCTACTGCAATAGCTGGAGGCAACTTACTCACCTTAGGTCTCAATGCTTCTCCAGGTGCTGCATCTGGTCGAGTAATTTTTTCTGCTGATAAAGCCGAAAAAATGAAGCATGAACTTGAAAACATCATCCTTGTCAGACCAGAAACAAGCCCAGACGACGTTCATGGAATGTTAGTTGCTAAGGGAGTTTTAACCGCATTGGGTGGAGCAACAAGTCATGCAGCTGTGGTAGCCAGAGGACTGGGGTTGCCATGCATAGTGGGAGCCGGAGCATTGATCGTCAATGAGGCTCAGGGATATTTTTCTGTCAACGGTTTAACCATCTACGAAAACGAGGAAATCAGTATTGATGGTTCAACGGGGGAAGTTTTCCGTGGGCTTATAGACACTATTGAACCAAATATTGAACAAGAGGAAGATTTACAACTCCTATTGGGGTGGGCAGATGAAAAACGTCGCTTGGGAGTATGGGTTAACGCCGATACTCCACAAGATGCTCAACGTGGCTTAGATGGAGGAGCTGAAGGAATTGGCCTTTGCAGGACAGAGCACATGTTCTTTGCTGAAGATAGACTACCAATCATGCGCCGTATGATCCTAGCTGCTGCTAAGGCTACTGAACTCGAGGAAGAATTCACATATCTTCGAGAGCAAATGCAGGGCAACCTTACACGTGAAGGTCGACAAGAAGCGACGTCTCAACTGCAAAAACTTGACGAACAACTTCAAACTTCCCCGGCTGTCAAACAATACCACGAATCACTCGCCCAGTTGTTGCAATTTCAAACACAGGATTTTAGGCAGATTTTGAATGTCATGGCAGGAAAGCCAGTCATAATTCGACTTCTCGATCCGCCCCTCCATGAATTTTTGCCTAACTATGAAAGCCTCTTAGAACAAACGATTGAACTCAGAATTACACAAACCGACCCAGATGCTCTTGAGGAATCAGAACAACTTCTTGCTGCGGTAGCATCTATGCGTGAAATCAATCCAATGCTTGGTCTCCGTGGATGCAGACTTGGACTAATGTACTCGGCAATAAACTCGATGCAGGTTCGCGCAATCTTCGAGGCTGCCTGCGACTTAGCATCCCAGGGAGTAAACGCTTTACCTGAAGTCATGATACCTCTAGTAGGACATGTAAATGAGCTAATGATTGTAAGACAAGAGCTAGAAACAATAGCAACTCGCATACAAGAAGAACGAAAACTTCAAGTACCCTACAAATTTGGGACTATGATCGAAGTTCCGAGGGCAGCACTAACCGCAAACGAAATCGCTGAGTACGCCGATTTCTTTAGCTTTGGCACCAACGATCTCACGCAAACAACTTTTGGATATAGTCGAGACGACGCGGAAAATAAATTTCTTCTGAAATATGTTGAGCGAGGGATTCTACCACAAAATCCATTCCAGACATTGGACATAGATGGCGTAGGGAAATTAATGGAAACCGCAGTCGCGCTCGGCCTTCAAACAAAAACAAAACTGGAAATTGGCGTGTGCGGAGAACATGGCGGAGACCCTGATAGCATAGCATTCTGCCACGCTTTGGGCTTGGATTACGTAAGCTGCTCACCCTATAGAGTGCCGATCGCACGCCTTGCAGCCGCGCAAGCAGCCATAGCAAAAGAAACACGCGAGCAGAGTTGAAGTCGTTTATACTAAAATGCCCACTGATTTAAATAACTGTTAATTGGTGTTGAGTTATTCGCCTCAATTAACCATCGGGCCTATAGTTCCATCTATCTATGCCTCGGGCTTTATAAACTCCAACTTTTTCCTCAAACAACACCACCATATCTTCAACCGATACTCCCGTATCATAAGCCTCTGCCATGTCCTTAAGTACAATCTCTACCAATGAATCCGGCAGTCCTTTTTGGAAATACATCCTGAGGATAGATCTGGACATATCAAGTACCGGTTTAAACCATTCTGGTAGCTCGGAACTTCCATCGAACGACATAAGAGTTCAATCACCTCTAAACAATATTTTCGAATTAACTCGTCAAAAACTGCAGGTAAAATATTACCAAAAACATTATACCAAAATGTAGCATATAGTATATTTTCAGTCGAGTGCGAAGCTATGCTAAACGGCAAGGTTTCTTTGACAAAAAGGCACAACTATGGGAAAATTGAGCCGTAGTTAATCACATCCTGCTCTAAGCGAGACCGGAGGTAAAAATGCCTAAGCAATCCCCTCTACCAGGTGAATTAGACAAACCATTCTGGGATGCAGCCAACGATGAGAGACTGGTAATCCAGAACTGCAAGAGTTGCAACACATTGCAACATCCACCGAAGCCGGCTTGCTCCCAATGTGCTTCCCAAGATCTTGAATGGAAGCAGATGAGTGGAAAAGGCACCATATACAACTATGGAGTTGTCCACGACTGCCCTGTAAAACTGCTTCAGGACGAACAACCTTTCAATCTAGCAGTAATAACACTTGATGAAGACTCAGGCATACAGATGTACTCACACCTAAAGGATTGCCCGGTAGACGAGGTCCCGGTTGGTGCACCAGTAGAAGTTATATTCGAAGTAACGCCTGGAAACGGCCAGAAAGTTCCAGAGTGGAAGGTATCCCAGTAACCATGGCATTGTTCCACTTGCAACGATTTATGTGAAGGCACTAAAAGGAGAATTATGACAACCCCAACAGTACCAGAATCAATGAAGAGAAACTCAGAAGGATTGGGCGTTTGGGAACACAGAGGGAAAGTAGCCGCGGTTGGCATAGGGCACTCTCCCACCGCACGACGATGGGACGGTAGCCCCGATACAAGTATTGGTGCATTGGCAATAGACGCAATACGAAAAGCAATAGCTGATGCAGGAGTAAGTCCTGACCAAGTGGATGGGTTAGTTCTGGATGGAGGAACAACCACAGGGGCACATTGGGAAGCAGGAGACCCGGTTCCAATGGACGTAGTAAACGCGTGGAACCCAACCAGCGACCCACTTGATGGAATAGCTCAGCTAAGCGCCGAGTGGATACTAAAGAACATGCCAGAATTAACAAACGTAAACTTCACCATGTACGGGCCTGTATGCATGTCCAATACTATAGTTACAGCCGCACAAGCCGTAGGTGACGGGCTAACCAACACCTGTATTGTTCTTAAAGGCTGGCACAACCTACCCGGAAGATACTACCAGGGAGGAGCCAACGCTCTGGACACCCGACCTGGATTGGCTGCCATCAGTGGCCTATGGGGAGGTCCAGCATCCTACGGAACAGCATTGCAATTCGCGGCCTACTGCAGTAAATATGGCAAGAACCACGACATGATGGCTCCATTCGTTGTACAGTCAAAGGAACTCGGGCTTCTATTTCCAGAGGGCTTTTTTGCTCAACATAGGCCAGAAGCAATTACTACGGAAGATTACCTATCAGCTCGGTGGATAGCAAAACCTGCAAATCTGTATGACAATGACATACCTATCATGTGTGCTGGTGCTTATATATTTACAACGGCAGAGCGAGCCAAGGACATGAAGCAGAAACCAGTTTACATACTAAACCACGCTAGTAGCAATACAGTAGCTAGGTCATTAACACCAACCTTAGAAGAGGTAGAGGAGGACACCGCGAGAACAGCTAGAAAACTATACGAAGGCGCTGGGATAACTGCAAATGACTTATCTATCGAGAATATGTACGACGGATTCACATTATTCAACCAATTCCATCTTGAAGGCCTCGGATTTCGAGGTGTTAAGTTTGGCGAGGCCCTAGACTTCTATGCAACAGACATTGGAATACATGGCCCAAACCCAGTATCCCCTAGCGGAGGCAACGCTGGAAGTGGGCGAACCAGATTCTGGATGCATACTGACTGCATACAGCAAAAACAGGGACGAGCCGGAGCCCGACAAATCACTGGAGTAAAGCCTGAGATAGGCGTGTCCGGAGGACCTATGCCAATGGGTGGGGATTTCACCGTATGGGGGGCAAACCCAGACTAACTGAACCATATGTATAGCCGTTAACTTGCGGGCCTTCTTCAGGAGAGTGAGATGAAGAAGGCCCGCTCGCGTCACGGGGCCATATCCCTATACCACAATATCCCATTAAAACCATTTCACCGAAAGTGATATAAATCAAACTGATACCAAGCTACGTTTAAGTGTAAGACTAGATGAGAACAACACCCAATATATACAAATGGTTAACTATGGGAACTGTAGCAATAGGAGTCTTGGCTACCACACTAGATGGCAGTATCATGAATCTGGCCTATCCAATATTGACTGACTCTCTCAACACAGACCCATCAATGGTAGTTTGGGTAAGCGTATCATTTCTCTTAGTCAGCGCCAGCCTAGCGCTTCCCCTTGGCACCATTGGGGATATCATAGGGCGAAAACGAGTTTACATATCTGGGTTAATGATATTCACATTGGGCTTGTCTATGGCAGCTTTAAGTCAGAATATTGGACAACTTATCACATTCCGCATATTCCAAGGAATCGGTCAAGGCATGATGGTTGCAACAATGAATGCCCTGCTTGTGAACGCATTCCCAGATAACGAACGCGGCAGGGCTCTTGGATTAAATGGAGCGCTTATAGGGACCGGATTAGCATGCGGTCCTGTAATGGGAGGATTCGTACTCGAGTATCTTGGTTGGAGAGCATTGTTCTGGTGTCGAATACCTGTAAGCATTATTGGCTTCTTGATAGGTTTAATAGTACTAAAGCCTGACTCGAAGATACCAGCTAACAAACGCCCCGCGTTTGATTATTTAGGAACAATATCGTTAATGATAGGTCTATCCGCTTTTCTCCTATTAACAAACCGAGCCCCTATAGAAGGGCCATCAGCACTTGTAATTGGGTTAGGCGGAACGAGCATACTTAGTCTCTGGTGGTTTAGTACAATTGAAAAGCGAGTGAAGATTCCAATTTTTGACCTAGCCTTATTAAGAGAACGTCTTTTCAGTATGACTATAGCCAGTTCTCTAATGCATTATATTGCACTCTCTGCACTCCTATTCCTAACACCCTTTTACTTACTAGAAGCATTAGGTATAAAACCATCTGAAGCTGGCCCGATACTCATGACACTGCCAATAACAAGGTTGGTATTTTCCCCTATTAGTGGAGCTTTGTATGACAAGGTGCAATCACGTACCATAGCCACTCTAGGGATTGTTGTAATGGCCATAGGTTATTTGCTTATAATTAATCTTGATGAAACATCTTCCATACTGCAGATAATAATTGCCTTGATTGTGGCAGGCAGTGGGAGTTCAACATTCCTCCCACCAAACAATAGCGTGATTATGGGATCAGTATCCAGGGATAGATTAGGAATGGTTTCAGCTGTAATACCAGTAATCCGCCAGGTAGGTTTATCGCTAGGAATGACAATTGCCGGCACATTCTATGCGCTACAGGAGATATCCAACAGATCCGTGTCAAATCTAGTCAACACGGATAGCCTGATATCCGCAGAAAAAGCAGCGGTGTCAGGATACAACTTCGGCATTTCCATAGCGATTGTATTTGTTTTGGCTGCCGTAATGTGTTCGGCACTCCGTGGGCCTGAGACGAACAGGATTTAACATCCCCCACGCATATCACCCGGCGGCTAGATACCTCCAGTAGAAACAGAACACATTTTGATAGTTAACCACCATATATGGCTAGCCGTCTTGTCTTGAGGTCGTCTCCAACATGTGACCGTATAACTTCCAACATATCGAAATCCCATTCAGACACAAAGGTTATAGCAGTTCCAGGCATTCCCATACGAGCTGTCCTTCCTATCCTATGAATATAATCTTCAACATTGTCCGGTATATCATAATTGATAACATGAGACACGGCTGGTATATCTAGTCCTCTTGCCGCAACGTTTGTCGCAATCAAAATGCGTAGTTTCTTTGCCCTAAATCTAGCCATTACCGCATCTCTTTGTGCCTGTGTAATCTCGCCATGAATGGCTTGAACATCATAATTGCGCCTCTTTAAGTAATCAACCAGCCTATCAACGCCTTTCTTGGTTCGTCTGAAAACAAGTGCCTGTGATATCACATCTGTCCCAGTCAACAATTCTTCAAGTGCTTTGTAGCGATCACGTTCAGCTACCTCGAAGTAAACTTGTTCAACCTGATCTACGGGGCTTGCTTCCTCCCCTACTAATATCCAATCAGGATCATTCATATATCTTGCTGCTATATTCCTAATCAATCGTGGCATGGTAGCCGAAAATAGAAGGGTTTGCCTTGACCTAGGTAAGTGCCTCAGTATGGTCCTTATGTCATCAGCAAATCCTATATCAAGCATTTGATCAGCTTCATCCAGAACTAAATATTTTACCTTATCGAGCCTGATAGTCCTGCGCTCCATATGATCCATCAACCTACCAGGGGTGGCTATAACAATATGAGCTCCCCGCCCAAGTGCATCCAATTGCCTGCTAATTGCCTGCCCGCCGTAGATTGCAACACTCTTGAGGGACCTGTATTTGGCAATTTTCACCAACTCCCCTCTTACTTGAACAGCAAGTTCCCTAGTCGGAACCAATATCAATGCCTGTATTCCCTCAGATTTTTGGTCCAAAGATTCTATGATGGGGATTCCAAACGACGCGGTCTTACCAGTACCAGTCTGAGCCTGGCCAACAACATCTTTACCTTGATGTACTGCAGGGATAACGGATTCTTGAATAGGAGTAGGAGATGAATACCCCATATCTGACAATGCCCTAGATATTGAGCCCTTCACTCTGATGCTACCGAAAGAGGACTGATCATCCCGGATGGAGTGCTGACGCCGCGACGACCTTCTTGATCCACCGCTGTCTGATTGTTTGCCACCGGCCTCAACACTATGGCGCCTATGGTTCCCGGAACCAGCCTCAGAACCTGCCTTAATATCAGAAGTGAGTGCTACGGCCTCATACTGAGAGTCGTGTTTGATACGACCTCTTTTTTTTGATTTGGAGTACAAGGCAAGGATCTTGCGTCTTAAGGATTCAAGTATAAGAAGTACCTGCTTTGAGGTATACTAGCATGTATGGCCTACCGTTTATTATCTGTGGACGACTCCCATGCTAGGTTACCGTCCGGTTTATTAGCGTTGTCCATGCCGCCACAACAGTCTAGCCCAACGGTCTCAGGCGTGTCAAACTAGCAAACATTAGCTTGGAATAAGATACTAATGTTGACTGCTGGTATATTATTGAAGGGCCACCTCGTGTAATAGGTAATTAAGGAGGTTTAATCCTCATAGATATGGCAAAACACCTCGAAGCCAAAGATAATACCAAGGGTTTGAAGGGAGTCATCTCGGACACATTTTCTTTCCCTCACCCAGTCAACGAGTTTGCTGCTAGACTGGTAGCAATGATGGTTATGTCACTTACAATTACCATTATAGTAAGCAACATATACTGGCTACTATTCCTCCTAACATACGGATTCTTGGCCCGTGTCCTGACCGGTCCAACCCTCAGCCCAATGGGTCTTATTGCAACCAAAATTCTAGTCCCATTGCTAGGCGCACCCAAAAAGCTTCTAGCCGAGCCTCCCAAAAGATTCGCCCAAACGATTGGCCTAGCCTTCTCAACGACAGCAACGGTGTTAATATTCTATTTCGAGCTTACCTTCGAAGCAGAAGTGTTATTGGGCATCCTAGCCATATTTGCTGGCTTAGAATCCCTGTTGGGTTTCTGTGCTGGATGCTTTGTGTTTGGGCACCTAATGAAATTGGGCTTGATACCAGAAGAGACCTGTCAACGCTGTGCGGACTTTCTTTCGATACCAACCAAATCTACGTGATTATTTTACAAACCACAGATTATTCGGGCTCTACCTAGAGAAAATATCAACCTAATCTATCTCGAAAATATTATGAGCAACTTACTTATAGTAGGCGCAGGAGGGGCTTTAGGAGCGGTAGCCAGATATCTAGTGGATCTACTTGTGCCCAAGCAATTTGGGTCTAACATACTAGGAACTTTCACTGTCAATATAACTGGATCACTAATACTAGGATTCCTCGCTGGCTTATTGGGAACTCATCCTGCTTGGCCAATCGAAACCAGAATGTTTATAGCGGTAGGAATCCTGGGTTCATATACCACTTTTTCCACTCTGAGCCTTGCTACAGTAGAAATGATGGCCAAAGGCGAAATTCTAATGGCAATGGTAAACGTAGGGGGTAGTATACTGATTGGGATTGCTGCTGCTGCATTAGGGATGGCTGCAAGCAAAGCATTCTGAGTACACGTTATCATCTACAACAATGATATCAACATAAAAACACACTGTTTGTATTGGCAAAACAATAAATATAATCTAACGAAAGGAGACAGTTTATAATTTGTAATAGTCTTACCATAGACTTATAAACTGATTATGGAGATATTCAAACCATGAACGCAATGCTGAAACAGGGTGACCACTTCCCTTCCATTGAGCTAACCTTGACTAATGGCAGTCACATTATAATCCCTGATGAAATCTCTTCCAGGTATGCAGTCTTAGTGTTCTACAGGGGCCATTGGTGAACGTATTGCAATCAGCAGTTGGCTGAATGGGAACGTAACTTCAACGAACTCAGAGAGCTTGGAGCTTTTGTATATGCTATAAGCGTGGATAATGTAGAAGAGGCAAACGTTGTATCCAATTTCGCCCCAAACCTTAATATCGCGTACGGAGCTTCTAAGACTCAGAGTGACCTCGTAGGGGCCTGGTGGAGCAGCAGTGGTTCTTATATTGAACCAACTGAATTTATATTGGGTAGAGGAGGAATCATCCTTGGATCCATGTACGCATCCGGACCAGTAGGCAGAATGAACCCAACCGACGTCATCAACCTGATAAAATCCCGTGAAAGTGGACGTCAATGGACTTGAAGGGAAAACTTCAATATAAAGATAGATAAAACCCCGTATGGCACATTGCCCCAAAAGATACTTGTTTAACAGGAGTTGTAAAAATGTCCAACGATAAGGTACGCATAGGTGTAGTCGGAGTAGGGTTCGGGACCCAAGTGCATATCCCTGCATTTCAATCGGAAGGCTTGGAGGTAGTAGCTGTTTGCTCAAGACACTCTGAAACTGCCAAAGATGCTGCTAGAAGGTTCGATATTCCGTATGCTCTCACTAACTACGAAGATATGATGTCTATGGACTCGATAGACGCTATAAGTATAGCAACTCCACCTTCCTCACACAGCGAAATAGTTATGGCTGCACTAGAGGCAGGAAAACACGTCTTATGCGAAAAACCGTTCGCCAAGAACCAAGATGAAGCATGGCTTATGTGGCAAAGAGCTCTCTCGAGCGGATTAACGGCTATGATATGTCACGAATTTAGATTTACATCAGGTCGTATGAGAGTTAAAGAACTTATTGATGAGAAATATATTGGACAGCTCCATATGGTAAATATCAACCTCTTAAATGGCCCTAGAGATGGGTTCAAACCAAGGCCATCTACATATAGGGACAACGTAGATGAAGGAGTTGGATTCCTAGGAGCGCTTGGGTCGCACTATATAGACTGCCTACGCCACTGGTTCGGAGAAGTTAGCAACGTGTCAGGACAGACATTCACACACTTTGGAGACAGATTACATAACGACTCGGAGATAATACAAGCAACTTCAGAAGATACGTTCAATTTCCGTTTGAACTTTACAAATGGGGGATGGGCATCAATGGTCGGATCCAATGTTGCTGGATACGGACCTGGCGGGCAAATAGATATTTATGGTAGGGAAGGAACGCTTGTAACGCCACATGTTGGCATAGGATTCAATCCCCCCCCGCACGGAAAGATATTAGGAGCCCAGCCAGGCTCCACAGAGCTAACAGAAATACCGATTCCAGAAAGGCTGGAACCTTTCTCCGATGACAGAGATGACAGGCTGATGCCATTTCGACTTCTCACGCGTGAATTTGTAGCGGGCATCAGAAATGGATACTCGCCAACTCCAAATTTCTATGATGGGTACAAGTGCCAACAGATAATTGATGCCATAAGAAAATCATCAATAACTGGCAAAACAATAACGATAGCATCTGATGTTTAAGCTATTTGTGAACAAAATACATGTAAAGTAAGTTAAGGATGTATTTATATGGAAATAACGCCTGGAGTTCATCGAATAGATAATGTAACCGGGAGTAACTCTGTACTTTTGGTTGACGACCATTTGGCGGTTGTAGATACCGGATTATCTGGCAATGGTGAAGCCATAACCGCTTATATAAAGAAGATAGGTCGGAATCCTAGGGATCTAAGGTGGATAATTGTCACTCACTACCATTTTGATCATTCTGGCAGTGCCCAAGAACTTCACGAAATGACGGGAGCAAAAATACTAGCCCATTCAGAAGAGACGGAATTAACCAAAAATGGGGGCTTACTATTGCGAAAAGGAAATGAAGATAGCGAGCCACCACCTCGCCTGTACAGGTGGCTAATGGCAAGAGGAAATAGAAACCTCAGTCGGAACCAACTTTATGCAGACACAGAGGTTCACCAAACCTTAGAAGATGACTCTTTGCTTCCCATTCTTGGAGGCATGAGAATTCTACACACCCCAGGACACACACCAGGAAGCATCTGCCCTGTACTAGAAGGTCCGCGGGTTCTATTTCTGGGAGATTCGGCCCTAAACAATATAAATCGACTGAGCCGTCCCCTAACTTGGGATAGGAACAAAAGACGTCAACTTGATCAATCCCTTTACAAACTAAGGGATTTGGAAGCTGCTATCGCCTGTTTTGGCCACGGACCTCCACTAACAGAGGAGGTTATGGATAGGGTCAGAGGAATGACCAACAAACCGTATGATAAACCCACCTGGCAAATCGCATTAAAGAACTGGCGAACCCTAATACGCTGGCAAAGAAACACTAGAAAAAAAGGACATTGGGACGGCGGCAAGCGTTAGTTATCTTGGAATTCGGCATCAGGCCCAATTCCTGATACACGAGAACCAGTTAGACTCATCTTTTTCCCAATTAATGCTGATAGACTAAAACAAAGTAACATGCCCAAGATAGACGCACTCAGGAGAACCCCGCTCTTCTTAGCTATACCAAAAGCGAAGTCATCCGCATATCCATATAATAAATCCCTCAATTGGGTTGCAAATAACGACACGATCTGGCTATCTGTTTTCCACGAGGCCAATATTTCCAAGGCCGTTGCAGCTGCAATGTTCGAGAAGGTATTGCAAATAACAATAGAAACCAACGCCGCTAATAACAAACAACCTAGAGACCAATAAATTCTGGTACTCCATCTATTACCTCCAAGGAAACCAATCAAAGCCAAAAGTAACAAACATAAGGTACCCAGAAAGTAATTGTAGCTACTTGACGTTTTGAGCTGATACCTAATCCTATTAAAACTCTCCACGGCATCATCTCCCAGAGTCTCAGTCAATAAATTCTGTATGCTAGTTTGGTCAATAACCCATCCATTCGCCAATGCAAACTTAATGTTATCAAATACTGGAACCCAATCCTTTCCCAGGTTGTTATTTTTGACAACTTCAAGGTCTCGGTCGTCGAATAACAACCACCCATTAGAAATATCCTGCCTCATTTGAACCAGATTTAAAGAATTCTTCTTTCCAAGAATTCCTGTGGAAAGTTTTTGGATTTCTGAGATCTCGAGCTTTACATCAGACATGTTTACATTGCTACTATCAATCAAATCACCTGCCAATTGATCAATCGAATCACCAAGATAATTTTTCAATACCTCACTATATAAAGCCTTCACGTAACTTGTTTCCATCCAGGACAATACACATACACTTGTCCCATCGGTATAATCATAAACTAACGCTCCTCTAGATGATTCACAGCTATAAATCGTATCTGCTGATTTGTAAAACTTAGATACCAAAATTTGCATTATTGAATCTCTTAGAATATCAACGCGCTCATTAACAGGGATAACGAGGTTCAACTCATCGGAGTCACCAGACAAATATAGCCAGGCCCTATCAACCAATATTTCTGAATGAATGTCTATCCACTCTTTTGGAAACACATCTAACAACAGGGCATAGACCTCTTGATCGGACACAAAAGCCTGTACTGGTATACCAATAGTTCCTAGCAAATACAGATTGGCCTCAAGAACAATTCCATCTCCAATGAATTTTTCATACCGAGACAAAATTGATTTCATTAGAGCATCGCTAGTTGCCTCTATTATCTCGTCTCTCGCAAGCGAAAACCCAACGCTAATCGGAGACTTTAAATTTACGGCTAATTTTAGGTCACTTTGAGGGAATAACATATATGACCTGATTTCATGTAATACACCAATAAATTGTTCTCTTACCCATTCTTCAGTAATCGATTCACTTACATAATATTCTAGATTCGAATGTATAACTTTTAGATCATCGGTCATCGAGAATTGTTTATCTGGACGAATCTCATACGATAAAATATCCAATACATTTGATTCAATATCCTCAGACACCATGGATAAATCAGATTTATCAGCAAGATCAACCATCTGTTCAATCATGATATCCAGACGATCTTCAATTTCTATATTCACAGAAAACGTATCAGTCTGCCCGGTAAGGTATGGTATAAAGTGATCAATTATCAGCTCAACGTGTTCCGCTAACCATTCTGATGGCACGGCCGCCCGCGATGAATGCACAATATCTGACTCGGATAATCCTAATGTGGGAAGCGATAAATACGGTGGGTTTCCATCCCAGGAAAATCTATGTTTTGCAATTTCCTTCGCCCCGTATGTAAACAATTCATTTTCGACAAATTTATATATATCATTCCTCGCCAATTGATCCTTGTGAAACGAAGGTTCAAAAAGAGTTTCGTTAACTTCCATGTAAACCAACATAACCAAAAATAGGCTGATAAATATAGAACCAATTGGAAAAACCAAGAGTCTTCTGAGTATCATTTTGCCCTCTGGCGAACTCCTTAACGTTTGCGAGTTATCTATATGCATAGGATTGCACATATAGATAACTCATCCCTAAACATCATACTCAAGGAGAGTCCATATTACTAACACCGATTAAATTGCATATGAAGTGATAATCTGATAGCATGATCAATTGGGAAGTTGTAGCGTATCAGGGGAGCGTGCAATAGAAAGGAGACAGTGATCCTAACATGACTGTCCACAACGAAAACTCCTCCAAGATTGAGGAGTTCAAAAAGAAACGAGAGGAATCTATTCTCGGAGGCGGGCAAGCCCGCATAGATCAACAGCATCAGAAGGGAAAGCTAACTGCAAGGGAAAGAATTAACCTATTGATGGATGATGGATCTTTCCAAGAAACCGACTCTTTTGTCACTCATAGAGCAACCGATTTTGGTCTAGGAGAAAAACATTTTATCGGCGACGCTGTTGTAACTGGATATGGTCGGGTTAACGGAAGACTCACATTCGCCTTCGCCCACGATTTTACAGTGATCGGTGGGACCGTATCAGAAGTGGTGGGAGAAAAAATTAGTAAAGTAATGGATTTGGCTGCCAAGAATGGATCCCCAATAGTGGGACTCAACGACTCTGGTGGAGCTCGAATCCAAGAAGGCGTCGCCAGCCTTGCAGCATATGGCGAAATAATGTACAGGAACATAATTTTCTCAGGTGTGATACCACAAATATCTGTGGTAATGGGCCCTGCAGCAGGAGGAGCAGTCTACTCCCCTGCCCTGACAGATTTCATATTTATGGTCAACGGCACAGGTCAGATGTACATCACAGGACCTGATGTAATAAAATCTGCGACTGGTGAAGAGATATCCCACGATGAATTAGGTGGGGCTTTGGCTCACTCTACAAAGAGTGGAGTGGCGCACTTTGCACTGGATGGCGAAGAAAGATGCCTATACGAAGTAAGGAGACTCCTTAGCTTTCTGCCTCAAAATAAC
>CAYVMY010000011.1:14011-23831 GCA_964452695.1 uncultured Dehalococcoidia bacterium
CAGCTAAAATTGCAAGAGATACTCAAATTTATTTACAGAAAGAAACTGGAATCTAAGTGGGGCCACTCAGTAACAGTAGATTTCTCTAAAGAATATAAAGGTAAGACTCCCCAAGAACTACGAAACAATCTTATATCTGCTATAGAAAGTAGACAGCTAGTTGAATTTACCTTTAGAGATGATAGTGGTGGTGACCGTAATTACTATGTAGATATAGCATCAGCTTCTGGTTTGGAATATACAGGCTATGATGAAAGAGGTCATTCGCAAAATCGTAGACCTAGGGGATTTCCTAGAGATACACGAAACCTATGCGCAGAACATATTAGTAGGACTCGCCAGGATGGACGGAAGGGTTGTTGGACTAGTAGCCCAACAACCTAACTACCTTGCCGGAGTTATAGACACAGAGGCATCAGTAAAGGCCGCGAGATTCGTCAGGTTCTGCGATGCATTCAATATACCCTTAGTTACTCTGATAGATGTACCGGGTATCCTACCAGGGTCCGATCAAGAGCATAACGGACTTATCAGACACGGCGCCAAACTTCTATATGCCTATGCAGAAGCAACAGTACCAAAAATAAGCGTGCTGGTCCGTAAAGCATATGGAGGAGCGTACATAGTAATGAGCAGTAAACACCTCAGAGGAGATGTAAACCTAGCTTGGCCTTCTTCTGAAATAGCTGTCATGGGTCCAGATGGTGCCGTCAATATAATAAACCGAGAGGCAATCAATCAATCTGAGAACAAGGAAGAGACTAAGAAACAACTTATACAAGAATACAGAGAGCGGTTCAGCAACCCCTACATTGCTGCCAGCAGGGGGTTTATAGACGATATAATCGACCCGGCCGAAACGCGCCCGAGGATTATAGCTGCGCTAGAAATGCTCGTAAACAAGAGGGACGCATTACCCCCAAAGAAGCATGGAAACATGCCTCTATAAAAAGCTATGGCTACCACCATCTAGTTACTTTAATGTTTGATGGTTATGCAAAACCCGATTCCTTTTATGTGTATTTATAATGACACCATCTAAAACTATCAACCCGATAAAAATAACTGATACCACACTCAGAGATGCTCACCAGAGCCTTGCCGCAACGCGAATGCGAATAGAGGACATGGAGCCAATAGCTTCTGAGATGGAGAAGGCAGGTTACTGGTCTCTGGAAGTGTGGGGAGGGGCGACCTTCGACGTAGCCACAAGATTCCTAGCAGAGGATCCATGGGATAGAGTAAGAATACTCAAGAAACTCATCCCAACAACCCCATTGCAAATGTTGCTTAGAGGACAAAATCTTGTAGGCTATAGAAACTATCCAGATGATGTGGTCAAGGCCTTTATTGGGCATGCCGCCGAAGTAGGGATAGACATTTTCAGAGTGTTCGACGCAGTTAATGACGAACGGAACTTTGAAACTGCTGCTAAGGCGATAAAGGAGAACGGTAAGCATTTCCAAGGTTGTATATGCTACTCTGTAACTGAGTCAAGAATGGGTGGCCCGGTGTTCAACTTAGATTACTTCCTAGATAAAGCCACTATCCTTCGGGATATGGGAGCGGACACTCTATGCATAAAAGATATGGCAGGACTACTAGCCCCATATGACGCTTATGAATTGGTTAAAGCACTAAAGGGTAAACTAGATATCCCAATCCATCTTCACACCCATTACACGAGTGGAATGGCATCAATGACAGTTCTAAAAGCAATAGAGGCAGGCCTAGATATTGTCGATACTTGCCTATCCCCATTCGCACTTAGAACCTCTCAACCAGCTGTAGAACCACTAGTAGTCGCATTGCAGGGAACTGAAAGAGACCCACAGCTTAACCTACAACATTTACTTATTCTAGCGGATTATTTTGAATCTATTGCCCCAAAATACCGAGAACATTTCGACACTACCAAAGCCTCCGTTATAGATACAAACGTACTGAATCACCAGATACCAGGCGGTATGGCTAGTAACCTAATATCGCAACTACGTGAAGTAGATGCATTGGACCGACTAAATGAGGTTTACGAAGAACTACCGCAGATAAGGAAAGAACTGGGGTATCCACCTCTCGTAACACCGACGAGTCAAATAATAGGAATTCAAGCCGTACAAAATGTGTTGTTTGGACGCTATAAAATGGTTTCAGCTCAGATAAAGGACTATGCATACGGCCTATACGGCAAACCCCCAGCTCAGGTAGACCAAGAAGTGGTCAAAGACGTTCTCAAAGACTATGAGCGCGGCCAGGAGCCAATAACTGGTAGGCCAGCTGATTATCTGGAGCCAGAGCTTGACCAGGCACAACAGGACACAAAAGATATAGCCAGAGACATAGGTGACGTACTCACTTACACTCTATATCCAACCACTGGATTAACCTTTCTGAAATGGAAATACGGCAAAGAGCCTATACCAGAGGATGTCAAACCCAAAACTCTAGATGATATCAAGAGACAGGAAGATCTCGCTGCTAAAGCCACCGTAGGTTCACTGACAGAACAGAGTTCAACCACCCACCATCAGCCAGACACATCGGTCGTAGGGCCAAGTCGCCTTTTCAACGTCTATGTCGGGCAAGAACAATACCAAGTAGCTGTAGAGCCTATAGTAAACAAGTCAGCCGCACAAGAACAAGGAATTCAATACATTTCTACACCTGTTCAGCCGACCGTTACCCCTTCATCAACACCGAGCCCTTCACCTGCGCCAGTTCCAGCCAGCACCCCCCCGGAACCCACACATCTTCCCACAGATACTCAGTCTGGAACCAGAGTGCTTGCACCTATGCCCGGCATATTACTGAGGTACGCAGTAGATGTAGGATCACAAGTTAAAAAGGGAGACCCAATCCTATATTTAGAGGCAATGAAAATGGAGAACGCTATCCCATCTCCAATTGATGGAATAGTAAAGGAACTTACAAATCAACCCGGAGCCAGAGTAGCAAAGAATGATATTCTGGTTATCCTAGAATAGTAGTGTATAAGGTAGTCACAAATATTCAATGCACTATAGATCACCAAAGATATACGAAGACCTTGTGTGTATAAGGAGAGAGAATATTGGTTAACATAAGCACGAATTCTATAAATATCGCTAAAGAACACTTCGGCAAAGTGCTGGAAGGCCAGCTAGAAAGAATAGAATTACTAAAACAAGACCAAACTTGGACAGACTTCGGACAACTGAGGCCAATTATAATAGGCATTCTAGGTGGAGACGGTATTGGCCCTGCCATAACTTTTGAAGCCCAAAGAATACTAGAGCATCTTCTAAGTGACCAAGTTGCTGAAGGGACGATTGAGTTCAGAGTGATAGATGGTCTTACGATAGAAAATCGAGCCGAGAAATTGCAAGCCATACCTGATGACGTCTTGGAAGAGATAAAAAAATGCCACGTAACTCTCAAAGGGCCAACACACACGCCAGAACAAGGAGACGGTTGGCCAAATATAGAGAGTGCCAACGTAGCGATGAGAAAGGCTCTAGACTTATTTGCTAATGTAAGGCCAGTAAGAATCCCAAAGGATAATATAGACTGGACATTTTTCCGCGAAAATACAGAGGATATGTACGCTGTTGGAAGTCAGGGGATCAATGTAACAGATGATCTTGCTGTGGACTTTAGAGTTATAACCTCTCAAGGTTCCCGCAGGATATTGGAACTGGCTTTTGACTATGCCAAACGCATGGGTAAGAGTAAGGTAACTGTCGTCACAAAGGCCAATGTAGTAAAAACCACTGACGGGAAATTCCTGGACATCGCTAGAGAAGTATCCGCAAATTATCCAGATATAGAATGGGAGGGGTGGTACATAGACATAATGACTGCAAAGTTATTGGACGAAGCGCGTCGTCACGAATTCCAAGTCATGGCACTTCCTAACCTGTATGGAGATATAATAACGGATGAGGCTGGGCAAATCCAAGGAGGAGTTGGTACCGCAGGTAGTGCAAATATAGGAATGAAATACGCTATGTTCGAAGCAATTCATGGCACAGCGCCAAGGATGGTAAGAGAAGGTAGAGATCAGTACGCTGACCCCAGCTCAGTGTTAAGAGCCGGGGCAATGTTGCTAGAACATATTGGATTCTCTGACCTTGGAACAAAGTTACACAAAGCTCTCGACATATGTGGACAGTACGAACGAAAAGTTGTAATGACAGGCAGAAGCAACGGTGCCACTAGCAGAGAATTGGGGGACTATCTGTTAGCAACCATTCAAGAAACCGATGTCGATGCAACCTGGGCAAAATACACTGGTGCATAGACCCTATACATAAACTCAATATAGTTTAATAATTCGCTGATCAGGAGGTTATACAAGTGAGAAAGAAAATAACTGTTGTAGGAGCTGGAAACGTGGGAGCAACCGTAGCTCAACGCCTATACGAACGTGGATATGCCGATATAGTTCTCGTGGACATCGTAGAGGGTCTGCCGCAAGGCAAAGCCTTGGACATGCTAGAATCTGGTCCAGTTATAGGTACAGATAGTTCAATCACAGGGACAAACTCTTATGAAGATACAAAGGTCTCAGATGTAGCGGTTATTACGGCCGGCATTGCAAGAAAACCTGGTATGAGCCGCGACGACTTGCTTTTCACCAATATGGACATTGTTGGAGGAGTTGCCGAACAGATCGCAAAATTTTCCCCTGACTGCATAATGATAGTTGTATCTAACCCACTGGATGCAATGGCACAACAGGCATTAGACATCACTAAATTCCCTAGAGAAAGAGTCATAGGAATGGCAGGTATATTGGATACAGCTAGATTCAGAACATTTCTCGCAGAAGAGGTGAAGGCGTCCGTTGAAGACGTACAAGCGTATGTCCTAGGTGGACATGGTGATACAATGGTACCCTTGGTTCAATCAACAAATGTAGCAGGAATACCTATATCCCAGCTGCTAAAGAAGGATGTCTTGGATCCCATAGTACAGAGAACGCGAGACGGAGGGGCAGAAATAGTTGGATTGCTAAAGACTGGTAGCGCTTTCTACGCTCCATCTGCAGCCGTAGCGCAAATGGTAGATTCAATAATCTTGGATAAGAAGCGCATACTCCCCTGCGCAGCATATTTGCAGGGTGAGTACGGCATAAACGGCCTGTATATCGGTGTTCCCGTAAAGCTGGGGGCTCTAGGTATAGAGGAAATCATTGAAGTTGAACTTTCCCAAGAAGAAAAGGCCAACCTTTCAAGGTCAGCTGCAGCGGTAACCGAGTTGGTAGAAGTTATGCAAACACGAAATAGTTGACCTATCACTTACCCATATACCAACTTAGGACTGGCACTGGCAATACACCAAAGGATATTAGGACATAAGCTAAACCAAACGATTGGCTGAAACCTGTAGGCATAGGAGGTAAAGTGAGAGAAATAGAGGTATCCACAATAAAAGATATCCTAGTCAATTTATCCCAAGAGGCAAACTTCAACCTACCAGAGGATGTTTTGGAAGCCCTGAAGAAGGCTAGAAGTACTGAAGAAGCACCAAGGGCCCAGAAAGTTTTAGATCTTATAGTCAGAAATTCGGAAATCGCTCAAGAAAAGCAGATTGCTCTCTGCCAAGACACTGGAACTACGGTCCTATTTCTAGAAATAGGACAAGACGTACATCTTGTAGGAGGTGACCTCAAAGAGGCATTATCAGAAGGTGTCAGGTTAGGATACAAAGAAGGGTTCTTACGTAATTCCATTGTCAGTCAGCCATTCTCCGCACGTATAAACACTGGCGACAACACACCACCAATAGTACACACGGATATAGTGCCAGGAGATCAGCTAAAATTAACAATTCTGCCTAAGGGCGGAGGTTGTGAAAATATGAGCCGACTTGCCATACTTAGACCTGGTGAGGGAAAACAAGGGATAATTGACTATGCCCATAGGACTATTGAGGAATCTGGTGGAAACCCATGCCCACCTCTTATAGTCGGGATTGGTGTGGGAGGAACTGCAGAACATGTAATGCACCTAGCTAAAAAATCCCTGCTTCGTAAGGTTGGGGATCATAACCCAGATCCTGAAGTATCAGATCTAGAAAGCGAACTATTAGAACTAGTTAATGCCAGTGGAATAGGCCCGCAGGCTTGGGGAGGAAGATCAACTGCCCTGGCTGTAAACATTGAAACTTACCCTACTCATATAACTTCTTTGCCAGTTGGTGTAAATCTTCAATGCCATAGTGCCAGGCTGAAGAGTGCAGTCATATAACCAACTGCCAAGCAATTAAGAAACTGAGATTATGATATATGAAAAATATAACTACACCCCTAACTGATGAATCTATCGCAAGCCTAAATACCGGCGATGAAGTATTGCTTACAGGCGTAATATACACTGCAAGAGATGCCGCCCACAGACGCATCGTGGAAAGTATAGCCAAAGGAGAATCCGCTCCATTAGACTTACGCGGACAAATCATATATTACGTAGGCCCAACACCACCAAGACCTGGCGCAGTAATTGGGTCCGCGGGTCCTACTACCGCTTACAGGATGGATCCTTTCACTGATCAAATGCTCGACCTAGGGGTTAAAGCTGCTATTGGCAAGGGGGGAAGAAGTAAAGAGGTTAGGGAGTCGTTTGTAAGCCACAAAGCAGTATATTTTGGTGCCATAGGCGGGTCTGGGGCATTGTTATCCGGAAGTATAAAAAAAGTCGATATCGTTGCCTACGAAGACTTAGGGCCAGAAGCAATAAGAAGACTAGAAGTAGAAAATTTCCCTGTAATAGTGGTTAACGATATATATGGTAACGATCTGCTAGAACAGGGAAGAGCCCAGTGGAGAATAGAAGTACCCAAATAATTCCCACTTGTCTAGAACGCTATATGAAACGGCTCTTTCTTCAGCAGCTAGCTTATTCTTTGGCCGTAACCACAACGGATTGCAAGTTCATTACTAAGGGTACAAACCCCTCTTACATTAGGGCTTCGCAGTAACCAACTGTAAAGCCCTAATTATCCAAGAATAGCAAGACACTTTCTATCCGCCAAGTGCGACCTGAGACAGTATCTTGGCTGTAGGGACTATATGTCTGTTCAAACCCATGGCTTTCGGATCCATTCCCATTGCTAAGCCAATCATTTGAGGCAGATGCAATATTGGTAGGTCTATCTGCATCTGCCTTTGAGCACCAGCCTTCGGTTGATAGCCATCCAAGTTCAGGTGGCATAGAGGACATGGGGTTACCATAGCGTCTGCACCACTCTCTTTTGCATCTAAAGTGTGATTTGCAACCATGGCCAATGAGTTTTTCTCATTTATTGTAAGTATCGGGAATCCACAACATTTGGTTTTCCCTTCAAATTCGACCACTTCCGCACCCAGCGCAGATATAACCTGTTCTAAAGATTCTTCCCGTTCTGGGTATTTATCAAATTCTAAGGCTCCAGTTGGCCTAACTATGTAGCAACCATAGAAAGGAGCTACCCTTAGACCCTCAAGCGGAGTAGCAACCTTAGATTTAAGATTCTCCAATCCTATATCTTCAACCAATATCCAAAGAAGATGCTTGACTATAACTTCTCCTTTGTATTCCAAGCCCTCTTCAGACAGTATCTCGTTTATTTCGGATCTGTAAGTCTCGTCCTTTAGTCTGTCGTGAGCCTGGGACATAGTACCCTGACAGGTACTGCATATAGTCATGATTGGCATCCCCATGGCCTCAGCCATAGCGAAAGTTCTCGCATTAAGAGTATCTCCCAGCACTTGGTTTTTCTCTTGTAATACACCGGCTCCAGTACATGCAGCTCCTAACATTTCCTCTAGTTCTATCCCAAGATTCTCACATACAGCTATGGCAGCTGGATACAACTCAGGACATCCACCGCGGGAAACACAACCAGGAAAGAAAGCATATTTCATCACTTTTTCTCGACTTTCTCAAAGATACGCCGTACCTTATCTGCCCCAGGAATAGCCTTATGAAACGGGCTGGGCATTTTACCTCTCCTAAGGGCACGTAACCCTACTGGTAAAAGCCCCAAGAGGGCAGGTATATTCAACAATCCAAAAGTTCTGAGGGGCAACCTAAGCTCATCAAGTCTTCCGCTGTGTTCAACAGAGTCTATAAATGCTTGAGTGTGATGGGCACCCGTGTTGTTATCATACCCTGCTTCAATTGCCTTCTCTCTCAAAACCATTATACGATCCATTGGAGCCACGCCTTTCGGACACGCCTCCACACATTCCATGCACCTAGTACAATCCCATATGCCGCCTTCTTGACTGTAAGCCTCAAGTCTGCTTTTGTCTGCTGAATCCCTTGGGTCGGCTACAAATCTATAGGCTTTCGCCAATGCCGCCGGTCCTAAGAAATTCTTGTCCACCTCAAGGACGGTACAATCAGATGCACATGCTCCACACATGATGCAACCCATCACACCAGTTAAATGCTACATGTCTTCATTAGGGGCAACATATTCTTCTTCAGGCTCGGGACCATCTGGCTGCAACCAAGGTTGCACAGCCCTCACTCTGTCCCAAAATGGTTTCATATCCGTTACCAAATCTTTGATAACAGGTAGGTTACCCATAGGTTCTACGGTTAATACTCTTTTATCATCACCCGTAACATCCTGTATTTTAGTTTTGCAAACCAACTTTGCATGACCATTGACACGCATAGCACATGAGCCACAAATGGCCGCCCGGCAAGAACACCTGAGCGCCAAACTCCCGTCGATTTCCTCTCTAACTTTAATCAGCGCATCTAAGACGGTAGAATAGTCTTCTATCTCTAAGGTATATTCCTGGCTGTATGACGTACTACTCGGAGCCTCTGGATCAAATCTCTTCACATTGAGGGTTACCTCCATGTTACATCCTCCTAAAAGTTCGGTTTACCACAAGCGTCGAACCTAGAATCTTTTCGAGTGTTCCCACAGACATCATCTAATAGGACCTAACCTGCGGCTGCCACTGAGTTATTACAACCGACTGGTACTCCACGCTGGGACCATCTTCCCCATCGTGAACCAGTATGTGCTTGAGCCAATTATCATCGTCTCTATCAGGAAAGTCCAAACGAGTATGGGCTCCCCTACTCTCAGTTCTCTCTAGGGCTCCAACCACTATCGCTTCCGTGCAATCAAGCATAAATCCTAGCTCTAAAGTAGCAATAAGGTTAGTGTTAAATATCGAGCCCTTGTCCTGAACTGGCACAGTTAGGTATCTTTCCTTAAGTTCCTTGAGTTTACTTCTGGCAATCTCCATACCTTCTTGAGTACGAAAGACAGCCACATTTTCATTCATTGCGGTACCCATTTCATAACGAATTCTCGCAGGAGTATCTCCGTTATCATTTCTGGATAGCAAATCTTTAATGCGTTGTTTATCGAAGTCAATTATGCTCTCAGGAACGATTTTTCCGGGCTTTTCTTTAGCATATTGAGATGCAGCCTCTCCAGAACGGCGGCCAAATACTATAGTATCTAGCAGGGAGTTTGCTCCCAACCTATTCCCACCGTGCACACTTACGCATGCGGCCTCTCCAGCTGCATAAAGACCAGGTATTATAGTCTCGCCATAAACATTTGTTTTTATACCGCCCATTTGGTAGTGCATACCTGGCCTTATAGGCACAGGCTGTTCAGCCAAATCAATTCCCAAAAAATCCATCGATACTTCATTTATATACGAAAGTCTTTCATGGATTTTTTCCTTCCCCAAGTGTCGCAAATCTAGTAATACACAGCCATCAATCCCACGACCCTCGTTTATTTCGGTTTGTTCAGCACGAGATACAACATCCCTGGACGCAAGTTCCATCATATTGGGGGCATACTTCTCCATGAATCT
>CAYVMY010000012.1:0-22886 GCA_964452695.1 uncultured Dehalococcoidia bacterium
CTAGCGCACGGTGGGCGTTAGCAAGAGATACAGGAAGGCTAGTGAGATCCGAAAACGCGTGCAGGCGATTCAGGGCTCCCTCAAGCTGGCGGATACTGTGTAGGAAGGTTTGGCTTAACATATCGACCACATCATCAGGAAGGTCGATTCCTAGCAATGAGGCCTTTGTTTGAAGTATGGCCACCCTGGTTTCCCAATCTGGGCGGTCCATCTCAGCGCTCAAGCCCCACTCTAGGCGTGATCGCAGGCGATCCTCGAGGAGTGAAAGATCCCCGCTTGGCCTATCGCTAGCAATAACAATTTGCCGATCTGCATTGTGCAGGTCGTTGAATGTGTGGAAAAAGCCTTCTTGAATCGATTCTTTACCCCTAAAGAACTGAACATCGTCGACAAGGAGAACATCTATGGATCGATAGCGATCTCTAAAGGTTTTGGTTTGCTTGGTCTGGATAGATGTGATGAAGTCGTTAGTGAATTGTTCTGATGTGACGTACAAGCAGCTGAGACCCTTACTTACCGATTCATTACCAATGGCATGAAGCAGATGTGTTTTCCCTAGGCCAACTCCTGAGTATAGAAATAATGGATTGTATGCCTTGCCGGGCTGGGCTGATACCGCAACAGCTGCAGCGTAAGCTAGTTGGTTAGAAGTTCCCACTACAAATGAGGAGAGAGTGTATTTAGTGTTGAGCTTGGTAGCAGTAAAGGAAGATGCTTTGTTTATGCCAACTTGGGACGAATGGTCTGCCGCATTGTTCACTCCAACCTGGTATGGTTGCGAGGAGGATTCAAGAGAAGGAGCTACTATAAATTGTACATTGGCAGGAGAGTTTACTATTCTCGAGACGGTTTCTTCTACAAGAACGGACATCCGTTTCTCTAGCCACTCAGCAGCGAAAGAGGAGTGGGCTCCTATCACCAATAAAGAACCATTCCAAGAGATGCCTACAGTTTGTTTTAACCAAGTGGAAAAGCTTGGTCGGCTGACTTGCAGCTCAAGGCTTCCTAAGGTGGCGTCCCATAAGTGCTCAGCGGTCCACGTCTTCACAGTTTGTTGTGCTCCAAGGTAATGTAATATAAAGCAGGTTTTGCTTTTGATAGCAATGTCGATTCCCTCGACTGATTTAAGCAAAGCTATAGCAAAAATGGCTTGGATCAATGGCCTCTGAAGAGGCCGAAAGGGCAACCAGGAGGAAGATGAAACCCTAAACTGGAAGTCTATACATAGAATATATCAGGGCCATTTCATGACACATACAAGGGGGAGGAAGGTGAATTTTCGGGCAATTTTGGAATGCAGTTGTACGGTTACGCACGACCTTTTATAATCGGTCAAGTATGACAACAAAAATTGTGTATTTCGGGACACCAGAAGATTCCATTCAACCCCTTAAACAGTTACTTGAAATGGGGTTAGGGGTAGAAGTGGGAGGAGTGTTCACTCAACCAGACAGATTAGCTGGACGTGGCCGCAAGATGCAAGCTCCACCCATAAAGGTCTTCGCCGAGGGCCACAGAATCGACGTATTTCAACCAAAGTCACTACGATCTAGAGAGGTTCTAGCTCAACTTGAGGTGATTGCTCCAGATGTAATAGTGGGTGCTGCATATGGACAGTTCCTGCCGGAGGAGATTCTACGGGTTCCGCGATTTGGCTGTTTGAACATTCATCCGTCGATGCTTCCCAAATATAGGGGGCCATCACCGGTAGCATCTGCAATACTAAACGGAGATTCTGCGACTGGAGTCACAATTATGTCAGTAGATCAAGGCATGGACTCTGGGCCTATCGTGGCACAACAAGAGGAGAGAGTGCTTCCAAGAGACACAACCCTAAGCCATTCCCATAGACTCTTCGTATTAGGCGCCGAACTTATGGGGAAAGTTCTCCCAAGTTATTTAAAAGGTGAATTGAGGCCAGAAATCCAACGTGAGGAAGATGCTACCTACTCGAAAAAACTGGTCAAGGAGGATGGCCAAATAGACTGGTTCTTGCCAGCAAGCTTTGTGCAACAACAAATCAGGGCGTATACGCCCTGGCCGGGAACATTCACGCGGTGGGGAGGAAGAATATTGACACTAGTAGATGCTGTCACCGTAACTGGGCCAAAGAGTGGGACGCCGGGCACGGTGGTATCAATTGAAGGCAATAGCGAAACCCCACTTGGCATAGTCACCGGAGACGGGATTCTGGGGGTTTTGGCACTACAATTGGAAGGGAAGCCAATTACCAGAGCAGTTGATTTTGTAGCCGGTTATCCAAGAGTGATTGGCGATACACTTCCTTCCTAGTGCTCTCTGCTTTAGTCCGTAGCTTGCTCATCCTCTTCCGTTTCACCAATTCTTGCTACTTCTGGAGATGCCGCAGGAATAGTGTCTTCCTCTACTGAGCTCTCTGATATTGCAGATGCTTGTTGAGTAACCCGTGGAGCATTGATTCTGACAATAAGATCGTCAGGGTCAGAAAGGATGGTTATATTTTCCCCTATGGCGATATCAGATACTCTTATAGATTGATCCAGTTTCTCAAGAGAAGTAATGTCAATCTCAATTCTCTCAGGCATGTCCATTGGCAGGCATTCTACAGAGAGATACTGGATGGTTTGATTGAGCAGGCCTCCGTGAGCTCTTATGGCAGGAGCCTCCCCAAGTAGTACCAATGGAATGTTGCCCGTGGTTTTTTCGGAAACGTTTATTCGCTGGAAGTCGACGTGGATCAGATTATTGGTTAAGGGATCTCTTTGTATCTCGCGAACAAGTACAAGCTCTGTGGCTCCACCCTCGGGCATCTCGAGCACCAATGGTAGATGGTGTCCAACTTGCCCTACAGCCGTCGTTACCGTGGGGGTATCACCCTGCAAAGCTCGAGAGGGCATGCCTAATCCATAGAGATTGAGAGGTATCAGCCCGGATCTCCTTAGCGCCCTCACCTTTTTCCTTAACGTTTCTCTCGCGGAGACTTTAAGAGATATAGTTTCCATGTTTGTGCTCCATAGTTATTTACTGTAATGTCGGTACATGATATAGCTTGGGCTTGAGGGTGTCCAGAGGGAGTGCTATAATTTCCTGATAGGGAGACAGGAGGTAGCGGCATGAGGGTTCCGATGAAGGTTGACTATGGAGTTAGGGCCTTGATAGAACTAACTCAGCAGGAGGGCGCTGGGCCAGTTCAAACGATAGAGATCGCAGAGCGGCAAAAAATACCAGAGGCATATCTGGAACAGTTACTGTCTACCCTTCATAAATCTGGGTTTGTTGTAAGCCGCAGGGGTCCTCAGGGAGGGCATGTACTAGCTCTAGACCCGAGAAATGTAAGCCTTGGTATGATAGTTAATGCTCTAGAGGGGACAGCCGCACCTTTGGAATGCTTCGACGAACCTCACCAATGCAATCTTTCCGATGTTTGTGCCCAGAGGGATATTTGGAAATCGGTCGAAGAGGCCATTCAGGCAGTTCTGAATTCAACCACTATTGCTGACTTAGCAAACCGACAGAATAAGCTTAGTCTACAAGCAAGTCATAGAGCATAGGCGGGATAAGTCGAAAGTAAGTTGTTCTTTTAGACGACTTAGGTTAGTGTAATGGTACGGTTTAGCCTTGAGTTGACCAAGGGGTGCAAAGGTCCTTCGGTGTGCTTTAGCTAATGATATAATGCTGTAGTGCTGGTACAGATAAATACAATGAGGTTTGGTCTATACTGAAGGCCCCAGCTGTTCGTTTAGTATTGATACAAACAACTTGAAAGAAATATAGGAGAAATAAGACTATGGCTCAAGCAAAAGCGTTGACCCCATACCAAGTACAAAGGTATAGCCGTCATATAATCATGCCGCAAGTGGGAAGCCAAGGGCAGAGGAAGATAATAGATTCAAAAGTCCTTATTGTCGGCGCGGGCGGACTTGGCTCCCCTGTTGCCGTTTACTTAGCTCTAGCAGGCGTTGGTACTATAGGAATAGTAGACTTTGACACTGTGGATGTTAGTAATCTCCAAAGACAGATACTTCATGGAAATGATGACGTGGGTAAACCTAAGGTTGTGTCAGCTAAGGAAACACTTAATGCTTATAATCCGGACGTAAAGGTTGTGGCACATGAGGCACCAATCACATCTGAGAATGCTATGGATATTATTCCCGAATACGACGTAGTGGTGAATGGGGCGGACAACTTTCCTGCAAGATATCTTGTTAACGATGCGTGTTACTTGGCCGGAAAGCCCTTGGTAGATGGTAGTATCTTGCTATTTGATGGCCAAGCCAGTGTTTATCTACCTGGTAATGGCTGCTATCGTTGTCTTTTCCCCACACCTCCACCTCCAGGAGCAGTTCCTAGCTGCGCTGAGGCTGGTGTTCTGGGAGCTTTGCCTGGTTTGATTGGTACGATTCAAGTTATCGAAACAATTAAGCAAATCATAGGAACTGGAGAAGCCTTGACGGGCCGCCTGTTACTTGTGGATGCACTTGATATGGATTTCCGGGTTGTCAAGCTAAGGAGAAATCCTGCCTGTCCTTTGTGTGGCGATAACCCTACAGTTACAGAGCTGATCGACTATGAAGTATTTTGTGGACTCAGGGAACCAGCACCTGTAAATTAGAAACAGAGGGAAGGTAACAGTGCAAGAAGTTGAACCGTCAACGTCCAAGGGTCGTGATATTCTCGACACGGTTGGGAATACCCCCATGGTAGAAATAAGCCGGATGAGCCCCAAAAAGGAAGTCCATATATTCGCGAAGCTCGAAGGGCAGAACCCCACCGGAAGCCTTAAAGACCGAATAGCAAAACGCATGGTGGAAAAGGCGGAATCTGATGGTAGGTTGACAGCAGAAAAAACTATACTGGAGCCTACAAGCGGAAACACAGGAATTTCATTGGCCTTCTTGGCAAGGAGAAAAGGTTACAAGATCAAGGTGGTAATGCCGGAAAATGTTAGTCAGGAAAGGACCCAACTTCTAGAGGCATACGGGGCAGAAATTGTATACACGGATGGGTCTAAGGGTACGAATGTAGCAATCGTTGTAGCCCAAGAAATGGCTGCCGCTGATGACAACTTTCTTATGCTTTATCAATATGGGAACGAATCCAATCCCCTAGCTCACTATGAAACCACAGGTTAGGAAATCATCCAAGATTGCCCGGACATAGATTACTTTGTGGCTGGGCTTGGAACAGGCGGCACCTTAATGGGGGTGGGGAGACGCCTGAAGGAATATAATCCTGACATAAAAGTGGTTGCAGTGGTGCCACATCCCGACGACGTTATACAAGGCCTTCGAAGCCTGGAAGAGGGTTTCATACCGCCGATCCTAGATTTGTCCTTGCTTGACAGCAGGATAATGGTTGAAAGTAAAGAAGCCTTCCGGTCAGTTAGAGAATTGATGCAGGCAGAAGGAATATTTGCTGGGGTTTCTTCAGGCTCGGTGGTTCACTGTGCGCAAAGGCTTGCGCTGAGAATCGAGAAGGGTAATATAGTATGCCTTCTGGCAGACGGTGGTTGGAAATATCTAAGCACGTCTATGTGGACCAAAGAATTCACGGAACTAAGGAAAACTGTCGACAAACAGATTTGGTGGTAAGCCTCTGGGCAGGCGGGGGGCTACAGTAAGTCTCTTCAACATCTCTTATCCGAACCGTTAACGCTATTATGTGCTTGAAAAATTTATGTGAATGCTTATAATGGCCTATAAGAGTTGATCACTACTTAACATAGATTATGAAAATATCCCAAATTATTACTTCACACGGACCAAATGATGTTGGATTACCCCCGCTTCAGGCTATGCTATTGGAAGAACTCAAGCGTCGTCCAGATGAGGTGTTTGAATATAATGATGAAGGGTTGCTACGAATATTCCCAAGATTGAAACGATCAGCGTTGAGCTGGTCTTTCTGGTCTCTCCATAAGTCTGGTCTCATCAGTAAACAAAAAGTAAGGGTTAGCGGAAAACTCAGCACAGTCTTTGGCTGTCACGAAGCTATAGAAGCTCTGAAAGAGCATTTGGAAAAGTCTGTCTAGGTCGTGTCCGAATATAGAGGGGGTGGCTCCCTGGAAATATTGATAACTAGTGCCCCGGTTAGATATATGCATATGATGATGAAGAATGCCCCTGTATAGGATCCAAATGTGTCGAACCACACGCCGGTTAGAATGGGTGCCCCCGCACTACAAATTAGAGAAACGGGGATGCCAACCCCACGTATAGCACCTATATGCTTTCTTCCAAAGTAACGTGCAAACAGGAATTCTGATAGAGGAACGCTTCCCCCAAACCCGAATCCATATAAATAGAATCCCCCAAATAAAAGCAGTGCATTTCCTTGATGGGCAGCAATTATTAACGTGAGAACGCCCGTTGCAGAAATGGAGAAGGCGCAAGCTACCAAGATTCTCCCATGGATTTTCTGGAGCCCGAAGCCCCATACGAATTTTGAACAAAGGTTGCCAAATCCATTTACGCTAACTCCCCAGGCAGCCAAGGATCTTGTGAAACCGAAAGTTGTGGCGAATGGTATAGCGTGGAGCAATACGGAACTGAGGGCTGCCCCATTAAGGCCAAAACCTAGTATTAAAAGCCAAAACCCCGGGGTTCTTATTGCCAGACCTCTTGTATAGGACTGGCGATCATCCGATGCAATTGCCGCTCTTCTCAGCATTGCTTCAGGAGAGTCTTCGTTAGGGTCTACTCCGTCTGGCAATTGGCCGTAGTCTTCTGGCCGAGAGCGCATCATTAGTGCGGAGGGTATGATTATCACTAGCACGGCTATAGCTAAAGTTATATAGCCTGTTCGCCAGTCAGCATTATCCACAATTAGGGTCATTGCCTTAGGGGTTATCATTCCCCCTAAGGATATTCCTGCTGAGCCGAGCGCAAGTGCCCAGCCACGCCTGGTAACAAACCACTTGTTTAAAGAGGTGTTTACTACAAGTGGCGAGAAGAATGTCCAACCTAAAGCTCCACAAAAAGATTGTAGTAATATGAATTGCCATAGGGTTGAAAGATTGGATAGTCCTACGAGGCCCGCAGAGCAGCAAAAAGCCCCAAAGAGCATTAGTCGACGTGGGCCGTGCTTGTCTACTAACGGCCCGACAATAACTGCCATGATACCACCCATGACAGTCCCACAAGATATGGCGATATAAAAGTGAGCTGTAGGCCAACCAAAATCGCTGGTGATGGGTTCCATGAAAACCCCTGGTATGGCTTGTCCTATGCTCATGGCGCTAAAGCTTGATATGATAGCGATAGCCACCATCCACCAGCCATAAAAAATACTGCCTTGCCTCAGCTTCACCTTAAACCTCTTTATATAAGATTATGTTGTTCTGGTTAAAGGACGCGCCTTCGTGGAGTATATCAAGATAAATCGTACCTTGATATAGACAATTAATTACAGGGTTTCCCGATGTCTTGGATTATATTACTGATCTGGAGGCGCCCCGTAATGATTTCGCTCAATGGGTTAACATATCTGAGATGGTATAGATAACCGAAGGGGAATAAGGGTTTTGCAACATAATTTACCGTTGCCTATAATGTTCTCTAGGCTAGGTCTACAATGGAGTCCCTCAGCGATGATCAACAAAGATTCACTACTAGGGTTGCTAGATGTCCCCAAAGAAAACATTAATCTGTTTTCGATTAGGCAAAGCCAGAGAGCGAAAAAGTTGATTTTTAAAGTTTCTATTCGAAACGGTCTAGAAATAATTCTCCCACGACGATATAAGGACAGTTGGGTATTAGAAGTTGTAGCAAAGAGCCAGCCACAGATTAAAAGAAGCCTGAAGGAAATCGCAGAAGCTCGATTAGAGCTTAAACCAACATCTATTGTTCTTCCTTCAATTGGAAATTCCTGGAGAGTTGTATATAGAGAAATGAATGCTGGAGAAACTAGGGCTATAACCGAAACATCGACGGGTCTTGAAGTCCCGGAGAAATCAGATGATGTGTTTTGGGTGCCTATAGCGCTTCAAGAATGGCTTCAGGCGAAAGCAATTGAATATTTGCCGCGACATCTGGAAAAAGTGTCCGTTAAGCTTAAATTGTCATACCGCATGGTGAGAATCAAGAGGCAAAAAACCCGTTGGGGGAGTTGTTCCATTGCAAAGAATATAAATCTGAACCGAAACCTGATGTTTATGCCACCGGAAGTCATTGACTATGTGTTGCACCACGAACTCGTTCATCTAAAGGTTTTAAACCACTCCGCTGAGTTCTGGAAAGAACTTGGGCGTTCATTTCCGGGTTACAAGGAGAGGGTCAGGGAATTGAGGTATTATGGTGCCAACAGAATGCCTGAATGGGCATTAGTATGAGTTACAACGACGTATATTTGAAACAGGAGGGCCGTATGGGATTAGAATCAATCCAAAATGACTTACTTTGCCAGCTACGAGAAGTTGCAAAACAAAAGGTTAATAATAATGAGAGATTTACGGAATTTACAGGAATAATCGGGGAACTAGCTGCATGCGAGGCATTTGGATACAAATGGGTTCCAGGCCCGGGGCACGACGCGTTTTCTGAGGAAGAAGGGGAAGTTCAGATTAAAACCAGGAAAGTTTGGGTTGATGGGGATCGTTCGAAGACTTTCTTAAACGGAAGAATTGGTAGATTTGGCCGGAAGGGTAACTATGGATTTAAGACGGGTGTTTTGGTGCTACTAAATGATGATTTTGAAATAGCGGAAGTTTGGAAGGCACGCCGGGAAGACATAGAAGACTTTGAAAAGATGCCGAATCAAACCGATAAAAAAGGCCGTGAACTTGGGCTACATGTCCGTACTTTCATTAAAAAAATCCCAAGTGAACCCGTATATCACGAGGATTATATTGCCTTGGAAAGAAAGCTTTGCTGGAAGTAATAATTAAACAACTGTCATGGTGGTCACTGGCTTTTGTCAGCGATATATAAAGTATATGAGTTTTTTTGTTTGGTGTTAGGATTAACCGCTGCAATAATTATCACGGCTTTATCTAGAGTTTCTCCCAGCCCAGATATTTCGATGGATCCGGTTCCATCATCAGCTATGTTCACTGTTTTAATAACTGGCGATTTGCCTACCTCAATTATTTGAACAGAGTATTGCTGGGGCAATAGATTGTTGATTGGAATGAATCCTGCTGTACGCCATAATTCGGGGCTTTCGAGTTCATCAAAGAAACCGATTTCGGGTATAGAGATATTGTCGATACAAACTCCGGCATCATTGATTGTTTCGTCTGTGATATATTCAAATCGGAGCAGGATAGATTCGCCTATGTACGGAGTGAGGTCTATGGACTCCTTGAGCCAAACCTTGGTTTCTCCTGTATAACCAGGTCCGATATCAGGCCCCACAGGGTTAGCGGGGGACATGTGCGAACCCTGAAGAATATCCCAGGATTGCCCACCATCTCGGGATGCTTGTACATACGCGTAGTCCCAGGAGTCTTCTATTGCATACCATATGAAGAAATTGAGTGTCGCAGTAATGGCCTCGGATAAATCGAAAGAAGCAGTCATTGAGGAGTCTATGGAATCTCCGTGATTACCCCACCAACAGGGACTGCCGTCCCTTAAATCAATGGGTATAATTGGTACTTGGGGTTCTCCGTGGAAATCCAGCACGATGTTTCCAGTGTGATTGTTAATCTCAATATAATCCCCCCCATATTGCGGAATCAGTCCATTGTGCTTCAGCTGGAATGCCCTAAGTGGATGGGGGTCAATTTGAACATCTACGCGGTCATAAGAGTAGCCAGGCAAACCCCAGCTGTCCAGATAGTTTGCAACCATCCAGTTTTTGAAGGCATCATCGAAGGTATCGTCATATCCAGAGGATTGTAAGTAGTCATTTATGCCAGCTATGCCGTCTGACTCTGTTTCGAGAAAAACATGCATGTTTTCATATCCTCCGTAGTGTTGGGCGAAGTATTCCATGAATAGTCCTGACCCTCCATAGTAAGGCAGTTGTGACTTCATGAATGATGGCCAATTATTAAGTGATACGGACGGGTCCGCGAGGAAATAGTCTTTTGAGGAAAACCCATAGCCCGCTACTGCCTTGGCTACCTCTGAAAGCCCTTCATTTACCCAAGTTTCTTCACCATGATCAGACGCCCAGTGGATAGCATGCTGGAGTTCATGCGCGAGGACTGCCCCATGGGCGGAAGTCCCCAGTTTTATGCGATGTAAATTAATATAAACCATTCCTCTCTCATTACTAAGCCTTTGGATACTTTGGGGGTATTCATCAGTCGCCCTGTAGTAGCCGTCTATAGGTCCTAAATCGGTATGCAATATGGTGAGTCTATGGTCGTTGTCTCTACCGGATATCCACTTGGTGCCGAATGCCTCAGTCACCAGAGGGTATACTTTAGATTCAAAAGTATCGATTGCTTGAATAAGGTTATCTGGATCTGGAATAAATCCATCTTCGAAGTACCAATAAGCATGTTCACTTACTTGGATAAGAGTAGCGGTAATTTGACTAGCTCTCTTGCCAATCGGATCTACAACCCAGAACATAGAATTAGAGCCGGGAACCAAATGTGTGTCGACCTTGGGCAGATCAATATCTTGACTCTCCGGATGACCATCTCCTATCCGTATACTAATATCAAGAATATCTCGATCGGGTGGGATTGTGATAAGGCTGTATGGATAAGGTATGAGATTTATATCAAGGTCAGTTGTGGGTTTTTGAACAAATGAAAGTGTCGGAGTAACAATAAGCTCTTGAGTAGTAGGGGCTATGGAAACATCAGAAGGGTTTGGAGTACTTGAACTTTGAGTGCAGCTCGCAGCTAGGGTAAGAGTTACCAGAAATAGTAATAGAGAGTAAAGGCAAGTTGTCATAGCTGAAAATGATGATGGGAAATGGGCGTATTAATTTATTGGGTTTAGTTTAACGTTATTATAAGAAAGATCTGGAAACCTACCAACATAAGTATCTGCATAAGTTATCTGCTTGTCCACAGTTAACCCCCGTGCTATCATTTTGTTAGATTGCGGGCGAATTGGAAGGTGCACATTGGTCACTGAAAAAGAAAAGGCGTTAGAATTGGCCCTTAGCCAGATCGAAAGGCAGATTGGCAAGGGTAGCGTAATGAAGCTGGGCGAATCTGGGCAAAGTCTTGAGATAGGGGCTATTGCCACAGGATCGATATCTTTAGATTTGGCTTTAGGTATAGGGGGGGTTCCAAGAGGACGGGTTACCGAGATCTTTGGCAATGAATCCTCTGGGAAATCTACTTTGGCTCAGCATATCATTACGGAAGCTCAACGATCCGGGGGGACTGCTGCTTATATCGATGCTGAACACGCAATGGACCCTTCGTATGCGGCAAACTTAGGGGTTAATTTGAACGATCTTTTAGTGTCACAGCCGGATACAGCGGAGCAGGCCTTAGAGATAGCCGAATATCTTGTTAGAAGCGGAGCATTGGATGTTGTGATTATAGACAGTGTGGCTGCTCTAGTGCCTAGGGCAGAATTAGAAGGTGACATGGGGGATTCCCATATGGGGCTTCAGGCTCGCCTAATGTCACAAGCCCTTCGGAAATTGTCCGCTGCTATAAACCATTCGAACACCTCAGTTGTTTTTATAAATCAGGTTAGAGAAAAAATTGGCATAGTTTTCGGTAATCCAGAAGTGACACCTGGTGGCCGTGCCCTAAAATTCTACTCATCGGTTCGTATAGACTTGAGACGATCGGACACAATCAAACAGGGCACAGAAGTAATAGGCACGCGTGTTAAAGCCAGAGTAGTCAAGAATAAAGTCTCTCCTCCTTTCAGAGTTGCAGAATTCGACATCATGTTCAACCGCGGGATAAGTAAAGAGGGTGATATTTTGGATCTTGGTACGAATATGGGAATCGTTAAGAAAGCTGGGGCCTTCTACTCATATGGTGACCTGCGCCTAGGACAAGGCAGGGAATCAGCGAAGGAATATTTGAGTGATCATTTCGATACGAGAGATGAGATAGAGGGTCAGATAAGATCTGTTAATTCCGGAACTAATGTTAAGGTCGAAGCCAATGATGAGATCTCATCTTAGCATAGATGGCCCGGAGAAATTTTTGTAAATAAGAGGGCCGGTGGGAAGTTATAGTAAGTTCTCTGGTGTGATCAAATTAATTGAATTGCTGCGGCCATACTTATGAATGAAAAGGAACTGCAAAGAGCTGTTTCATATGCCTTGCGGTTTCTTTCGTACCGACCACGCAGCGAATTCGAGGTGAGATCTAGGCTAAGGCGAAAATTTGTAACAGAAGTAGTTGATCTTACTGTGGAAAGCCTTAAGGCCCAAGGACTTCTAGATGATATTGCTTTTGCTGCAGCATGGACACGTAGTCGGATTAGCTATCGTCCGCGCAGTGCATCTATGGTGTCCAGAGAATTGTTCCAAAAAGGGGTTTCTGGGGATGTGGCAAGAGATGCTGTGAAGGATATTGATGATGATGAATCTGCATATGTGGCTGGGCAGAAGATTCTAGACCGTGTAATACAGGAAGAATACGGAAAGTACAGACTGAAAATGTGGGGTTATTTGCAGAGGCGTGGCTTCAATGCCGCGGTTATCTCGAGAGTTATAAAAAGGTTATGGGAAGAAAAGTGTTAGGCGTACGCATCCACATGGGAGTATTACTGACTATCAGCTAAGGCTATCCATGGTTCTGTTGCCGCCTCATCTGCCCACCAAAACCCGAATCCGTGTTGCTCAGCTACCTCGTAGTCAGTGTCTCTATCTCCCATATGGTAGTAGGAGTCGGCTGCCACTTTTGAGCGCACATCGCCCAACTGGTGTTTCGAGGCGATGAAATCCGGAGTAAGCTCCATACGAGCCCAAACAGCTCTCTGGCTACTAAGTGGTCGATCAGAACAACTACCAATAATGAAGCCTAAATCGCGTGCTCTTCTGACCATCTCGGTTGTGACTCCTCCAGGAGGATCGCCTAATTCAAGTGTTCCATCGATATCAAAGCTAAGTACGATTGCCAAAAGTAAACTCCTTTTTGCTCACAAAGACAGGGTGCCTCCCCTTATCAACTCGCTCTCGAGGAGGTACCCTGCCCTTGAGTGCTTTCTTAAATCAAGTTTCTAGCCAGGTGTTGAGCTAAACCATAAGGTCGCGGCATTGCCGGGCAACACACCATGGGTAACAGCAGTTTCTGCCTTTATCTTAACCTGTCTTGCGCCGGCACGACCCTGCAGTTGTTCCATCGGGTCAGTGATGAATGTGGTTCGCATTCGACCGGTTCCCATGTTTCCACCCCCAGTATTAAGGGGATTTGGACCTTCTATGCTTATGTCCCCAGCGTAGAAGTCGTGTGCCTCCCCTTTCTTTACTCCTCGCCATCCGAAAGATTCTATGTAATATTGGGTAAAGACTGCGAATCCGTCGTAGGGAAGAAAGATATCTATGTCATCTGGTCCCATACCGGAACTTTGATACGATCTATTAGCCTGTATATCACACCACTCTTCGGTGTCGTCGAGGGTTTGCACGAAACTTCTTGGCTGGAATGAAGATTCCGTATGATCTAGGATATATACGGGCTTCTGCTTCATGTCCTTTGCACGTTCCGCGGTGGTGATTACGTAGCAGGCGGCTGCCTGAACCGGTCTGTCGCAGTCAAATATGCTCAGATTTTGAGCAATCCATCGGCCATTGAGATAATCTTCTTCAGTGAATGGCTCGGGCTCATGAATAGCGTAGTAGCTAAATGGAACAAGTAGGCCATTCTTGCGCTCTTGAACTACAAACGGAGCCATTCTGTCGTGGTTTGTTCCATACTTGCGAGCGTATTGTTCGAACGTGAACCCTTGACCGGATAGGCCCCATCCCCATGGATTTTGCCACTGCGCGGGTCCCCGCGCCTCAAGCCCTGGAGTCTGGTGATATCTACCCTGTAAGTTTCCCGTTGGATACGGAACTAAGCAAACCTCGCACCTACCGTCACCGACAAGCTGGGCAGCTTGTGCAATTAGATTCCACAGCGTGTCTCCATGTGAGTTGTAGTATTTGATGTTTGTCAGGTTCATTTGCCTTGCTAGCCATTCGGCTGTAACTTGGGTGAGGCCGTCCTCGGAATCATATGGTGGGTCGAAGAACTCTCTGACAGGACCCCAAGTGTCTCCGATAGGAGCACCGCCTGGCTGACCGCCTGGGCTTGTAATTATCCCGTCTACTTCGTCAGGTTTTATACCTGCATCGTCCATGGCTTCTTGAGCTGCTATCATGGTGTAGGCTCCGAGAGTCTTGTCCATGCTCTCTCCATCCCAACGCCTGTCGGTGGTAGAATGGCCACGGCCTACTAATGCGACCTTGCCACGGTGTTCCCAAATTGGAAGGGGGTCTTTATTTCTTTCCCACCCTACTTCACGTGTCATATCTTGCTCCTTTTCTGCTTTATAAAACTTCGGCCTAGGATACGATTTTCCATTCAGGTATCAATTGGTCTGGCGAAACTTCTATGAAATCCACTTCAACTGTAGATCCTACCGGGACCTCGTCTGCAGGAACTCCAGGGAGGTTTGAGAGGAAGTTAATTACTGGATCTTCCTCAAGAGCTATCACTGCATTATTGAATGGCTGTTCGGGGTGCCAAGCGCGTATCCTAGAGTCATAGGTTACAGAGTATCCTACGATTTTACCGCGACCACTCGTTTCAATCCAAGTTAAGTGGAAGCCCCATCCGCACTGGCGGCATGTCGGCTCGGGTGGGAATTGTTTTCTGTCGCAGTACGTGCAGTATTGGACTGTAAGTTTGCGCTCATTGCAGGCATCCCAAAATGGCTTGCTAAGCGCGTCTGGAACCGGTATAGGCCTAGGCATATGGCCACCTCCTAAAAGTGTGTTCAGATACGTGCCGCATGAACTGTGTTCGGTAGCCATCCTGCGAGCACTTGGTCAAAGGCACATAGAGAATATAGAGCTTAGCCAGATCACAGTCAATGCTTAGGGAATTAGAGGTTAGCTAGAAAAGTGGCCATCCTCCGCAGAGCTTCCTCAATGTTTTCCCTAGAGTTAGCAAATGATATACGGACATATCCTTCACCGTACTCACCAAAAGATGTACCGGAAATTAGAGAAACGCCAACCTCATTTAGTAATCTCTCTTCAAAAGTTTGACTGGAGAGTCCGGTGCGAGTGATATTAGGAAATGCGTAAAAGGCACCTAGTGGCATAGGGCAGCTTATACCAGGAAGCTTATTCAACCCATCCACCAGGATATCACGGCGTGCCTTGAATTCAGCAACCATATTCACAACCGATTCTTGGGAAGATGATAGAGCATCTATTACTGCCATCTGTGTGAATGCCGGTGCGTGCGACACGCTATTTGTTACCAGCCGGGTAATTGGTTCCACTAATTCGTCTGGGAAGATACCGTAGCCAACTCGCCACCCGGTCATAGCGTAGCTCTTAGAAAGTCCATCGAGAATTATCGATCGGCTACGCATATCTGGAAAGTTGGTGATAGAAGTGTGGCTGCCCTCAAAATAGAAATCTTTGTATATTTCATCACTTAGTACAATAGCGTCGTTCTTCTTTGCTAGATCTGCAATCAATTCGAGAGTACTGTCGGGAATTACGCTGCCACAGGGATTGTTAGGTGAATTGATAATTACCAGCTTAGTTTTAGTGGAAAATAATTTTTCCACCTCTGAGGGATCTGGGTTATATGCTTGACTCTCCATTAGTGGCATAGGGATAGGCGTTGCCCCAGAGAATCGGATCATGGATTCATAAATTGGGAATCCGGGATTTGGATATATAACCTCGTCACCTTCTTCACAAAGGGCTAATATGGTGTAAAACATTATGGGTTTTGCACCGGGAGTAATTATTACGTTGTTAGGGGCGATCTCATAGCCTTGTCTGGCACTCATGTCTGTGGCAATGGACTCTTTGGCAACGGGGAGGCCTGCTGAAGGAGTGTAGTGTGTGTATCCGGCATCAAGGGCAGATTTGGCCCCGTTTGTAATATGCTCTGGAGTATCGAAATCTGGTTCCCCTAACCCTAGGAATATTATGGATTGTCCGGCAGCCTCGAGGGCTTTGGCCCGTGCCAATACTGAGAAGGCTGTCTCGGTTCCCAGAAGGGACATTCGTGATGCTAACTTCATAAAACTACTCCTGTTTTCTAGTATCTCTTGACTTGACCTGGTCACTGCTTTATTCGCGGTGCACTGAATTCTAGATTAACTCACAATATGTTTCTTGAGCATATCCATGTCCAGTTCTATCCCTAGACCAGGTCCAGACGGAGGAATTATATACCCTTTGTCGAATATAAGGGGCTCCTTGAATATTTTTGTATGGAGCGGGCCCTGATTGGCTTCCTGTATAAGGAAATTTGGTGAGCAGGTATCTAGTTGTATAGCGGCTGCAGCTGCTATTGGGCCGCAGTACATATGTGGGGCAATCATAGCGTAATGGGCCTCAGCAATACCTGCTATTTTCTTTGATTCCATTATTCCACCACACTGTCCGACGTCAAGTTGTATGATTTGGGCAGCCTGCTTTTCCAATAGAGAGGAGAATTCATATTTTGCCACAAGGCGCTCCCCAGTTGCTATGGGAATACTAGTATGGGCTGCTACCCGGGCCATCTCCTCTATATTTTCAGGAGGAACAGGCTCCTCGAACCAAAACGGGCTGAATTCTTCGAGGGCTTTGGCTGCTCTGATAGCGCTATATGTTGTCAGTTGTCCATGAGTTCCAATTCCAGCCTCAAGTGATTCACCTACCGCTTTACGTCTATATTCTAAGATTCGACACGCAGCATTAATTTCCCAAAGAGGTATGTCTCGGGGTAAGGGGAAACTTGGAGGGAAAGGGTCAAGTTTGCAGGCCGAATTACCTTCCTCAACAAGCTTAAGAGCGACTTCCCCTGCAAGTTCCGGATTATCCCTGAATCCTCCCACAGGTGAGGGCATATATGCGTATGCTTTCAGTTTCTCATGGTATTTCCCGCCGAGGAGGTTATAGATTGGTTGGTTAGTAGCCTTGCCAATTATATCCCAGCAAGCGATTTCTATGGCACTTAACGCAGGAGTCGAGTGTAGGCTTGGATGCCTGAAATCATGCCTTGATGCGAACACATTTTGCCAGATGGATTCCACATTGAAGGGATTCTCACCAATTAAGTACTGGCGTCCTATCTCATGAATGAGATGTATCTGAGACTTCATGTCCTCGGTAGGAAAATTCCTTCCCTGCCCTATTCCGTTCCCAGTGACTCGTTCCCCTAGGCCTATAATGCCCTCGTCAGTTTCAAGTTCTATGAACAGTAAGTATTTACCCCCTACCCATCTGGGGGTGTCTTCTCCCAACATAAACAGGGGCTCATTTTCAACTACCATGGTTCTCACATCGGTGATTTTCACATAGCCCTCCTTGTGTGTGTCTCTGGGTATTGTAAACCCTTACTTGCCATTATCGTAGGCCTCAGGTTAGAGTTTCTAGGCGAAAAGCGGGACGCGGGAGGAAATCTGTGGAAACTAGCCGAGAGGAATTGGGCCATCAAGGGAGTCTGCAAGAAAAAATAACTGCTATGGCTTCTGGATCAGAAGGGGTATGGAGTACTGTGGCTTTCGGTGTGACCACAACCACTGAACCCATTCTAGCATTGCTACATAAGAGTGCTTATTCATTTGAGGGGTTGATGCGTATTGTAGTAATAGGAGGGGATTCCGGAAGCGGATCAGCGGCTAACCTCGTTTTGGAAGTAGGCAGATGTTACCTAGATTCCTATTTGGGGAGTACCTTGGCAGTGAGTTTGGTTCCTTGCACGAACCCTGATGTGATGGGGGTGGCTGAGCTTGATCAGTATCAGCTATCTTCTGGTAAGGTCAAATATCCGCCAGAAGAGGGATATTTTAATCATCCGACGGATGCCTGGCAAGGTACCTTTGGCGGTGGACAATTTTCCAAGGCCCCGACCTTGTTCTAGAGATCCGGGATGGTCCTTCTGTAAGATGGGAATCAAATTATGCTACAGAGGGCTTTGTGGAGTCATTGGGTGAAATCACCATTGTTAGAGAATCAAATAGTCTTGTGGCAGCCTTGGGATCAGGTAATCCTGATAATGTTGGTGGAATTCCAGCGTTGAGGGTTACAGCACCATTTGGATCTATAGAAAGTGAAATAGGGAAACTCTTCCGGTATTTGATTGGAGACCATGTGATGCCGACCTCAATAGCTCGCGATACGCTAAAAAGCAGGCGTGGGCGAGATCCAATTGAGGTAGCTCGGATTCTAGCGGACAGCTATGGCCATACCTTATCACCGGTCATTTATACGCAAGGGGTGGGTATAAGCGGGAGATTACGGCTTTGGCAGCTTGAAGGGCGCCAGGGTAAAGCGGTTTCTGAAATCGTTACGATGCTTGAACCAATAATTTCGTCAAAAGACCAATTGTTCGAGGAGAATGCTGGAACACCAAGCCTGGCAGGTCTGATATGGGGTGAGGAGTTAAGTGAGGCCACAGGCAATAATGCTTATGCAGATCTAATTATTTCAGTGGCTGAAAGGTATGTTCCTGCAGAAGAAGGAGGAGCGCCTGCACCATCCGATCCAGATTTCAGGACGGAGGACATGTTTATGAATGGCGCTATATTGGGAAGGGCATTTGCGATAACTAGCGATGTCACCTATTTGAACACTCTTACAGATTTTTTGGTGCAATCGAAAGTACAACAGGAAAATGGTCTTTTCTGGCATTCAAGATCCGTACCTTACTACTGGGGAAGAGGAAATGGATTTGCTGCGATGGGGTTTGCCGAAGCCCTAACCTATATTCCTATGGACCACCCTCTTTGGGGAAGGATTGTAAACATGCACAGGCGACATCTTGAGTCTCTGAGCCAAAAACAGTGTCCTTCTGGCATGTTTCGGCAAGTACTGGATTTCCCGGGATCCTATGAAGAACTCACTGCCACGGCTATGGTGGGGTATGCTGTTGCAAGAGGACTCCGGGGAGGATGGCTTGATTCATCATTTGAATACATGCTCGACAGATGCTGGAGGGGCGTTTCTGAGAGAGTGCAGGATGATGGGATTGTTGTGGATGGATGTGCAAGTACTGGGGTGCAAAATACCTTGAGGGAATATCTGGATAGGCCTGCAATAAATGGGTACGACGATCGTACAGGAGGCCTGGCTCTTTGGTTTGCCGTGGAGATTGAAAGTCTTAGAAGGGGTATAGGCATTTAATTTACAATTTGTAAAGAACCTGTCGCGCATTGGGTTGAGGGCAAATGAGATAAATACTATGAGCAAGATACAAATTTGCCAGTGTCGGATTTTAAGACTAAACTTGGTGGGTTAATTTAACTTATTGAAGGATACGCGTGGAACATGAAATAGCTATCCCGGGCATTGCGTCAGCAATCATCATTGGCCTAGTTATTGGGTTGAGACACTCGACAGATGGTGACCATGTCGTTGCAGTGTCCACTATGGCACGTGACTACCGTAGCGTTTTCAAAGGATTATGGGTGGGAGTTTCATGGGGCCTTGGGCACTCGACTCCACTCTTATTATTGGGAACTCTGATATTGCTGGCCAAGCAATCCTTTATGGATTTGTATGAATCAGTATCATCGGTTTTTGAATTTGGTGTGGCCCTAATGCTTGTTTTCTTGGGCGGACAGGTTTTCTGGAAAATGTATCGAGGGGATTTTCACGTCCACGAACATGAACACGATAGTGCGGGGGGTCATCAACATTTACATGGGTCTCATGCACCGGAGGAGAATTCAGAGAGTCCTCATGAGGCGAGTAGCCATGGCCCTTTCCCAGAACTTATCCCGTTCTTTCGATTGAAATCTTACGCGATAGGAGTGGTTCATGGCTTGGCTGGTAGTGCCGCTGTGCTCCTCGCAATTCTTCCAGCTACCCCGGATTTTTTCTCAGGAATTCTTTTTTTGATATTCTTTTCGGTTGGGACCATGATTTCCATGGCAATTATGACTGTTGTTTTATCTATACCATTTGCTATGTCCGCTGGATCGAACAAGTCTGGTAATGTCATTATCTCGCTGGCTGGACTCCTCAGTATTGCCCTTGGGCTTGCTTTAGGATCAGATATAATGCTTGGCACAGACTTTACAGGTATTCTGTGGTACTGAGGGCCTGTTTACAGGTAGGAGAACCTAGGAAGCCGTGAGGGGACTCCTGGGCGTAACTTTGAACAATGGCTTAGGAGGTTGCGCTATTAGTGAGGTCTTAGCGTAATGTAAACCCGGAGTAACCGTGTTCAGCAATATCCTTACATCTTTCACGATACACATCATATCCACCTGTATAAGGCATGAAGACTCTCTTCTTGCCAGGCACATTAGCACCTACATACCATGAGTTACAGCTGTACCTAAGAGTTTCACTAGCCAGATCCTCTACGTGATTCATCCACTCATCTTCAGCAATCATGTCGGCTTCTATCTCTGTTTTACCTGAATATTCCATATCGCTGATACACTGGAAAACCCATTCAACGTGTTGTTCTATTGCCATCAAAACATTACCTAAGACAGCAGGACTACCAGGGCCAGTTATAGTAAACATGTTTGGAAATCCTTCTACAGCTAAACCCAAAAACGATCTGGGGCCATCTGACCATTTATCTGCAAGTTTTCTACCGTCCTTACCGGATATATCTATAGAGGTTAAGGCACCTGTTAAAGCATCAAATCCAGTAGCAAAAATCACTACATCTAGTTCAAAAACCGTCTCAGAGGTCTTTATTCCTTCCGGAACAAGAGTTTCTATAGGAGTTTGGTTCAAGTCTATTAATGATACGTTCTCTCTGTTGTATGTTTCAAAATAATTAGTGTCGGCACATAAACGTTTACAGCCTATTGCGTTCTTAGGAGAAAGAATCTCTGCAGTAGCAGGATCCTTGACTGTTTCCCTTATTTTAGACCTAACGAATTCTGCTGCCGTTTCATTTGCGTCTTCATTAAGTCCTATGTCTGTGTACCCTGCTAGGAATCCATGGAATCCGTTTTCCCATCTTTGTTGGTATTCTTTTGTACGTTCTCCTACGGATACTTCCAAAGCGCTCTTCATTCCAGGGTTCACAGTGATGTAATTATCAAAGTCTTCCTCTAGCCTAACCATTATTCCAGCCCTGGTCTTTCGCTGTCTTTCTCTAACTGCACCGTAGTTGCTTTTGATTTCCTTAACTTCTTCTGGGTCCAACGGTCTGTTTCTAGCAGGTATGCTGTAATTAGCTGTTCGCTGAAAAACGGTGAGGTGCTTGGCTTTTTCGGCAATCATAGGTATGGTCTGAACCCCTGTTGAACCGGTGCCAATTATTCCTACAGATTTACCAGAAAGGTCAACGTTCTCGTGTGGCCATCTTCCAGTTAGGTACCAATCACCTTTGAATGAATCTAATCCTGCAAATTTGGGTTTGTTTATTGCAGAAATGGAACCGGTAGCCATAATGCAATATTTTGACTCAAATTGATTACCCGAACTGGTGACCACATACCAACTCTTTGTTTCTTCTAGGTAGGTAGCAGACATTACTCTTTGCCCAAACCTTATGTGTTTTCTCAACTCAAATCTATCAGCAACGTGATTCGCATATTCTAGTATTTCCGGTTGAGTAGAGTACTTACTCGACCATTCCCATTCTTGTTGCAGCTCGTCGGAGAAGCCGTAGGAATATTCTAGGCTAGGGACGTCGCATCTGGCACCGGGGTACCTGTTCCAATACCACGTACCACCAACTCCGTCTGCCTCCTCCACTACAAGAGCATTGTATCCTGCATCTTTGAGCATTTTCAGAATGTACATCCCTGCAAATCCAGCGCCAACAACCAGAACATCTAGTTTTTCGGTTTTTGTTTTATCCAAATTACCTATAGGTGAAAAGTCCAATTTACCTGAGAACTTACCTGGCATAACAGATACCTCCACTTAGTGATTCGCAGTTCCGAAGCGTCTTGAATTCGGTATGCATTACAAATGCCCTTTATGAGCAAGCAGTGGTTATGGTGCATGGGGTGCTACGCACTGATTGTTATATATGCTGGTTACAGTTTATCCAAGAGAATTGTCTAAGGCAAGGGTTGTAAGGTTATCGAGAAAGCTCGAATATTTTGAAAGATTTTATCATTGCAGCGAAAGTTGATTTGTCCGATTCCTCTGAATCTTTTCCGGGTGAGAATACGACAGAAATTTCGTAAGGATCGTTCACTACAATGAGTATATCCGCCGGATTATCCCCGGGAATGTGAGCCCCATTGCTCAGGTAGGCTGGTATTGTCTCGATAGTTATTCTGCTGGTTTCTTTGAAGGTATTGTCTCCCAGGATTCTGGCGTGTGTAAAATCCTCGAGATGGACACCAGGGTTGAATCCGATTTCTATCTTAAGGGACGCTCCATTGAGGGTTTTAAAATCTATATCTGGTAGAATCCAATCTGGCGCCTGCAGATCTTTCCCCTCTGTTACAATCCATTCGGAAGGATAGTCTATGGAAAATCCGGCAGTGTCGTGTATATATGTAGCGTCTAAAGACAGAATTTGTTCTTCTGCATCAGTAATGAGTCGTTGTAAAGCTTTTTCCTTACCAGTAATCGCATCCGAATAAAATTGGTTTATAGTTAGAACCTGATCGAAATAATCAATTGCTTTTTGGTTTCTCCCCAATTCGATATAAGCCAACCCTATATTAGTGTATGCCCCTGCAGCCTGTTCGGATTCTCTCCAGCTGGCTGATTCGATTAGTCTAAGTTCTACATATCTTTCCCAGCTTTGTATGGCAAAGTCGTATTGCTCGAGTTGCCTGTAGGCCATGCCCTTATAGTGGTAGGGCCATAATGTCTCTGGGTCTAGTTTTAACCATTTGTTGTAATCCTTGATCGCTTCTTGGTATTGACTC
>CAYVMY010000013.1:0-16076 GCA_964452695.1 uncultured Dehalococcoidia bacterium
ACAACACGCCCAACCATTCCTTCTCCAACTGTAACCTCAGCTATTCTGCCGGTGGAGCGTACTTCATCGCCTTCTTTGATCACAGTATCGTCGCCTAGAATAACAACCCCGACGCTATCCTCCTCAAGGTTCAAGGCAAGCCCGATAACATCATTGGGAAACTCTAAGAGTTCAGTGTATCGGGCTCCACTAAGGCCCTGAACCCTTGCAACACCATCGCCAGTCGACACTACGGTACCAACATCCACCATAGTTGTGTCGCTGCCGAATTCCTCTATTTGCCGTTTGATTACTGACGTTATATCTTGTCCGCGAACTGCCATATTCTTACCCCTACATTAAAGAGTTAAACTATTACGTACTCTCAATCAAAGATTTTCTAAGGCTTTGTAGCCTGGTTTTAACACTACCGTCAAGAATCTTGTCGCCGACTCGGGCTACTAGCCCAGCCAATATACTAGGGTCAACCTCACTGGTAAGCTCTATGTTCTTACCTACCAACTGACTCAGATAACTAGACAAATTGTCCTTATTGTCATCGCTCATTGGTACGGCGCTTACAACATGCGCTCTTTCTAGTCCCTTTTCTTCATCTAGGAGCCTACCGTATTGTTCACGTATATCTGAAACCAAGTTAAATGCATCTCGTTCGATCAAGATGCCGATCAAGCTGTGAACACTCTGTTCCAAATCTTTCAGATTGTTCCTAAACAGATCAATTTTCTGGGAGACATGGATATTAGGCATAGACAGGAAAGCATTTATGTTTTCGTTAGCCAAGACTTCTCCGCATAATCGCAGATCCTCTTGGCATTTCTCTACAGAGCCTTTTTCCGTGGCCAATTGGTAGAGAGCTAATGCGTATCTTTTCGCCGAGGGGTTTTTAGCCATGTTGCTCTATCTAGTCCCGTACTATTTTATCTCGGGACTCTCCTCCAACACCTTATTTATTATATCCTTATGAGCGTTCTCATCCAGTGACTTATCTATTATTCTTTCAGCAGCCAGTACTGCAAGTTCGGCGAAGTGGCTACGTACTTGGTCTATAGCTTCGTCTTTCTCTCTTTGTATATCATCGCGAGCCCGGGCTACGAAAGCCTCAGCCTCTTGACGTGCCTTCGCGATCTCTTCATCCTTGTATTTGTTTGCCATCTCCCTGGCCTGTGCCAATAGTGCCTGGCCCTCTTCTCGTCCCTCAGTTAACTTTTTTTCCATCTCTTCCTGCTGAGCGGCTGCCTCCTGCCTAACACGCTCCACTGTTTCTACACTTTCCTCTATACGGGCTGCTCTTTCCTCGAGCATCCTCAGGATAGGCTTATATCCTACAGAGTACAGAACTACCAGCAGTATAATGAAGTTAACTAGATAGACAATCATGCTGGGCAGGTGAAAACCCAGATCTGCCATAAGTCCTCCCAGGTTATATTAAGTTAGTCTAATGTGCCGTATAGTTTATGCCACGAATATCAACACTACTGCTACGACTAAAGCATATATCGCTATAGCTTCAGCGAAAGCGATGGCGAGAATCATGTTGGTAAGAATGGCACCTCTAGCATCAGGGTTGCGCCCAATCGCGTTCATCGCTCCTGCTCCTAGTATTCCTATACCTATTCCCGGTCCAACTGCTCCAAGGCCAATTGCCAGACCAGCTGCCAGCAGTTTCACTGCTCCTTCTTCCATAAGTCCTCCTTAGAAGTTTTTCTATCTATATAATCGAACGTATTTTTAAAGTTTTAGTGATCCTCACCCCCGTGAGGGGTTACAGCAAGCACTACAAAGACCAAGGTAAGGCCAGCAAAGATCAGCGCTTGCACCATGCCGACTAGTATTTCTAATCCATAAAACGGCAGAATGGCCACAAATGGCACCAAGTAGGTTATCATTATAAGGAGAATCTCGCCAGCTGTCATGTTGCCGAATAGCCTGAATGTGAAGCTGACTATTCTTATCAATTCGCTAAGCAACTCCAAGATTCCAACAAACAAATCAATCGGCACCTGTGAGAAGTTCCGCTTTCTTATGTTCTCGGTTGGGAAGAATTTGCTTAGATACCCAAACCCAAGGGTTCTTAATCCCCAGTATTCTACAAATACAAACGAAACTATTGCAAGCGCGATTGGCATGTTAAGGTCTGTACCTGCTGGCCTGAGAAGGTGTCTTACCATGACTCCATCCTCATTAATGAATCCAAGGGCCGGAATTATAGGAAGTAACCCTACCCAGGCGTTCCCTAATACGAACACGAATAGAGTGGCTATCACAGGGAAAAACCGTTTCGCGTTATCGTTGCCGGCAACTCCCTGCACAAAGTTGTAAAGGGCTTCTACTGCAGCCTCCATTAGGTTTTGCAGACCTCTTGGTACAACTTGCATTTTACGAGTGGAAAGCCTGAAGAGTAGGATTAGGAGTAGGCTGACTATCCAAGAAGTTAGAAGGGTGTTAGTGAGTACGAATCCGTCTCCTTCCTCTACTACCCCGCTGTCTCCGTGGTGGCCACCGTGGTCGTCCCCGTGGTCTTCGCCATGGTCTTCGTATTCATCCTGATGTGCCTTTTCCTCGCCATGAGCGGAATCTGTCGTGCTATGTTTTTTATCGTATGCAGACGACTCTTCTGCTGAGGCGACGAAGATTTTTTGAGGAGGTATGTGTGGAACTGGGCGAGGTAGTATGCTCTCACCGTTAGTTAGCGCAGTACCTATGGCTCCTTGTACAAAACCAGTGAGCGCGAGAGCTAGGATAACTACGACTCCGATGGCTTTTCTTGATATCATATTACCTTTAACAGCTAGCTAGTCTTCGTATTTATTTCCGTGGCTTCTAGCCACGAGCGGCACAATCATTCTATACATGCCGGAGAATGCCGTTATTATGCCTAGGGCCAGGCCAACTAACATTAGTATCGGAGCGGTTGAACATATTTGATCTAACCACCGACCTGAAACTAGTCCAATCACTATGCAGGCGGCTATGTACCAGCCTATTCCTATGAACTGAAGTGCTAAGACTAAGGTTCCTCTATCCAACCTGGCACCAAGCCGAGTGAATGCTATCACATACGTAAAATGGCGTCAATAATTGTTTTGGACTAAGGTATTCTGCATAGACGTTCATACAATTCACCATAAAATTATGCTTTTATTTTGTGCTTTTAGATTACTACTCGGAGGGTTACAGTTGGAGGCTATGTTGAGGTTCTTCTGAAAGCGAAGGTTAAAATGGGATGTTAGCCTGGTTTGGTTATTGTTCCAGTATGACGTCACCGCTTTTTCCGCCGCTCTTTTTCACAAGTCGCAAATCCTTTATGACTATGCCCCGGTCTACAGCTTTACACATATCATAAATCGTTAGAGCAGTAACAGAGGCTGCTGTCATGGCTTCCATTTCTACTCCGGTCTTGGCGCTAGTTTTTGCAGTTCATGTTATAATTATTGAGCTTCTCTTGATATCCATCTCTATATCTACTACCACTACATCCTAGGGTATGGGGTGGCACATGGGAATAAGATTGGATGTTTGCTTTGCCCCCATAATGCCTGCTATCCTTGCCACAGTCAGGACATCCCCCTTTTTTATTGTTCCCTCTCTTATAAGTTCTAGGGTTTCCTCTTTCATTATCACCTGGGCTTTGACTGTAGCTTCTCTCTGGGTTTCGTTTTTCCAACCTACGTCTACCATACGAGCGTTGCCTTCTTTGTCTAAGTGGGTCAACGAGGCTTCTCCTGGATTGTTTGGTATGGCTTGAGTTGCTAGCGTATCAGCTCTTTCATTGTAAAGATCTCCAGAGTGCCCTCTAACCCATTCCCATTTTATGTTTCGCTTTGATACTAGACTGTCAAGTCTATCCCATAGGTCCATATTTGCCTTTTTCTTCCAGCCTTTAGTCATAGTGTTGATTAGGTATCTGCTGTCACTGTGTAATAGCACGTCTGCATTTTCTGGAACCGCTGATAGAGCATTAATCGCTGCCAGAAGCTCCATACGATTGTTCGTGGTGTCTGGCTCATGCCCGGACAACTCCGTATTGACTCCATCCTGTATTATCACTGCTCCCCACCCACCGGGTCCTGGGTTGCCGTGACAAGCGCCGTCTGTATACATCTCGATTGTGTTTGTCATTATTAACCCGATTCAAGGACATTCGTTTGTTTGGATTACCAATCCATTTTATCTTCTATATTTTATTTATGGACGAGGTCAATGAGTAAATTTAGCCACCTATTTGATACATCTCTACTTTTTTCTGGGTTGAGTTGGTAAGGGATGACCTTATTTCAGAATACCTGTCTATACGATTGTTCCATATATCTGATATTAGAGATTTCAGTTCTTCATCGGAGGCACCGTCCCTTAAAGGTCCCATGAGATCGTGACCGTCCCCTGAGAATAGGCAAGTATAGAGTTTTCCATCTGTAGAAAGTCTGGAGCGGGTGCAGGCACTACAAAAGGCTTCTGTTACAGATGAGATAAAGCCAATTTCCCCTGTGCCATCTAGGTATCTGTAGCGGTCAGAAACCTCGCCTAGATATTGTTTATTAATGGGTTCAATGGGGAGTTCATCATTTATCCAGTTCACTAGTTCAGATGAAGGTATCACTTCATCTAGTTTCCACCCGTTTATATTCCCGACATCCATATATTCAATAAAGCGTACAATGACACCCGTTCCTTTAAAGTACCTGAGTAGGTCGATAATAGTGTGGTCATTCACGCCTTTTTGTACAACTGTATTAACTTTTATAGGGCTGAGACCAACCGTCCTTGCCTTTTCGATTCCTTGTAAAACTTTCTTGACATCGAATCCACGTCCGTTCATGTGGCCGAAGATTTCCGGATCAAGACTGTCTAGGCTGATCGTAATTCTTTCTAATCCGGCTTCTTTTAGAGCCTTGGCTTTCTGACCAAGAAGGTAGGCATTAGTGGTTAGGGTAAGATCATCTATACCTTCAATAAGAGATAGCATAGATACTAACTCTTCCACTCCACTTCGTACCAGAGGTTCTCCTCCCGTTAGCCTTACTTTGGTTACACCCATATCCACGAATATTTGAGTGAGCCTTGCAATTTCCTCAAAAGTTAACATTTGGGCTCTTGGTAGGAAATGATATTTTTCGCCGAATACCTCTGCAGGCATACAGTATGTGCAGCGGAAGTTGCATCTGTCAGTGACAGATATCCGCAGGTCTTTCATTAATCTACCAAAAAGGTCTTTCGTCATATTTAGTACTTGTCCTATTGTTTATTGTTTTGCATGCACGATACAACTAGTCTTTATTAAGACTAATATGGTTGGGATATACGTTTGCAGCCGCAGTTCAAGCTCTGCTTTTGTTCCTTAGTTCGAGATGCTCCAGTAATTTCTTTGTTGCTATGGATCTGTGGCTGATGGTGTTTTTTTGGTGTTGATTTAGCTGAGCGACCGTTTTCCCGATGGAAGGTAGGTAGAATACAGGATCGTAGCCGAACCCACCATCTCCTTTAGGTTCCAGACTTATCTTGCCTTCACACACCCCATCAAAATATTTAGGTTTTCCATTCGGCTCTACTAATGCTATGACGCAGATGAACCGTGCATTCCTATACTCCCATCCTATACCGTTTAGCTTATCCAGTAAATATGAAACACGATCTTCGTCAGTGGCATCTATTCCAGCATAGCGGGCCGATCTTAGCCCTGGCTCTCCCCCTAGTGCCTCTACCTCTAATCCAGAGTCATCTGCTACCGCTGCGAGTCCGCTGGCTTCGGAGAATGCAAGTGCCTTAATGTAAGCGTTCTCATGGTAGTTTTCTCCGGTTTCCTCTACCTCTAACCTGATTCCTTCCTTACTTGGGGTAGTGATAGTGATGGGAAGGCCGCCCATCAGGGTTAGGAATTCCTGAACCTTGCCCATGTTGTTGGTTCCCAAAAGGATCTTAGTCAAGGTATAAGAGGTACGTTCTCCAGACGTTATGCTGAGGAGGCTTCTTTCTCCATCGAAGATACGTAGGAACCTTGTCGCGCTGCACTAGTGAGCTTAGCTCGGTGGTAAAAGGCTTGTTTGGCCTTTTCGGTGTTTGAGGCTTGTCCTGACCAAGCCTTAAGTGGTGCAGCCTGTAGACCTCTACCGAAAGAGAAGCTAAGCTCCCAAGGAGCTCCAACGGAGTTCGCTTGTTTGTTAATGGCGTTTAGATTAATTGTAGCCTCCTCATCAGTTTGTCCACCAGAGAGAAAGACTATGCCTGGAACTGAAGCAGGAACCACTCTCTTAAAGCACGATATGGTTTTTTCCGCTACTTCTTCTGGTCCAGCTCTATTAGCCGCATTACTACCAGAGAGCACCATACTAGGTTTTAGTAATATTCCCTCTAGTACTACTCTTTGCCTTGCCAGATGTTCGAAAACTTCACGAAGCGCTGCTTCATTTGCTTCAAAACAAGCGTCTATGCTGTGATCACCGTCCATAAGTACTTCCGGCTCTACAATTGGCACAAGGCCAGCCTCTTGGCTCAAAGCGGCAAAACGTGCAAGCGCATGAGCATTGGCTTCGATGCAATAGGAGGTAGGTATACCTTGTCCGATTGTTATAACTCCTCTCCATTTGGTGAAGCTGGCTCCCAGTTCTGCGTATTCTTCTAGTCTTGGCCTTAGTCCATCTAGCCCCTCAGTCACTAGCTCTGCAGTGGAGCTAGGCAAGGCCTGAGTTCCTTTATCCACCTTAATGCCCGGGATTATGCCTTGGTCCAACAGAACTTTGACTAGGGGAGTACCGTCAGCTCCATTTTGTCTCAGCGTTTCATCAAAAAGGATTATGCCACTTATGTAATCCGATGCATTGTTGGTCCGGAACAAGAGTTCTCTGTAGTCCCTACGATTATCTTCAGTGGACTCCACGTTGATAGAGTCGAATCTTCTTTTGATGGTTCCACCGCTTTCGTCAGCAGCGAGTATGCCTTTGCCAGTTGCGACTAGGTCGTTGGCGGTTTGAATAATCTTTTGAGTGTTCAAATGGTCCTCCTTAATAAATCTTGATGTGTTGCTTTCGGTAGGTTACTCTAACATTTCTTTGGCACTGTTATCCGTTAATTATTCTCACTGCAGTTTCTACTTCTTTTTGGTATCCGAGAATAAGCGGTGATCGCTGAAGTACTTGCTGGGGCATAATATCCATGATGCGGTGTGTACCAGTTGATCCGGAGCCACCAGCTTGTTCAGCTATGAATGAAAGTGGATTGGCTTCATACATTAGCCTTAGCCTGCCGTCAGGTCTGCTTTTATCCGATGGGTAGAGGAATATGCCTCCCTTAAGAAGGTTGCGGTGAAAATCAGCTACTAAGGACCCCACGTATCTGAGAGAGTATTTTTCTCTGAGGTTAGTTATCGCTTGCTGTGTGGGCTCGTCAAGTGACTTGAAGTTACCTTCATTTGTGCTGTAGTAAGGGCAGTTGTCAGGTATCCGAATTTCTGGGTGAGTCAGATAGAAATTACCAGAGGATGGATCGAGAGTAAACCCGTGTACACCATCTGATGTGGCAACCACCATCACTGTACTGGAGCCGTATACTAAGTAAGCTGCTGCCACCTGTTCGTTCCCTGGTCTTAGTAGGGATAGTTCAGTAACTGGTTCGGAGGTTTCGTGCTTCCATATTCCAAATATCGACCCTATACTCACAGCGACATCTATATTGGATGAGCCATCTAGGGGGTCCATTAGTACCATGTATGGGCCACTGTCACCCTTTGGAACAACGACTGGCTTCTCTAGTTCCTCACATCCTATTACCGCGACTTGGCCCGATTTCCTCAAGAAATTCACGAATGTCTCGGAGCTAGATGCATCGAGTATCTGGACTATTTCTCCTTGGACATTTACTTCGCCACTTGTGCCTAAGGCATCTGCGAGTGCCGCGGCCTGAACCTGTTCATGAACCTTTTGAGCTCCATCTGCTATAGCTATGATCACAGATTCTAGCCCAAACAGTTTTGGATTAGCACTCAAAAACGAAGGTAGAAAGTTGCTGAGTGTTTGCCTGTTTTCTAACGAAGCCACTCTCTTGTACTCCTATCCAAAGCCCCGGTGACTCTCGCTTGGTTTGTACGGCTGACGGGGTTTATCTTCACTCTACAGATGATTCTAACCTCGGGCTAATTTAGTGTCAAGAATGGATTTCTTGATCTATCCTGAGAATATGTTTTTACCCCCATGGGCATAACTCAATGGGTAGGTAGCATATCCCTTGAGTTAATTATTTGGAATCATATCTGGATTTTGGATATTGTTGTATAGGCCCAACAATTACTTGCAATATGTGGGTGCTGTCTGAAGTGAACTTTATTTAAGTAGAACGATTTCGTAATTAATATCACAGAAAAGTATTCAAACATCCGGATATATTTTGGTAGAATGTGCAGTGCTTAACCTTGACGCAAGATCTGCCGAATCCACTTGATTGAGTGTTTGAGACGGTCCCCTAGCGAAACGAGGGTGCAGATATGGTTCGGAGATAAAGAACAATGAGTGACATTATTATATCAGCTAGTGCATTGCATAAAACCTACAATACGGGCAGTCTCGAAGTTTCGGCATTAAAGGGCATAGATTTGTCTGTCAATCGTGGGGAGATGGTGGCAATAATGGGTCCGTCCGGATGTGGTAAAACCACTCTTCTTAATTGTTTGTCTGGTATTGATAATGTTAACAAAGGTGAAATTATCATAGGGGATAGAGCAATTCATGAGTTATCGGATAACGAGTTAAGCGAATTCCGTTCGCGATTTATGGGCTTCGTATTCCAAACCTATAACCTTTTGCCGGTCCTTACGGCTCAGGAGAATGTTGAACTCCCCCTCTTGATATCCGGCCACTCTCAAAAGGTCGCGAGATTGAGAGCTCTGGAAACTCTGGAAACAGTTAGCCTAGTAGACTGGGCAGGCCATCGCCCGAGTGAGTTGTCGGGAGGTCAACAGCAGAGAGTAGCAATTGCAAGGGCTCTTGTGAATAACCCAACTATTGTCTGGGCCGACGAACCAACAGGCAATCTTGACAGCCAGAATGAGCATGAAATCATGGAATTGATAACTAAACTTAATAAAGAGAACAAACAAACTTTTGTGCTTGTTACTCATGCGGATTCAGTAGGTGAACGGGCTGACAGAATCATATATATGAGAGATGGTGTCATCGATACAGCTAGGACTTAATAGTGGAAAAGTTATTTGGCCTTTCAACTGATTCATTGGCGCTATATTTGGCTTCGTTGTTTGCTTTGTTAGTTGGTCTTCTTATCATTCAGGGCCTTAGAAATCCAATACTCGTGAAACTTGGAGTTAGGAATATACCCAAAAGACCTTCCCAAAGTATCTTGATTGTTGTGGGGCTGATGCTGAGTACAGTGATAATTGGGGCCTCCTTGGGTATCGGGGATACTGTGTACAACAGCATACGAATTACTGCACTTGAAGGATCTGGGTATGTCGATGAGACCATAGAGTTTCCTAATGCGGGATCGGAGAGATTTTTTCCAGAAGCCACCGTAGATAATTTCGTGGACATGTTTAAGGACGATACAAGGGTGGACGGTATCATCTCTCGTATCGGGGTTTTTCTACCTGCTATGAATATAGCCACCAATCGTACCGAGTCAAAGATGACAGTTAGAGGATATCAGGCTAATAGACAGGACGGATTTGGAGATATCCTGGATTTGTCGGGAGATCAATCAATTAAGATTTCCGATCTGAGAGAGGATGAGGTTATCCTCAACCGGAATTCTGCTGATGTCTTGGGTGCGAGTATTGGAGATAGCGTGAACATTTATGCCCCCGCGGGCACGATTTCATTTAAGGTTAGGTTTATTGCCAAACATGGTGGTTTGGCTAGTGGTGGCGATACAAACTTGATCCTTATGTCTCTTGCCCAAATTCAGGATTTGACTAATAGACATGGTTTGATAGATTGGATTGGTGTTTCGAACCTAGGTGGTATTGAGGAAGGACTTAGTCTATCCGAAGAAATTGGGCAGGAATTGAGAATAGCTTCAGTTGATAGATCCATTGCTAGGCAAATCGCTGAAATAATCAAGGATAGTCCTGTGCTTAGTAGGATAGTTGAACATTTGGATAATCTGGAACTATCTGGATCAACTGAAGGCAACTCTCTAGATGATGAAACGCGTCAGAGTCTAAGGGATATTACAGTCGAAATTGAAGGTGGTCGTTATGATTCTGAGAAATATTTAGGTCTGATTGCTAAACAGGATAATATCGGTGCCATTTTTTCCATTCTGTCGGAATATCAGGATGTTCAACACTACGCAGAAGAACTTGGGATTATTTCTCCAAGACTGAATCAGTTGAACGTCAGGGAATCTAAGGCTAATGGTCTGAGAATAGCTGAAGCTGTTGGAACATCAGTTACCTATTTGTTTACCGTATTTGGTTCTTTTTCTATCATAGTCGGATTGCTTCTGATATTTTTGGTGATGGTTCTGCTTGCATCTTCTAGATCAATGGAAATGGGGATGGCACGAGCTATCGGATTAAAGAGGCGCCACTTAGTACAAATGTTTACTTTCGAAGGTTCCGTTTATGCATTCGGAGCTGCTGTGATAGGTACAGCTTTGGGTGCCCTGGTGAGTATCATACTTGTTGGCCTATTGAGGCAGGCTGTGGGAGGAGATGACTGGCCTATAAGGATTAGTTTCACCCTCAAATCTTTGTGGATAACATTCTCCGCTGGATTCTTGCTTACTTTAATAACCGTTGGAATTTCCTCCTATAGGGTTAGTCGCCTGAATATTGTTGTTGCCATAAGAGGGCTTAACGAAGAACTCGTAAAAAACCCTAGAGGTACGTGGAAGGAAGACTTTAAAAGTATAGGGATTGGGTTACTTGGTCCCATATACGTGTTGAGAGTGTTTCGTTCTGGTCTGAGTTTTGGGAATTTGATGCTCCTTATCAAAACCACCTTGTTTTGGCCTTTATCGATTCTTAGGCAAATACTAAGGATTTTAGGTTTGATACTTTCACAAGGCTGGGCTTTAGTTCCGTTAGGTATTGTATTACATAGACTAGGCATGAATGCTGATAACGGCACTCTGTTCAGTGTTGGTGTGAGTATGAGTATTATAGGTTTTGGGTTAGTCTTGAGAAAGATCTTAGGTAGGTTTCGGTTATCTGGTAATAGCGTAAGAAGGTTAGCATCTACATTTGAGGGAGTTTTGCTAATGCTCTTTTGGGGACTCCCATTCGACACATTTGAGCCTTATAGCGGCAGGCTTGATACCACGCCGGACATCTTTGTCCTAGGGGGTGTTGCCCAGATTGGATCCGCAGTATGGCTTGTAATGAATAACAGTGAGATTTTGTTATGGATTTCTAACAGAACGCTTGGTCGGGTGAGTGGTTTACAAGCTGCTTTCAAGACCGCAATTGCTTACCCAGTGTCCGCCCCATTTCGTACTGGTCTCACAGTGTCTATGTTTGGGTTGGTGATATTTACACTTATGATATTCGCAGTCTTGAATAACCTTAATAATGTTGCTAGGGAGCAGCCAGATCGCGTAACTGGTGGATTTGATATAGTTGCTTCTGTGAGGCCTGACTTCTCTATGAGTATAGAAGAACTGGAGAATGGCATTGAAGAATTTCCGGATCTTAACATAGATAATTTCGACGTGATTGCAGGCTCTTTGAGCATACCAGCCACAGCAAGAGAGATAGATGGAGGTGATAGACAATTCTCTGGGCTTCAAGTTCGTTCTGTTGATTCAACCTATCTGGAAAATACTCGTCTTGAATTCGCGAAGGTACATCCGGATTACGAAGGGGACCACTCATTGGTTTGGCGGTCCTTGATTTCAAATCACAATTTTGTCGTGATTAGTAACTCCGCATTGCCTTCTGGTGATCCATTTGGTCCACAAGCGAGAGGTTTCCAGTTGAGTTCTATTCCATCTGGTTCAGATGAAGGATACTGGCCGGATCAAGGCGTTCGAATAGAAGTGCTGCCAAGGCAAGGGGTCGGAGATCCAGTTAGTCTAGAGGTAATAGGTGTAATTGATTCCCTCGCTGCTGATCAGGATTGGTCTCGATCTGTGTACATTGTTGGTGGAAAAACTCTTGTGGATACACTAGAGCCACATACTGAAGGCGGTAGCTACGATACCTATAGCATTGTGGTGGAGCAAAACGCCGAGGTTGAAGAACTGATTCCTTTTTTGGAGAGTGCATTTATAACTCGTGGGATGGAAGCGGTAAGCACATTTGGTCAAATTGAGAAGAGTTTGGAAACTGGAGACGCGTTCAATAAGCTGTTCCAAGGGTTCATGGGTCTAGGTTTAGTAGTGGGTGTAATAGCCATCGCAGTACTCTCTATCAGGGCAGTAGTGGAACGTAGACAAGCAATAGGCACGATGAGGGCAATAGGTTATAAGGCCCGCATGGTTTGGCTGAGTTTTCTCCTCGAATCCCTTTATATAACCATGCTAGGTATTGCTATAGGTTTGGGATTGGGAGCTTTAACCTCGTGGAATATATTCAATGAAAAAGCTAAAGAGGTTGAAGGAATAAGTTATAAGATCCCCTGGGTTAACGTTATGGTAATCGTTGGCATCACATTGTTTTTTGCCCTACTTAGTAGTTTTCTTCCGTCTAAGCAGGCGTCAAAAATCTATCCCGCAGAGGCCTTGAGGTATGAATAGCATGTCAAGTTCTCATGTGATGCGAGTAAGTCCTACTTCCTTAGTGTTCACCCCTTCTCAGATTCGGCTTCCTGGCTGCTTGAGCTTCATCTAGTCTCGTGTTGGGAGTATCATGAGGAGCTTCCTTGAGTAATTCAGGGTTTTCTGTTGCTTCTTTGGCAATTTCTTTCATCACTTCTATAAAATGATCTATTGTTTCCTTGCTTTCTGTCTCGGTTGGCTCGATCATTAGGGCTTCTTCGACTGTAAGTGGGAAATACATTGTAGGTGGATGGATTCTATGGTCAATAAGTCGTTTTGCTATATCTAAAGCCCGGATTCCATTAGGTTTCTGCCTTTTGGCAGATATAACTACTTCGTGCATACAAAGCCTATCATATGGAAGGTCGTAGTAGCCTTTGAGTTGAGAGAGAATGTAATTGGCATTTATTATGGCGTTGTTACTTATTTCTTTTATTACTTGAGACACCATGCTTCTTATATAAGCATAGGCTCGTTGTAGTACGCCAAAATTGCCGTGGAACCCCCCCAGTTTACCTATGGTATGTTCTGGGCTTGTCAGTGAATACTCACCTGAGTTGTTCTGTTCTACAATAGGCATAGGTAGAAATGGGGCCATTTTTGCCGATGCAAGTATGGGCCCGGCTCCAGGTCCGCCCCCACCATGTGGGGTGCTGAAAGTTTTGTGTAGGTTAAGATGTAATACGTCGAATCCCAATGGACCCATTAGGGTATGCCCCATTAAAGCATTCATGTTTGCGCCGTCTCCATATACCAGACCTCCATACTCATGTATGGTGTCACATATCTCGCGTATGTTATTGTCAAACAGACCTAGGGTATTTGGTAGCGTCAACATAAGAACTGCGCCCTCGGTTGATACCAACCTCTTTTATTCATTTAAGTCCATGTTGCCCATATCGTCAGATGCAACAGTTATCACCTGATATCCCGCCATAGATGCCGATGCAGGGTTGGTGCCGTGTGCGCTGTCAGGAACCAACACAATTTTTCTTTGTTTATCTCCATTTGTTATATGGTAGGCTCTGATCATGAGCATTCCAGCGAGTTCTCCCTGAGCTCCTGCCATTGTGGACAAGCTTGCATTCTCCAAACCAACTACTTGCGCAAGTGAAGACTGGAGATGGTACATTAATTCTAAAGCGCCCTGAATCTCGGTATCCTGTTCTAGTGGATGAATGTGAGCGAATCCTTCTAGTGAGGCCAGTTCATCGTTGATTTTGGGGTTGTATTTCATGGTACAACTTCCAAGGGGATAATAGTTTGTGTCTACAGAGATTTTCTTTTGGCTGAGATTCGTGAAGTAACGTACTACATCTCCCTCGCTCACTTCTGGTAATTTGATATCCTTTCTTAGTTCCTCGTCTGGGGGCAATTCTTGCTCCGGTACGTCAGACTTCTCCAAGAAAGCACCGACCCTTCCAGGCATGCTGCGATCCATAAGTAGCTTTCTATCTCGGTCCGGAATGTTCATACTGAATTATCCTCGTTTTCTGTCGGACTTATCTTGGACAGTGACTCCACAAGAGAATCTATATCCTCCCTAGTATTCATTTCTGTAACGCAAACTAGCATTCCATTGTGAACACTGTCGCTAATGTCCAGCCCTCCTATAATGTTATCTCTGTGTAACTGGGATAATGTTTCCTTTGTGGATATGGGGCATTCGACGACGAATTCTTGAAAGAAGGTACCTTTCATTGGTATGGAGTACCCAGGAATATCAGATATAAGCTTGGCCGCGTAGTGTGATTTTTGATAGGTAAGCTCTGCAGCACTTCTTAGTCCCTTTGGTCCCATGCAGGCTAGGTAGGCTACAACAGCCGTTCCTACCAGAGCCTCACTTGTACATATATTAGAAGTCGCCCTTTCTCGTCGAATGTGTTGTTCCCTAGTTTGTAAAGTGAGAACGTAGCCGTCTTTGCCTTGTGTGTCAGAAGTTTTGCCAACAATTCTTCCTGGCATTTGTCTTAGAAATTGAGTTTTGCATGTGAAAAGCCCTATATATGGGCCTCCAAAACTCAGGGGAATTCCAAGAGGCTGTCCTTCAGAGACAGCTATATCTGCCCCCAACGCTCCAGGAGTTTTGAACATTCCAAGGTAGGTAGGGTCAGTAGATATAACTAGTAGAGCATTATGTGAGTGTACTATGTTTTCTATAGTGTCCATTGGCTCAACATATCCGAAATAATTTGGTGTTTGAGCTATTAGACAAGCCGTGAGGTCATCTATAGATACGGATTTAGGATCCACTGTGTAAACCTCTATCCCTTGTGGCTCAGTATATGTACGTAGTACGTCTATATGTCTTGGTGACATGCTATTCAATATTGCTATGCGAGTTTTGCCAGTTATTCGGCATGCCATCAAAGCAGCTTCCGCTATGGCAGTGGATCCATCATACATACCAGCATTAGCTACTTCCATTTCCATAAGTTGACATACCAAGGATTGAAATTCATAAATGATTTGCAGAGTCCCTTGGCTAACTTCTGGTTGATATGGTGTGTAGGCTGTAGCTAATTCTCCTCTTCCTGTGATAGCCCGGACGGCAGCCGGTATGAAATGGTGGTATGCTCCGCCACCCAAGAAAGATGGGTATTGAACCACATCCCGGTTTCTGGATGCTAGGTTTCTGAAGTCTCTTTGCAATTCTATTTCGGATAGTCTTGGTAGAAGGGAGGGTAGAGTGTCTCCGGCTGTTCCAGTTATGTCTCGGAGAAGCTGTTCAACTGACTCAGCTCCGATCGCTTGAATCATAGCGTCTCGGTCTTCGTCAGTGTTTGGTATGTATGGGAAAGTGTATCTATCTTGAGTCATACACTAGTGATCCAAAGAATTCAGAAATAAGTCATATTCTCCAGCAGACATTAGTTGGTCTAGCTGTCCTGGGTCACTTGGAACCATGCGTATCAGCCATCCGGCCCCATATGGCTCTTGGTTAACCAATTCTGGGGTTCCAATTATTTCTTGGTTTACTTCTGTAACCTCCCCAGAAATGGGGCTGAATATATCCGATACTGATTTAACGGATTCTACCTCTCCAATTTTCTGCATTTGGTCAAGGATTACACCGGTATTCGGTAGTTCTACAAATACAATGTCCCCAAGTTGTTCTTGAGCGAATTCGGTGACACCTATTTGTACGGAGCCATCACTTTCTAGTTTCGCCCACTCGTGTTCATTAGAGTAATGTCTATCTTCAGGATTCATAGGATTTGTTCCTTGAGTAAAACGGAAGTTGGGTGACCTCTGCTGGTATCAACTTACCACGTATGTCTATGAAGATCTTGGTGCCGTTAGTCATACGTTCCCCGGCAACATATCCCAATCCAATACCTGTGTCAAGAGTAGGTGAATAGGTGCCGCTAGTGACA
>CAYVMY010000013.1:16086-18611 GCA_964452695.1 uncultured Dehalococcoidia bacterium
GATTATTGGGTATCCATTTCTTGGAATTCCTTGTCCCAGAAGCTCGAAAGCTACTAAGGATTTGGCAACACCTGTTTGTTTTTGTTTTAGAAGTGCTTCACGGCCGTGGAAGTTACCCTTATCCCAAGATACAAATCGATCTAGACCTGCTTCTATAGGAGTGATGGAAGCATTGATGTCCGTCCCGTGAAGCAATAGACCGGCCTCTATTCTAAGAACATCACGTGCCCCCAATCCACATGGGTATGCTCCATGGTCCACTAACTTAGACCAAATGTCTCCGGCGTTTTTGGAAGGCAACATCAATTCGAAACCTATTTCCCCTGTATATCCTGTTGAAGATATGTAGGACTTAACTCCAGCCACTTCGGATTCTACGATGCGGAATTTTCCCAATGAGGATAGTTCTACATTACATATAGGTTGTAATGAATCTATGGATTTCGGGCCTTGGATTGCAATCATTGATGTTTCATCCGTTATGGAATTGATCTGGGCATCTATTTTGAGGAAGGTTCTCCAGTTGATTAGCCAATTCAATACATCTTTAGTATTCGAGGCATTAGGAACCAGTCTGTAGGAATCTAATGTTGTTCGGTAAACTATGGCGTCGTCAATAATTCCACCAAGATCGTTGCATATAAGACTGTATTTTGCTCTACCAACATCCAAGTCGCTAACATCAGATGTGAGGATGGTTTGAAGTAAGTGTGAAGACTCTGCTCCAATGATGTCCACTCTGCCCATATGGGATATGTCGAATATTCCAACAGAGGATCGCACTGATCTGGTTTCGGAGAGGATACCCTGGAATTGTAATGGCATTTCCCATCCTGCAAAAGGGACAATCTTGCCACCCATTGATATATGTAAATCGTGTAGAGACGTGCGTTTCAAGACCTTTCCCCATCCTTGCAAGTTAAAGTCTGAGAGTCGTAAATATATATGACTCTAGTCTATATGTGCAATGCCAACTCTTAGATTTGAGGTATAGATTTAAGCTTTGTACCTTGGCTTGAAGGTTCTCTAGGGCAAGGAACGATTCATTCCATCGTATTTACTGTGTCGTGTGCCGCCGGAGCGGCTAAGGGTATCTTGATATTGGGCTTTGTGCATCTGCTAAAAAGTAGAGATAGACTTCAGTCGGACACGCTCTACGCTTGTCGCAAGCTACCCGCATCCTACTTTCGCCTTGAGTACTGCCCAGAATTTATGTGGGTCATACTGCCGTAGATGGCGTTGGTGCAGCTCGTTCTCTTGTGCGACTTATTCCAATGCGGCGGGCCATTATGACTTTTTGTACCTCTATTGTTCCGCCTGGATGAGTGCGTCCTATACTATTTCGCTGGAACATTTCCATGTCCCCCTTTTCAGGTGACGCGTCATCCATGTCGTCTAGGAATGCGTATGGGCCAAGCACCTCTCTCATCCGGTGGCCTATCTTAAGGCCGGATTCTTTGTCCCATAGCGAGTTTTGGCTTCCCTGGAATGTCATTTCTTGGTGAGCTGAGTACATGGCTTGGTTTCTGGTAGCAAACAGGCGGCCTATTTCAGTGTAGATATATGCCTCTATGGCTTGGTTCGCAGAGTGAGAGTCTTTTGCAAGTCCTTTGTCAGAGGTTAGCCGGAGAAATGCTTCCATTGTTCTGTTCTTAGGAGGCAGATCACCCCTTCCCCCGTGCTCGTGTTCAAGGGTAGAGTTGGCTACCTGCCAACCTTGAGATTCGCCGCCTATAAGCCTATCTCCGGTTACCCTAACGTTGTCCATATATACATGGTTTTGTCCATTGCCAGTCATGAGATTCATGGGCTGGAGTGATATACCGGGTACGTTAGTTGGTACCAAGAAATATCCAAGGTTTCTGTGTCTTGGTGCATCTGGGTCTGTTACGGCTATCGTGAACAAAAAGTCAGGCGTTCTTGGCCTATCTTTCCCATGAGATCCACTCACATAGACTTTCTCACCAGATATTAGCCAATCATCCCCATCTCTGACTGCTCGGGTTTTCAGAGAAGCTAGATCGGATCCAGCACCAGGCTCAGTGAAGTTTTGGTATGCTACAAGTTCTCCTGTTAGCCGACCCTTAAGGTACTTTTGTTTCTGCTCTTCTGTTCCCCAGACTGCCAGTGCAGGGAGATCAAGGGTATTGCCTGTGACTACAGGCACTTCACGCGCCTCTAGTTCCTCTCCTATGATACTGGCGAGGTCGGCGGGAAGCCCTCCTCCTCCGTATTCCTTAGGGTAGGTTGGATGTAACCATCCTTTGGCTCCAAGCTTTCTCGCGAACGCATACGCCCAATCATATACTCCGGGTTCCATTTCCTCCCTAGTTGAGGCCTTCATTTTGGGATCTACGTTGGCGTCTAGCCAGGCTCGAACCTCTTTTCGAAACGCCTGTTGTCGGCAGGGTTGTTGAAACTCCAGCAGATTTCAGTTCTTTCGTGGAGTAGAAAGTCACGATGTGCCAACTCCGGCCTAAAATGAATACCTGGCTTGCGTTTTTTTTTCGATTTTTCGATTTTTT
>CAYVMY010000013.1:18626-21643 GCA_964452695.1 uncultured Dehalococcoidia bacterium
GTTATATAGGCAGGTTGTGGATACCCCTTTGGATGGTTGTCGGAGTAGATTTACTCGTCTGCTACGCCCTTGCCAGTAAGATAATTTATAGCATCTGATACTCTTACTAGGCCTTCGGCATCCTCATCGGAAATTTCGATTGGGTTCGCTTCAGTGCTGAACTCATCCTGAAACGCTAGTATCAAGTCAACTAGGTCTAGGGAGTCTGCATCTAAATCTTCAGTAAATGATGCCTCCGGCGTAACCGATGATTCCTCTACACCCAACCTTTCCGCCACAATTTTTTGCACACGTTCAAGAACCGTTGCCATGGTAACCTCCTGTTTTAACTTTATAGTTCCTCGTTATGTCTCTAGAACCTTTTGCCTTGTCCCAATGGATCCGAGAACACCATTAACTAGTTTGTAACTATTCTCGCTGCCAAATTCCTTTGCCAATTCCACCGCCTCGTTGATAACAATTTTTTGTGACCCATTACCCAATCCTAATTCACAAATGGCCATTCTCAAGAGGCCACGGTCTATCATACCCATCTGTGATAGTGGCCACGCCGGGGCGAACTCGGATATTATATCGTCTATATCATGTTGCTTGGATACCACCCCATGGAGTATCGAGCGGGCGAACTCTGACGCGTCTTGTGACAATTTTATGCTTGAGATATGTCTCATCATTGCGTCTTCCCAGTTGTGGTTTGCACAATCCACTTCGTAAAGCACTTGCAGAACAAGCTTTCTGGCAAGGCGGCGGTTTTTTACGAAACTTTGTTGACTCATATCTTTCTTATGGTTCTATTGGAATTCAGTGGGTGATGCTGGCTATTCGTACATTAGGATAACTTAAGGGAGTTAATGGATTCTAAGTCACTTACGTTAACTGCATCTGCATTTTCGTTTATGCGCTTCACTAGTCCAGCAAGTACTTTACCAGGTCCAACTTCGTAGTATTGATTGATGCCAAATCCAGTCATGTACTCTACAGTTTCCTTCCATCTTACGCATGAGCAGAGTTGGGAAACCAGTTCCTCTTTTATTTCGTCTATAGTAGTCAGCGGTTTACCTGTGCAATTAGCTACGATTGGGGTGTGTGGTGTCTGGAAACTTAGTTCGCTTATCACTTTTGCCAATCCTTCTTGCGCGGGGCGCATGAGTTTGGAGTGGAATGCTCCACCAACAGGGAGTTGGACGGTGCGTCTTGCACCTTTTTCTGAAGCAATCTCCATTGCCTTTTCTACGGCTTGCCTTTCACCGCTTATGACGATTTGATCAGCAGTGTTTACGTTTGATATCTCTGTTCCAGTCTCCACGCAGATGTCGTTTAGTGTGGCTTCTTCCATTCCTAATATAGCAGCCATTCCTCCATCTGCTAGTTCAGATGCGTATTGCATGAGCCTGCTTCTCTCCCTAACGAGTTTCACGCCATCACCCGCTGATAGAGCTCCAGATGCAACTAGGGCTGCGTATTCTCCCAGGCTATGACCTGCTACTAAGGCGGGAACTGGCATCGTATCAGATCCTAAGATCTCCTTCATAGTTGCCAGACAGGCTAGACTGACTGTCATAATCCCAGGTTGGGTGTTGACAGTTTTCCTTAGTTCATCCTCAGGACCCTCGAAAAATATCTTGGATACACTCGACCCCAATGCCTCATCCACTTCATCAAAGACTGCCTTGGCTGCTTGTGATCCTTGGTATAGATCTAGACCCATTCCTACCGCTTGAGATCCTTGGCCTGGGAACACGAAGGCTATGTTACTGCTAGAACCACTTTGGACAGAACTCACTTTAGTCTCCTCTCAATGTCGGTATTTGAGTGATTTCCCAGTAGGATTCTTCTTGGTATCCTACTAATTCTCACTTTAGACTATCCCTGAAAAGAACCTGAGTCAATGATGTTTGACAGATTTCTAATGTATTGTGATAGATAAGGTGCCTAGGCATCTTATCTATGAGTTATCTTCCGATTCTTTGTCCATTGCCACAACTTCTTGTCCTCTATAATAGCCGCAGCTCGGGCAAACCCTGTGAGGTCTTCTCGGATTGTGGCATTGTGGGCAAGGGCTAACGTTAGGTGATACGACCCTGTAGCTAATTTGCCTTGGTCCTATTCTGGCTCTTGTTCGCTTCTTTTTTGGTAGTGCTCCCACAATATTCCTTTGCTTATTTATTCTCTTCGTTCCGGAGTAACTTTAGTAGTGGTTCCCAACGGGTGTCATGACTTTCTTCGCAGCCGCAATTTCCAGCGTTGAGATCCTTGCCGCAATCGTTGCATAGTCCCAAACATTCGATGTCACAAAGCATTTTCATCGGCATGTTCACCAGAACATATTGTCTAGTGGCTTCCGATATATCCAGGGTGTGGCGCTCGTCCAGTCTGAGTATTCCCTCCATTATTTCATACGTTTCCGCCTCATGGTGACGCCCCTCAGATACGCTCGGAAGGTATTCTTCTGCTAACTCGAAGCTTACTTTTGCCTCTGCTATGCCGAGGCATCTGCTGCATGGGCCAAATGCGTTGGCTCTTAGAGATCCTGTAACCAATATTCCCTGATCTATTCGTACGGCTTCCACCGTTCCTTGCACCCAGTTAGTATCCGTTTCAGGCAGAGGTTCGATAGGTCCATCCAGTTTATACACCCTGCGTGATCCTATACTTTCCTTCAGCAGTTGGGAGACGTTGAATTGCATACAGCCCCCTAGTTGACCTCATTCAACAAGGCGAAATTATAGCTATGCTGGAGACTGGTGTCAATAATATAGTGTGTGCACGTAAAGTGTAAGCTTAGCCAGGAAAATGTAAGAGTAAAAAAATTACTTACTCAAATGTGCCTAAATTAGCATTGCCATATCCCATGGAATTTGATATAAGGTGAGTATATCACTGAGACATGATACGGTGCGTTGATATGAGTTGTGGTTTGGATTTATCTGGATATTTCTGGAATCACTAGCATCAGTCGCACGCTAATGAATGTACAGCGCGGTTTGGCCTCCTTGATGGTCAGAGATACACTGGGA
>CAYVMY010000013.1:21653-22127 GCA_964452695.1 uncultured Dehalococcoidia bacterium
CGTAAACTATAATCTTAGAGAGGATAAAATAATTATTAATTTGATTGGGTGTCAATTAATATTGCCATGTCCACTGGAATTTGATATAAAATGGGTAGATCACTGAGACATGATACAGTGCGTTTAGACCTCCTTGATGGTCGTGAGATAAGCTTGGATCATACATCTTCAACCTCGCATGACATTAAATTCAGGGGCGAGGAGGTAGAGTTGAACGAACGCTACGAGGATGAAATCGAGGAGATTTTAGGAAGATTAGAAACTTCCTCTAAAGGGACGGGTTCCAATGGGAGGGTAAGGGCTCTCTCTAATTATCTACGTGCGTCCGTTTTGGCAGTATATAACCTCGTTAACCGCAGGGCAGGATCGTTTGTTGTTATTAGTATTTGTATTCTGCTATCCGCAATAATAATCAGCGCAATGGTACCAGGTATATTGGGCCCTCTACTGTTGCTTGGGGTCATATTGGTGCTG
>CAYVMY010000014.1:0-6380 GCA_964452695.1 uncultured Dehalococcoidia bacterium
AGTCGGATCGCGATTCCTAAAGACAAAGTCCATAACGACGAAGACCGCAGGGCTTCCATAACGGTCATCCCTATATCGTCTGATTTTATAGCGGCCTCCGAGTCACTAGAGTCTGTGGGAAGATCGGCGGTTGATAATGAAGTCGCCTTGCCTGCCACCACAACCTCCGGATTTGCGCCATCAGGAAGTAAACCATAGTCTTCTGGTCTACGCTTCATGACTAATGCGGTTGGAACTCCTATCAGAAATGTTCCGACAGCGGTTCCGATAAACGCAGAACGCCAACCAAATTCATCAATGAACCAGGATACTGCTATCACTCCAGCAGCACCGACTGCCACAGCAGTTCTTAATAATCCAAAGGCAGTTCCACGTCTTTTGATAAACCAGTTCGCTACAGTTGTGTCTATGGCAATCATGGCGCTAAGACTTCTACCAACTGTTACTAGTAATATAAATATCAAGTAGAACCCTAAAAGCGAATTAATTGTGGAGAGTAGAAGCAGACCAAGAGAGGAAAGTATCACCCCAATGAGAATTATTGTAGTCGGTCCAAATCTATCAACTAAGAATCCCTCAACCCCACCCAAGAATCCGGCCTCAAGGCGAGATAGGGATATGGCTCCTGCCAATTCAGTTCTAGACCATCCAAAATAATCTACGAGGCGCTTGTAGAATACGCTAAATCCATAACCACCAGTCATGCTTGTAAATGTAAGTGCAAGAAAAGCCGCTAGCACAATCCACCAACCGTAGAAGATGCGCCCTTTTCTTGGATTGATCATCGACATCCCTTACCATCATAAATAACTATAGGACCGTTTTTGATTCACCGACATAGGCCACGGCACTTTGTGAACAATACCTAAAACAAAATTCTCAATGGTGCTAATAAGAACGATAAAATGTTATTATAACAGCCAGTACCCAAATATTACTGACACTAGGAGATACTTATGAGAATTGGCCTCATATCTGACACCCATATTCCAGGTGGAGCCTCAGAGTTACCAAGTATCCTTCAGAAAGCATTCAGTGGAGTAGATATGATTCTTCATGCAGGGAATGTTTACATGCCACAGACTCTAGACACACTTGAGCTAATAGCCCCTATAAAAGTATCCGGAAGCATGGATAGAGATCAAGGATGCGCCGACGATCCCCGAGTTGAAGAAACACAAGTTATGGAGATAGAAGGACACAAAATAGGTATGATCCACGACTTGAATCTACCTGGTTTTGGGGATCGGATATACCCGGGCCATGTAGCAAGGGTATATAAATACAACAGGTCGGGGTCAATAATACCCGAAGATATATTCGGAGTGCAGGTAGATATTGCCATATTTGGACACACTTGCACAGCTATGATTGAGGAACATGGAGATACACTTCTGATTAACCCAGGAAGTCCTACCCTACGCAACGAAACCCGGAGAATAGGAACTGTAGCGATACTGGAACTCACAGACAAAGGCCGAGATGCTCAGATTATAGACCTAGCTAACTGGAAGTAATGCCCAATACCCATTTAATGAAATCAGATCACGAAAGTTTGCGTATAACTTCGATCCTTCGGGTAATGTGGTTGGACACAATAGAAGCTGTCGGTCATGTAAGAAGTCTTGCGGATCGTTGAACCGCAAGACTTATCCTTTTACGATCCTACAACAGTCCCAACTACGGATAGAATCCCCTAAGATCTATGGCCTCAACAACACGTCCTACGGCAAGGGCAAGAGCTCCCTTTCGCATAGATACTTTCAGACGTTTAGATGTTGCTATAACTTCATCAAAAGCACCTGACATCACGTTAGTTAATTTACCCTCCACCTCCTCTCTATCCCAGAAGTAATGTTGGAGACCTTGAATCCATTCAAAATAAGAGGTAACCACGCCACCTGCATTTGCAAGTATGTCTGGAACCACTAGAACGCCCTTGTCCTCCAGTATATCGTCAGCGCCTGGAGTCACAGGCCCATTGGCTCCTTCTATGATAATTGAAGATTGAATCTGTGCGGCATTAAGGGCATTGACCTGCCCTTCCAAAGCAGCCAAGACCAGCAAGTCGCATTTCATTTTTAGAAGATCTTCATTGGTAACAAAATCTTCGTAGTCATAATCTGCCAACTGACGCCCAGCAGATTTCCATTGCATAAGTTTCTCCAAGTTCAACCCAGACTCACTATATCTACCACCACTACTATCTGTTACGCAAACCACCCTAGCTCCTTGCTCTTGCAGTAGTAAGGCAGAATAGTAACCGACATTTCCAAATCCCTGGACGACAACCGTTGCTCCTTCCAAACCATATCCCAACATTTCCATGGCTCTACGAGCCACAATCATACAACCTCTTCCAGTAGCATCTATCCGACCCATACTCCCCCCAAGGGCTAACGGCTTGCCAGTTACAATTCCAGGAATTGAATATCCTTTGTGCATACTATAGGTGTCCATGATCCAAGCCATCACCTGAGCATTAGTATTAATATCCGGGGCAGGAATGTCGCCTTGGGGATCAATGAATGTCGAAATCTCTGTAGTATAACGCCTAGTAAGACGCTCCAATTCACCACTAGAAAAGGGTTTGGGGTCAAAGGCCACCCCTCCCTTGGCTCCACCGTAGGGGATATTAGTGACCGCAGTCTTCCAGGTCAACAACATTGCTAATGCCTTGACTTCGTCTAGATTTACTAAAGGATGATATCTAATCCCACCCTTTCCTGGTCCACGCGCCAAGTTGTGATGAACTCTATAGCCTGTGAATGTCCGGATTTCTCCCGAATCCATCCGAACAGGAAAATTCACCGCCAACTCGCGTTTCGGCAATGCCAGATGTTCCTCAAGGTCAGACCTTAGGTCAAGAATTTTGGCTACATCGCTAAGTTGGCGAAGTGCCATAGAGTAAGGGGACGTTTCCTCGCTATTATCAGCCTGGGGTTCATTAGGTTCTTTTTGGTTTGGCATCACGCCTCCCTATATATACGCCACACTTACCTCAAGTTACACGTTTATTGTATATAGTGCTTCAGGGCGAACCCATAGTAAATCACTACCCAACTTCCACACTTACTAGGGTATACAGACATATTCTCGGATTTGAAGGCTAAAATTTAGGCAAGCAAGAAATACAATTTCACCCACAACCCAATGTGGCGTAGATTAGGAACTTGCTAACGCCGGCTCCAAAGCACTAACTATATTCTCGTATTCTGCAGCGATAATGGGGCTACTTATTACAGCTGGCCTAGACAGATCTTTATAATCAGGCCTAAGTTCCAATGAACCCATAAATGGTAAATCAAGCTCATTCGCCAGTTCCGGCCCTGCGCCTGTGCCAAAAACATCTCCGGTATAATTTTCCACTACACCAAGCACTCTTACGTTGAGCTTGCGTATCATATTTATGGATCTTTTGGCATCTAACTTAGCTAGATCCTGAGGTGTAGTGACCACAACAAAGCCATCTAGATTAAGTACTTGCATTACGGTCAGTGGAGCATCTGAGGTACCTGGTGGAAGATCTACGACCAAGTAATCCAGTTCCCCCCAAGTAGTAGTTTGAAGGAACTGGTTGCTCGCATTGTGTACCATAGGACCGCGCCATATTATGGCTTCTTCTTCATTTTCCTGAAAGAAGGCCATAGACACAAGCTTCACTCCATACTTTTCCGGTGGTACTATCATCCCATCAGCGAATGTTGGCTTATCCGTAGTGCCAAGAACACGATTGGCATTCGGACAATCTATATCCGTATCCATAAGGCCTACCTTATAGCCTTTTTGAGCCAAGGTCACTGCTAGGTTAACAGAAACAGTAGTCTTACCCACACCGCCCTTACCACTATATACACCAATCTTCTTCTTTATCAGAGACAGTTTCTCGCTTATGTCTCTTTTTTGTTGCCAGGAGCGCCTTATGTTATCAAGACGGGCCTGCTCCTGTGGATTCATTTCACGAGCCATATCACATCTCCTAAAGTAGCCGCAAGGAGCCGTCTAGAGACAGTCAACAAAGAAGGCACCTTGCTCCGCTTGCGTAGCAGCCAATGCAAAAACCCGTCCGGGCATTACATCAAATACCGTAAAATTTACCCCTAATGACACAACAGCAAGTTAATCTATGCCAAGTAGTTTCTTGCCATCTTCGGTAATCATTTCTGGATTCCACGGAGGGTCGAAAACCATCTCAACCTCAACATTATCTACGCCTTCAACCTCCGAGATTCGCCATTCTGCATTCTGGGCTATATAAGGACCCATACCGCAGCCAGGGGCAGTAAGTGTCATCTGGACATAAACCTGACCCTCCCCAACTTGTATGTCGTAAATCAATCCCAAATCAAGCACGTTAACAGGTATTTCTGGGTCGTAAACATCCCTCAACGCCTCTTTAACTTCATCAACCGTAACTACGGCACTCTCAGCCATATGTACCTCACTTACACTAAGATAACCCAACGGAGCTTCATTCTATCAATCTGCTCTAGATACTGTCAACGCGCCTTTATAACACCAGAGCATCGACTATAAGATCTCCCATTTGAGACGTGTTAACAATCTCCTTTGTATCCTCAGCAGCTATATCGGCTGTGCGATATCCTTCTTCCAAAACTTTGTCCACTGCCTGTTCCACAATCTGGCCACTCTCTGCCAAGCCAAGTGAGTACCTCAACATAAATGCAACGCTCAGTATCATCGCTATCGGATTAGCTTTACTTTGCCCAGCAATATCTGGAGCAGTGCCATGTATAGGCTCGTACAAACCCATCGTACGACGACCACCCGCATTATCTCTGGGAATTCCTGCGAGGCTAGCAGAGGGTAGCATACCCAAAGATCCTGAAAGTACTGCCGCCTCGTCAGTCAAAATATCCCCAAACATATTCTCCGCAACAATCACATCGAAATGAGACGGATTGCTAATCAAGGACATGGCACAAGAATCTACCAAAGCGTGTTCCAAAGTGACATCTGGATATTCAGATGACACCTCATTTGCTATCTCACGCCAAAGCCGAGAACTCTCTAGTACATTGGCTTTGTCTACAGATGTAAGTAATTTCTTCCTCCTTCTAGCTATTCCAAACCCGACCCGCAATACTCTGGCAATCTCTTGTTCAGTATATCTCAGCGTATCTACGCCTCGTCGGCCACGTGCAGTGTCCCATCTCTTCTTTGGGGTGGCAAAATATAGGCCCCCAGTGAGTTCTCTGATCATAACTATATCGACGCCTTTGAGCAAAGACGCTTTTATGGGACTGGAGTCTACGAGTGATGGCACTATTTTGACAGGCCTAATGTTGGCGAAGAGACCAAGTGATTTACGAAGTCCCAATATGGCATCTTCCGGCCTATGAGGGGCACGGGGATCATCCCATTTAGGGCCGCCAACAGCGCCAAACAGAACAGCATCGCTCCCTTTTGCAATATCCAGAGATCTCTTGGGTAGTGGCACACCAACTTGATCTATGGATATTCCACCCACTGAACCATGCTCTATAGCAAAGGTATCTGCTGTAGCAAGACCTATTTTTCGCAGTACCTTTATACCTTCATCCACAACCTCTGGCCCTACTCCATCCCCGGGAAAAGCTGCTATCTTAAATTCCATTGGACATCACCCCTCTTATATTATGAACCATATTTAGAAGCTACACTCGTCTGATTCCAAAACCCCTATTCTGAGTATAAGGCACCACTTGAACTAATAAGAACATTTCATTAAATACTTATCGCAACAACATTACGCCCGTACTCTTTTTAGTCCTAAGTGCCAGCAGGAAGCATACTAAGAACGGGTCTCCTCATATGATTTAATCTTGTCTTCCACTTGGAGAGTCAGACCTATATCATCTAGCCCTTCCAACAAGCAATCTCGCCGGAAAGAATCTGTCTCAAATTGTACTCTAAATCCCTCGGTATCGGAGATATTAAGGTTTTCCAGATCAACGGTCAATTCATATCCTTCCATGCTTGACTGGGATTTATTCGTAAGGTATTTGATATCTTCTTCACTCATAACTATAGGCAACATGCCATTCTGAAAACAATTAATAAAGAAAATATCTGCAAAACTTGGGGCTATTATTACCTTAAACCCATAGTCCAATAAAGCCCATGGAGCATGCTCTCTAGAGGAGCCACTACCAAAATTACGCCCAGCAATCAATATACTGGCTCCCATGTAGCTAGGTTTATTTAATTCAAAATCCGGATCTGGTTGACCATCTGGTAAGAATCTCCACCCGGGTTGTGAGAAAAGAAATTGGCCAAACCCTGTGCGCTCGATACGCTTCAGATGTACAGCCGGAATTATTTGATCGGTATCAACATTCTCTCGATCCAATGCCGCGACCACACCAGTTAATTTTTTA
>CAYVMY010000014.1:6390-19411 GCA_964452695.1 uncultured Dehalococcoidia bacterium
TCGTTCTGTCCCGACTCTTCACTGCTGGCAATAGGCTCCATAGCGCCTAAGCTATCATTTTGCTGCAATTGCAACGTAGCGTCTACACGCTTCCTATACCTCTGAACATGATCATCGCCAATACGATACGCTTCTGCAGCCTGATTAATTCTCCTGCCCATATCCTGATACTTAGAGTAAAATTGGTCAAATGACCTTTCGAGGTCGCTCAAACTTTGTTGAAGTTTTTTAGCACTCTTGATTATTTCTACGTTCCTTATAGCAAGCACAACTACCTGAAGAAAAGCATAGAAAGTATTGGGGCTAACCGGAAACACCCTATGGTTCTGGGCATATTCCAGTATAGCGGTAGGATCTCCCAGGTAATTCTCTTCTGCTATAGTTTCATAGTAAATGGCCTCTGAGGGTATGAACATTAGGGCAAACTCCGCCGTTCCCAATTCCGGTTTTACGTACTTGCTTTGTATATCGTTTATCTGTCTCTTAACAGAATTTTCAAATGCTTTCCAATGATATGAACTTTCTTCTTTGGTTTCTGACCTCACATAACGCATGTAATCGTCTCTTGGAAATTTAGAATCTATTGGTATAACTATTTCTCTCAATAGTACTACACAGTCCACTCTGTCCTGACCACCAATCAAATACTGGCGCTTCCAAGTACCACGAGGTAAAATTCTTTCGAGCATCTCCTCCAATATTACTTCTCCATAGTACCCTCTTAGCTTTGGACCTTGAAGAAGATCCTTCAAGGATTCTCCTAGCCGTTGAGCAGATTCCTGTTGTTCAAGTAATTTTTTCAAGATATCATCTGACTCTTTGATTCTATCCAGAGCCTGAATCGTGCGATCTGTCATAACGTCCTTGGCACCTTCTACGCTTGTTCTCGTACTGTTAATAGACTGCATGACAAGTAGAGCAAGACACACCGTCACAATCACGAGCACCACCACGGATGAAAGAATTATCGCGTCCATCACTCACTCTTTCTAAGTAAACCGCATATCGCTCTCACGGCACACCATTTCCAGTGTTAAGAAGACTTCCATTCCCTAATATCAACAAAATGCCCAGCGATTGCGGCAGCAGCAGCCATTTCTGGGCTAACTAAGTGGGTACGACCTCCTGGACCTTGTCTTCCTTCAAAATTCCTATTGGATGTGGATGCACATCTTTCCCTAGGGTTCAGTATGTCTGGATTCATACCCAGACACATTGAACACCCAGCTTCTCTCCAATCGAAACCCGCTTCTCTGAAAATCCTATCTAATCCTTCGCTCTCAGCCTGTAATTTAACTGCCGCTGAACCCGGTACCACCATTGCATGTACACTAGGATGAGCCTTTTTACCCTTAACTATCTCAGACGCAACTCTAAGATCTTCAATACGGGATTTCGTACATGATCCTAGAAATACTTTATCTAATTTTATTTCTTGAATAGGTGTGTTAGCCTCTAATCCCATATATTCCAATGCACGCTGGGCACCAGATTGTTCTGATATATTCGCAAAAGATGCTGGATCAGGAACACTACCAGTCACAGGAACCACCATCCCGGGATTTGTTCCCCACGTTACAAATGGTGAAAGGCTAGAGGCATCTATTTCGACAACCTTATCATAGATAGCTCCTTCATCACTGGTTAGTTGTTTCCACCTTTCTACGGCAATATCAAACGCTTCCCCTTTTGGTGCCTGTGGTCTACCTCTAACATACTCTAATGTAGTGCTATCTGGAGCTATCATTCCCGCCCTTGCCCCAGCCTCTATAGACATATTACAGACGGTCATACGACCGGCCATAGATAGCGATCTTATTGCTTCACCAGTGTATTCTATGACGTGCCCGACACCACCTCCCACGCCTATCTGTCCTATAATTGCTAGTATCAAATCCTTAGCCGTCACACCAAACGGTAGCGGACCATTTACCCTTACTTCCATATTCTTGGGCTTCTGTTGAACCAAACACTGGGTTGCTAGAACGTGCTCAACTTCAGATGTTCCTATACCAAGAGCAAATGCCCCAAAAGCTCCATGTGTAGACGTGTGGCTGTCTCCGCACACTATAACTTTTCCTGGTTGAGTGTATCCATGCTCAGGACCTATAACGTGTACGATTCCCTGACCCTGGTTAAACATATCAAAGTATTTAATATCGAATTCCTTTGCATTTGCATCCAGTGTCTCAATCTGCCGTCGAGAGATCTCGTCTGATATAGGAAGTGACCTGTCTGTTGTTGGAACATTATGATCCACTGTTCCAACAGTAAGGTCTGGCCTGCGAACTTTACGGCCTGCTATCCTCAATCCTTCAAAAGCCTGTGCTGAGGTTACCTCATGCACTAAATGTAGATCCACATAGAGAATCGTCGGTTTGCCAACCTCTTCGTGAACAATATGACTCTCCCAAATCTTATCAAACATCGTACTTGGCATATAACACCTCTTACTTATTATCCTATTTACTAGAAAACAGTAACCAATAATGCCCGAGGTCTCTATAGAGAAATTCCCCTCAGACACTGAGTTCAACAATATTACTAAAGTAGCAGCGAAATTATAACATTGTAAACCAAATTAACAAAAATCCTCTGCGCATGCAGGGGATAGTTGATACAACCCCAGTAGTTCATACCCTATGCATTTACCCTGTGGAGAATAAAACAACCGGATGGTAATGTGTCTACAATTAGCCAATAAGAAGAACAATTCCACTACTGGACCTTTAGATTAATCCCTTTTAAAGCCCTTGACAGACCTCCGAATCTCATCCGCAGTAATCCCTTTATATCTTCCATAGCAGTGCTCACTACTTTAACGCGGCTATCTGGATCATCCGTCCATTTCACAGGTATTTCCTTGATCGGTATGCCAGCTTTTTCTGAAATAATTAGAAGCTCAGTGTCAAAAAACCACTCCTGGTTAATTATCCTCGGAATTAATTCCTGGGCGGCATCATGACTAATCGCCTTGAAACCACATTGAGCATCCTTGAATTTTGTAAAAAACATCAGCTTTATCAAGAAATTATAGGCTCTTGATATTATCTCTCTCTTGAGTGAACGAACTACTCTTGAGCCCGGCATCAGTCGTGACCCTATGCTAAGGTGATATCCATTATCAGCGATCGCTGCAACAAGGTCTGGAAGCGACTCGAGATCTGTGGATAAGTCAACATCCATATAAACCACGATATCAGCTGTGCTATCCAGCCAAGATTGCCGCAGTGCCCGTCCGCGACCCTTGAGATCTAGATGAACGACCCTTACATTGGAATACTCTTTACACAACTCTTGTGCCACAACAAAAGTACCATCGATCGAACCATTATCCACTATAACGATGTTACTAGAGTATGGAAGCCGAGATATTAAGAATGGAGACAAAATGGAAATACATATTGGCAAGCCTGCTTCCTCATTATATACAGGTATAATAACATCCACGCTCTGAGTCATTTACTATATCCCTAAACCCTGAATCAGTTGAATATTATTCTCACGGCACATGCTAAACCTACCACACTCATACTATCTCAAAATAAATCCCCGTCTGGCCGCACCAATATTAAAAGACACAACATGGCTATAACTGCAATGTTTAATGCCTGAAATGTCTCACTCCAGTGAACATCATAGTCAACCCCAACCGATTAGCTGTATCGATAACCTCTTGGTCCCTTATAGCGCCACCAGGTTGCACGACGGCACTCACACCATTATCCGCCGCAAGTTCCAATCCATCTGCAAAAGGAAAAAAAGCATCTGACGCAAGAACAGAACCCTGAGAACCATCAGCCGCTGCTCTGATAGCAAGATGCACACTATTCACCCGATTGGGCTGCCCAGCCCCGATACCAAGTAATGAATTATTTTTTGCCAACACTATAGCATTGGATTTCACATGTTTAGCTGCCTTCCATGCAAACAACAAATCGCTAAGCTCTTCTTGAGTTGGAGCCCGATCTGTAACAACTTGCCAGGACTCGCCATCCTCAACTATGGTATCAGATGTTTGAATCAGAACCCCTCCTAGTACCTGCCGCACTTCCCTTGTCGTAGAAGACACTTTCTCGTGATCTCCAACCGCCAAAATACGTAAATCTCTTTTCTTCTTGAGAATCGCAAGGGCCTTCGAATCAAAATCCGGAGCCACCACAATCTCATAGAAGATTTGCCGCATGGCTTCCGCAGATTCCTCAGTTACTGTTCGATTAAATGCAACAATGCCACCATAGGCCGACACAGGATCCCCAAGAAAAGCTTTACGGTAGCCCTCAGATTGATTCTCATGTACAGCCAGACCGCAAGGATTAGTATGTTTTATTATAGCTACCGCGGATTCATCAAAATCTGAAACAGATCTCCACGCAGCATCCGCGTCAAGAATATTATTGTAAGACAATTCCTTACCATGAAGCTGTTTTGCACCGGCAATGCCATCTTTTTTGGATAGACTATAGAAACTCGCCGTTTGATGAGGGTTCTCGCCATATCTCAGGTCGTATATTTTCCTGTACCCCAGAGTCAATTCCTGACCTATTTCTCCGGATTCTCCTAGAAGGTACTCTGATATAATCGTATCGTACAACGCCACATGCTGAAACGCTTTCTGGGCTAATACCATTCTTTGACTTATGTCCAAGGTTTCTGTACCCACAACCTCGGACAACCAACCATAATCTCCCGGATCAACTACAACCGCGACTGCAGGGAAATTCTTGGCAGCCGCTCGAATCATTGTTGGACCACCTATATCAATATTCTCCAGCGCATCATCCAAGGTGACCCCTTCTCTTGCTATAGTATCCGCAAAAGGGTATAGATTTACTGCAACCAAATCTATTGTCCCTATGCCCAGCCTTTCAAGCTCATCAGCATGGTCTTGAACATCCCTTTTTGCAAGTATGCCACCATGAATTGTAGGGTGCAGAGTCTTAACCCTACCACCTAAGATTTCAGGGGAGCCAGTCACCTCAGACACCTGTTTAACTTCGAGGTTAGCGTCTTTCAGTGCCTGAAAGGTACCCCCCGTGCTGATAAGTTCAAATCCTTTATCAACCAATCCTCTGGCAAACTCCACGATACCAGTTTTATCGTATACACTAAGTAAGGCTTTCATCTTCTATATCTACTTTCCCGTTAAAACTATTCTAGATTCCCCAGTATTATTCGATACTTTTCCAACCAACCTTGATCCTTCAACTAAGCTACACACTTCTTCAGCCTGGCCAGGCGACGCAGCAATTACCATTCCTAATCCCATATTGAACACCCTGAACATTTCATCTCTGTCAACTTTTCCAACCCTCTGTATCAATTCGAATATAGGCAAATTATCCCAAGATTCAGTATTGAAAACTGCTCCTAGACCATCAGGCAAAATCCTTGGAACATTTTCTGGTAAGCCACCTCCCGTGATATGAGCCATTCCTTTAATCAAGGGCATAACGGGATTCAGTGACGGGTAGTAACAAATATGAGGTTCAAGCAATGCATCCCCCAATGTTACTCCCAAACCTTCGTAGACATGGTTTAGTATAGAACTGTTTCCCTCAAGATCGAAAACTTGGCGGGCGAGTGAGTAACCATTTGTATGTAAACCATTAGATGGGATACCAATCAGTAGATCGCCATCTTCTATTCTGGAACTATCCTGCAATGAATCCTTCTCTACTGAGCCTACAACAAACCCAACTAAATCGAACTCATCATCTGGGTAAACCCCTGGCAACTCAGCGGTCTCACCCCCAATCAGATAGCATCCGGTTGTCTGACAAGCTTGGACAACTCCCTTTACCAAATCAGCAACTTTGTCTGGAACCAAAGCACCCATTGCTATGTAATCTAAGAAGAAAAGGGGTTTAGCCCCACACGTGAATATATCATTAATGCAGTGATTCACCAGATCTACGCCTAGGGTATCAAATTTCCCCATGAGGTTAGCGATCTTGACCTTAGTCCCAACACTATCTGTGCTTGATACCAAAACGGGCTCCCTATACCCTTTAAGGTCATACATACCTCCAAAGAAACCAACGCCACCTATGACTTCTGGGCCTAAATGTGGAGAAACTATAGACTTAATGGTATCAGTGATACTCTGGGAAACCTCTAAGTTCACCCCCGCCTTAGAATAAGTATCTCCAGCCATGTTCTAAGACAAGGAAGTTGAGACTTCTAAGGCAAGCTTGTCCATCTCAAGTTGTACTGGAATAGGGTGGTTGCCAGTGAAACAACCCGTGCAATGTGGTTTATCAGCTCCAGCGGCTCTTTTGAGTCCTTCTATACTAAGAAATCCCAAGGAGTCAGCTCCGACAAATTGCCTGATTTCCTCAACACTCTTATTGGCGGCCAAAAGTTCTCTATACGACGCCATATCCACACCAAGATGACATGGATGACGTATTGGTGGGGCACACACTCGGAAATGGATTTCCTTGGCGCCCGCTTTTTTTACAAGGTTAACGACGTGTGGAGTAGTTGTACCCCTTACTATACTATCGTCAACTATAATTACCCTTTTCCCCGATAGTACTGCTGGAAGAGGATTAAATTTCATTCGCACACCAAGATCACGCATACGTTGGTCAGGTTCAATAAAGGTACGGCCCACGTAGCGGTTCTTAAGGAGCCCATCGCTATAGGGTATGCCTGACTCGTTAGCATATCCCACGGCCGCCGCCGTAGCTGAATCAGGAACTCCTATTACAACATCAGCCTCTACGGGATACTCTCTTGCTAACTCAGCACCCATTGCCTGTCTGAGGGAATATACTAAATTGCCCCCAATTACGCTATCTGGTCTTGCAAAATAAATATACTCGAAGATGCATGGTGCCGTCTGTTGCTCTCGGGCAACATGTATAGTCTTCATTCCATTTTCATTAATTTCTATGGCTTCCCCTGGTCCAATTTCACGGATGAGAGAAGCTCCAAGATGATCAAGAGCACAACTCTCCGACGCGATTACCCATCCATCGTTAAGCTTTCCCACGCACAAAGGCCTGACTCCTAGAGGATCCCTTATCGCCATTACAGAGTCTTTTGTGAGTACAACAAGAGAGTAAGCCCCCTGTATACGTCTCATCAAATGCCCTATCCTTTCACCCCAATTCTTTCCAGGAGCATTTGCCAACAGCTGAGCTATAACTTCAGAGTCTGTTCCTGATTTAAACCGACAGCCAAGGTCTTCCAATTCCGCTCGAAGAGGCCCAGCATTCACCAGATTCCCATTGTGGCCCAGGGCCAATTGGCCATAAGGTCCATCAACTAGGTAGGGTTGTGCATTGGATAAGTCAGTAGAGCCAGTCGTTGAGTATCTAGTATGGCCGATCGCGAAGTCTCCGCTTAGCCCATCTAGATCACTTTCCCTGAATGCCTGAGCCACCAAACCCATAGCTGTATGAACCTTGACAGTGGACCGATCACTTACACTGATACCAGCGCTCTCTTGCCCTCTATGCTGAAGGGCGAATAACCCGTAGAATGCCATTTTTGCAACATCTTCACCGGGAGCGTACACCCCCACCACTCCACATTCTTCACGAGGACTATCGTTAGAAATTGTCAAGAAACCCCCTGCAGAAAAAGGTTTACTCAAGCAGATTGAGCGCGAGCTTGGAACCGTGCCGATCCATTGTATCGTTCCACTATCCCAAGGTCAATCCTTTCTCCAACATGATCGCCAACCCCAAAACACGTTACGATATTTATCCGGGCATGTGGAATTTATTTGGGATTTTCATATAGTTTGACACAACTGTACGTAGGTCATTTATTATTGGATGCAAACCAACGTTCAGGCCAATTGCAGAGAGCCAATCCAATAATAAATGACAACTTCAAAAAAACTGTTAGAAATCTTGTTTATTGCCTTTCGTTTGGGTATTACATCGTTCGGTGGACCTATAGCTCATATAGGTTACTTCCGAGAAGAATATGTAAATCGACGCCAATGGCTGGACGATGAAACATACGCTGACATAGTATCTCTGTGTCAGATTTTGCCCGGACCTACTAGCAGTCAGGTTGGCATAGTTGTTGGCATATCCAGGGCTGGTATACCAGGTGGATTAGCAGCGTGGATAGGTTTTACCATGCCATCCGCTATAGCCCTAATGTTGTTCGCGCTTGGGGTAAACAACACATCTCAGCTATATGAATCTGGATGGATCTATGGGTTGAAGATCATGGCTGTCGCGATAGTGGCCCTAGCAATATGGGGAATGGCACAAACTATTTGCACAGACAAATCTCGTACAACTTTGACTTTGATATCAGCAATATTAATGCTAGGCATTTCGCATTTTGCGTTCCAACTCGCAGTTATGGCCGCAGGTGCTTTAATCGGATTGTTTATGTTCAAACAAAACGCCTTAATCAATCTACGTGAATATAATTACGGAATAAGTAACAGATTGGCAATATTTTCTCTAGCAATCTTCATGCTACTTTTGCTTTTACTCCCTGCATTTAGTCATGCCACTACAAACGCTCTAGTGGACGTACTCGACAGTTTTTATCGTACAGGTTCCTTAGTGTTCGGAGGAGGACACGTAGTATTGCCTTTACTGCAGGCAGAGGTTGTGAACCCTGGATGGGTATCCCAAGACGTATTTCTTGGCGGATATGGAGCTGCCCAAGCAGTTCCAGGCCCTCTTTTCACTTTCGCAGCCTATCTCGGAGTCACAATGGAACAATTCAAGTACCCAATCTGGGGCGGATTACTATGCCTGTTCGCTATATACGCCCCATCTTTTCTACTTATCACAGGAATTCTGCCCTACTGGAGTAGGTTGAGATCCATAACTCGCCTCCGTCAATGTCTCGCTGGGCTCAACTCTGCCGTTCTAGGTTTCTTGATCGCTGCACTTTATGACCCAATCTGGACAAACGCTATAAGTTCAGGCGTTGATTTGGCTTTTGCAATCGGCATTTTCTGCCTGATATCTGTTCGTCGGTGGCCTATTTGGATAGTGGTACTCGTAGCAGCTACCATGGGCCAAACCCTCTCGCTTATATAGTGTTATTGGCAATCAGAAAACGAATATCTCTAATTACTTCCTATTTGTCACAAGTATCGTCAACACAATATTGCTAATGTGACTGAACAGTTCGACTCAGCTCTGATTTAACCCAATCACGAATCTCCGTAGCAACGACTCCCAAAGGTACTATCTTGCTGTCAACCTCCCGCCGGAAATTAACTTCCACCCCGCCACTCCTTAAGCTTCTGGAACTCACCACAACTCTAACTGGAAATCCTAAAAGATCAGCGTCATTGAATTTCACACCTGCAGCCTCCGGCCGGTCATCGTATAAAACCTCGATGCCTTCGTCCCAAAGGTTTTTATATAAGCTCTCTGCGGCAGATGAAACATCACCATCAGCAACGTTGAGTGCTGCCAGGTAGACATGATATGGAGTTATAGAAGCATCAAAGATTATACCTCTGTCGTCGTAGTTCTGTTCAATAGAAGCAGCCAAGAGTCTACCAATTCCTATTCCATAACAACCCATTATCATGGGTTTTAAGGATCCTTCGGAATCAAGGAAATTGGCTCCAAATTTTTCAGAGAAAATTGTCCCAAGCTTGAACACATGACCAACTTCTATTCCTCTAAGCGTTTCCAGTCTGTCTCCACATTTAATACAAAAATGTCCTTCTTTTGCTAAAGCAATATCAGCTATTGTGTCGGGTTCAATATCGCGGGGATAATTCACATTGATGATATGATGATTGACATAGTTGGCGCCAGCAACAAAATTAGATCCTAATTTCACTGACTCATCCGCGATGCTGCGAATTCCCTGAATTCCGACCATAGAAGCATAGCCCGCAACTAGGCCTGCTTTCTCTAATTCCAATTCCGTTGCGGAGCGCAATTCATTACACTTTAAGAGGTTCTTGAGTTTGACCTCATTTACATCCAGATCCCCCCTTATGGTGACAAAAATCAATTCTTCATCCCCAGTATAAAACACCGCTTTCAATTTTTGAGTTTTCTCCACAACCAAGTATTCAGACAACTCATCTATGCTAGTTATACCTGGGGTTTCCACATACTCCATTGGAAGCATTTCCATAATGGGTTGGTCGGGCTTCAAGCTTTCAGCTCTTTCCGAATTAGCACCATACCCACACCCCTTACAAACTACAATTATGTCTTCTCCAGTTTCCGCTGGTACCAAAAACTCATGAGAATCCTTGCCGCCTATGGCACCGCTGTCAGCCTCTGCTTGCAATGCTTCCACTCCACAACGCGTATAAATATTCTTGTATGCCTGTACCATAGAATCGTAGTTTTCTGCTAACCCATCTTCATTCACATCAAAACTGTAGGCATCCTTCATATCAAATTCTCTTACACGAATAAGTCCACCTCGAGGCCTAGGTTCATCCCTAAATTTCGTCTGAATTTGATACAATATCACTGGCAAATCCCGATAGCTATATACGTTCGCTTTTGCCAGGTCAGTTATGGCCTCCTCATGAGTAGGCGCCATTACAAGAGGCCTTGCCCTTCTATCGTCAAGAGTGAAGAGTATATCCTGGAATGCTTCCCTCCGCCCGGACTCTTCCCATAATTCAGCAGGTTGCAAAGCAGGAAGTTTAACTTCTTGTCCACCTGCGCTATCAATTTCATCCCTCACTATAGCCTCTATCTTACGCAGTGAACGCCAAGCCAAGGGAAGATAACTATATAGACCTGAGGCAAGTTGCCGAATGAAGCCCGCCTTCAATAGTAGACTATGGCTCGGCGTCTCGGCTTCCGCAGGATCTTCTCTTAGAGTTTTACCAAAAAGCCTACTATATCTCACAGTTCACTTACCTTATGCGCGTAATGAATAGCTGTCTCTACGTGAAGGAAAATAGATCATATTACATTTGCTTCTGAGTGTATCATCTAACTTACGACACCCGACCAGAATACCAAGAAACACAATTCTACGCGGAGTTTGGATGGAATCAATCTATTTCCGGAATAAGTCCTTCATCCGTTCCCCGAACGATTTGGATTTCATTTTCCTTAACATTTGATACCATTCGGCCTCGGCCTTCTTTACCCTCTTCAAATCCTTCACACGTTTTTTCATTATATCAAGTACTTTTTTCTCTTCGCCATTATCTAACCAGAAACCATGGTCACTAGGACAGAAATCCAACTCTACGTCAAACGCTCTGTAGTGAAACATTTGCATACCTGCACTGCACTTAGGGCACTCCATATCACCCAAGTATGACCGAAACATCATCTCACCCTTTATATCGTCATCATCAAGAACCTTATCCTCTAGCTGGTCCATTTCATCATAATCCAGCCACATACCCTTACAGGACGAACATCTATCGACCTCGATTCCCTTGTACATTCTTTGGGATAACTTCGATTTACATCTTGGGCAGATCACTTGACTCTCCTGAATATAATTCCATCTCCATAACTACCCTCCCGATTCTCACCGGGTCCCTTTTTCAGATCTAGCTTTCCTTATCTCACCTTCCAAGAATTCAAAATCATTCTTGGGTAATATATGCAAGTTTCCCTGGAAGGCTAAGTTCCATCTTTCTGGAGGCCACCTCTTCACATATTCGAGCCGTGGGCCAATTTCCCTTGCATCTAGGAACTTTTCCTCGTCCAGCACAGCTGTCAATTCCGTATTAACACGCCAAGGGAAATCATCAGGCTTCCCTTCACTTTTCCAGACCTCAGAGTGATCCTCAAAACACTTAGACGTCACAGTACACGTGGCACTAAACCTTTGTATGGTGGTCAAATAATATAGGATTCTATCCCCCGGCTCCATGCGTTGAGCCTTTCGGCGCTGCCGACTTTTCAAACCCTGTACCGTGAACCCCATCTCACGGGTTATTTTAAAATTCTCCGGGGACGTAGCTATCATCCAATAAGTTTTTCCTCTCGGCAATTTCGCACACCCTCCAATAAGCTACTTTGACCTAATGCACTTGATACACGCGGACTACTAGCGAAAACTTAAGCCTAATTAGTAACAAAGTTTTCCAGTTTAACGAAACACTCTAACCTAATTGGTCACAGGCAATTCTAACAGACTAGACTATATTTCGCAGCACTCCAACCACTTTACCCTGCACTTCCAGATTGCCATAGTCAACGAATATTGGGTCCATAAGTGGGTTAGCTGGTTGAAGCCTAACGTGGCTTTCTTCAACATACATTTTTTTTAAGGTAACTTCATTTTCTGTTTTTAGCCAGCCTACAATCATATCACCATCTTTCAAAGCACTCTTTGCGTCCACGATAACCACATCTCCATCTGCAACCAAGGCATCTATCATTGAAAGGCCCTTTACTCTCAAGGCGTATAAATCCTGACTGTACCCAGAGCTCAGAAATGGTTCAGGTAATTCGATAGTGTCGGTGAAAACCCAGGAATCTTGAGAGGGAACTGGTATAGGATCTCCCGCTGCTACTATTCCGAGCAACGGAATTCTGAGGCGATTCCCATCAAAAGCAAATCCATCAAGTAGTTCGATGCCTCTCGAAACTTCCGGATCTCTTCGAATAAAACCATCTCTCTCAAGTATTGAGAGATTATAATCCACTACAGATGTAGAACTGATATCACAAGCACCCTGTATATCTCTTATAGACGGGGGATAACCATGGCCTCGCAGAAACTCTTTTATGAATTCCAGGATTCTTCTCTGCCTGTGACTTAGCAATCCTTCCTTCATTTTAAAACCCCTATGGGAACATTTGTTCTGTTATCAGGCTACCAATACAGCAAACGTTTGTCAATGAAAAATATTCCGTAAGTTTATCGGCTTGTAACGTGGACTAGTGAACAGAAGGCAGATATAATTTCTTTACACTGACCCGAAATTCCTCTGGAGACTTGCAGATATGGCTGACATCAGGCCTTTTCAGGGCATTAGGTACAATGAGCAACTTGGATTTGACTTGGCACAGCTACTGTGTCCTCCTTACGACGTAATATCCCCATCACTCCAGCAGAAGCTTTACGAAACAAA
>CAYVMY010000014.1:19421-21642 GCA_964452695.1 uncultured Dehalococcoidia bacterium
GCTTATTACCTGATAGAAGAAGAATTTCTTCATCTTGGCACACCGAGAAAAAGATACTCTCTTATAGCAAAGGTAAGGCTGGAAGAACTTTCTAGTGGCATCATCATACCTCATGAAGAGACCTCTCCTGGCCCTAAAGCTGATCGCCTAAGTCTTCTAACCGCCACCAAGGCGAATATGAGCCCTATAATGTCGTTATATAGAACTCAATCGACTCATATTCGCCAGGTGATCAATACGACAGCTTCAGAAAGGCCATCCTCCCAAGTAAGTTATTTAGACAACAACATCAAACTATGGGTTATCAATCAGCAAGACCGAATAGACACCATCAGAGATTCTTTGAGAGATACGCCTGTATACTTAGCGGATGGCCATCATAGGTACGAAACAGCACTCAGATACCGAGACACAAAAGATCCTGGCTTGTCTCCAGAAGGAAATCATAATTTTGTGATGATGTCCCTTCTGGACATTGAAGACCCCGGTCTCATTGTGCTTCCTTACCACAGGATGCTTCACGGCATTTCCACAGAAATACGAGATAGCATCCTCGAAAGATTCCATGAGTTTTTTGACGTCTTAGATCAACCTGGTGATCCAGAGAGAATTCATGGATTGATTAACTCCTTCCAATCAGACCCTAGCCAATCTGTTTCCCACCAAATGAACTTTGGTATCATGACTCACCCCGGACCTTCGTTCCAAGTTGCCACACTGAAAAAATCGTTTGCCCCAACCTCTCCGCTTGAAAAGTGCCATAGCTGGTTCTTGTCTCAAACCATACTGGAGCCTATATTAGGATCCCAAGAAACGCTGGTAGAAAAAGGTCAATTAACATTTACCCATGAGGCAACTGAGGTGCTTGAAAACGTCGGCAACGGTAGATGCCAATTGGGGCTATTACTACCTCCAGTAAATTTGGATGTGTTTGAGCAAGTCATAAAATCGGGCAAAAGAATGCCTATAAAATCCACTTATTTCAGTCCCAAACTTCCTACAGGTCTGGTTCTAAACAAAGTCGAATAGTCTCCGAATAAAGCCTAACGAACCTTATTATGATAAGTCCTGCGAAGCCACATATATCGTCGTTACAGGGTAATATGGTATCCAAATATAAACACCTGGTGTCAACGCCAAAGATCGTTTCCAGGAGAAGACGCGGTCACCACGGTGAATAACCCCAACCCAAGCGAAATAGTGGATCAAATCAGAAAAGAGATCGATCATCACAATCATCTTTACTACGTACTTGAGCAACCTGGGATAAGCGATGCAGAATACGACACTCTTTTGGCAAGTTTAAGCGCAATTGAAGCACAATATCCTGAACTAATAAATCCACAATCACCTACTCAGAGAGTAGGTGCAAACCCTGTTTTAACTTTCGGTACCGTAGAACACTATATACCCCTTTTGAGCCTCGGCAATGCTTTTGACCCTCAGGCTTTACGAAGTTGGCATTCGAGAGTTAAGAACCTTCTTGGGCAATCCCAATTTGACATGGTGTGTGAATTAAAAATAGACGGCCTAGCAGTTGCATTAACCTACCAGAATGGGGTACTTGCAAGAGGTGCAACCCGTGGCAATGGATACGTAGGTGAGGACGTCACTCAAAATATCCGTACTATCCGTTCCATACCTCTTTCAGTTAAACCTATTGTGCAGGGACTGTTCGAAGTACGTGGTGAAGTCTATTTCCCGAAATCCTCCTTCGAAAAATTGAACTCTCAACGTATCTCAGAAGGACACCCTCCATTCGCGAACCCCAGAAATTCCGCATCGGGATCCCTCCGTCAACTAGACCCCAGAATATCAGCTAACAGACCCCTAGACGTATTCGTCTATGCCTTGGGTTATTCTGAAAGGGAATCATTGCCAGAAAACCACTGGGACATCATGAGCTATCTCAAGTCGCTCGGATTCAAAACCAACCCTCACTCTGTGTTGTGCAAAGACGTTTCTGAGGTGGAAGCATACTGCGAAAAATGGATAGAAGAAAGGAATCAGCTGGACTACGATACAGATGGCATTGTGATAAAAGTAAATAATCTGGCCTTCCAGCAAACCCTAGGTAGCGCGGGACGAGAACCTAGATGGGCCATTGCATATAAATTTCCGGCTGATAAGGCTGTAACTCAGTTGTTGGATATCGGGATAAACGTAGGTAGAACAGGGAGCCTTAATCCCTATGCTATCTTGGACACGGTTAGCGTCGGTG
>CAYVMY010000015.1:0-9084 GCA_964452695.1 uncultured Dehalococcoidia bacterium
ACGAAAAAAACAGTATACGTAACCACCTATTCCACGTCAAGATAACATAACCTTAAAATCGGTACTATCCTGCATTGAAACTCAGAATATATTGAATCTCCTAGTCATACTGGGCAAGGATATTCATTACCACTACACTATCACTCATTTCACACTGTCCAAACCTAGATTATATGAGGAGCGTAGTCCATACCAATATGACCAAGTGATACAAGGTTTTCATATTCCTCATCACTCAATTGCAATAATTCCTTGTAAACGTATTCATTATCCTCACCAAGCCTCACTGGTGGCTTCCTGACAGAAAACGGTATACGTGACATCTTAAAGGCTGTCGTGGGGTGCAAGTGCGTACCAACTTCAGGGTTTGTAATAGGAACGAAGAAACCCCTCTCCTTCAAATGAGGATCAGCAAAAATGTGCGGCTCATGCATCACAGGACCAGCAATGATTTTCTCCCCCTGGAGAAGATGGAATAACTCTATAGGATCCTTGTCTACTGTCCATGACCCTATAATCTGATCAACCTCATCATGACTAGACCTCAATCCATCCATGTCAGCAAACTTACCATCCTTAATCAAATCCTGCTTACCCATAACGCCACAAAGAGCATGCCAATCCTCTATGCTGCCAATAGTGATTGCTATCCACTCATCATCCCCTGCACATGGATACAACCCCTGAACCATAATACCCATATGATCCCTGTTATCCAAAGGACCGGCCACACGACCATTAAACTCATAATCCATGAAAAGCTCCCCTAAATGAGGAACAAAATTCTCGCCCATAGAAAGGTCTATATACATACCCCTACCTGTCTTCTCACGCTGCCTCAAAGCCATCATCGCAGCATTTACAATAGTAACTCCAGAAGTAGCATCTGAGGCAATTGAAGCAGGAGCACCTTCAGGATCCATATCTGAATAACCCGTGACTGAAGCATGGCCATATAAAGCTTCAAATTGTACGCCGTAACCTCTGAAGGATTTCCATGGACCTGTATGACCCATGCCAGCAGATGAAATCATTATTATACGCGGGTTCCATTTACTTATTGAATCGTAATCTATCCCCAAACGCTCTACCGAACCTGGCGCATTATTCTCAATGAATATATCACTCACCTCTACCATCTTACGGAATATCTCCTTACCCTCAGGTTTGGTGATATCTACCGTCATAGACCGCTTATTCCTGGCATGCGCATTGAACATAGCCGCACGATTCCACGGCCTTGGACCAGGATCACGATTGGGATATCTGGAAGTGGGTGCTGCAGCCTCTGCTTCTTTGGTAGGTCTTGCAGAAGCACCACGAGTAGTGGAAGGGAATACATTAAGAGACTCCACACGAATCACGTCAGCACCCATATCCGCAAGGAACATAGTGCCGTATGGCCCCTGGAATACCAGGGTAATATCCAAAACCCTTACACCTTCCAGAGGGAGTTTCACTTCTCCACCCCAGCCAGACCTCGTAGAGACAGGTGAAGGCGAAGGCTTCGCACTCCTCTCTGTGGCATCTCCCTTACCAATACGATCGGCATCCTCCCTGGAATAGCCCAGATCCCCCTGCAAAACATCGTCGCCATGCTGACCAAGAAGAGGTGATGGCCTCTTGATATCCCACCAACCATGTGTGTTAAATATCGGAGCCCCAGAATGGCGCACACTTCCCGCTTCGGGATGCTCAATAGTAGTCCAGTATTTCCTCGCTTCAAATTGGGGGCTACTGTTCATTACGTCATCAATCCCGCTAATTGGGGTACATGGTACTTCCCAAGATTGACATAATTCTGACAGCTCATCTTTGGTTCTCTCTAACACAAACGGTAACCAAATAGTTCCTTCGAATTCTTCCTTTGCATCAAGATCTAATTGCCCCATTGGAGGAGCGAATCTTGGATCTTCAACCAGTTCAGATGGTACACCGCTATCCAGAAGCATAGCGACTGTACGTGGGAAAAATGCCGAACCTCCTTGTACACTAACGTATCCATCCTGACACGGATAAAAGCCAGCAGGATATCCAATCCTCACCGATCCCAAACGTTTACCGCGCTCACCTGTGTAGGCATATTGCAAAAGACTTGGCATACGTACATTGAAGGATCCTGTCTGAGTCTCAAATATAGAGATATCTATATGCTGACCACCCATCTCCTTATGATCTCTACCCTGAAGAGCAAATAAAGTGGTCATAGCACCCACATTACCAGCCTGATACTGAACATGGTTCCCACCAAGCCTTAAGGGAAATCTATCAGGAAAACCAGAGGTGCTCATTCTACCGCCCATAGAGAAAAGGGTAAGCTCAGAAGCAAGATAATCCCTGTATGGACCAGTCTGACCAAAATTGGATATAGATGTCATAACCAAATTGGGATTTATCTTCTCTAACGTCGCATAACCTAACCCCAAACCCTCCATCACTCCAGGACGAAAATTCTCCACCAATACATCAGCACCCCTCACTAACTCCTTTACTAACTCAACCCCTCCATCACTCTTTAAATCTACAACTACACTCCGCTTGTTCGTGTTTAAATGTAAGAAAAGACCACTCTTCTCATCATGCGGAATATCACCAGGAAATGGCCCCATCTGACGCGCATAATCACCCGTCCCTGGCTTCTCTACCTTTACTACATCTGCCCCAAAATCAGCCAAAAGCTTGGTACAATAAGGACCCGATATACCCTGAGATAAATCCACCACCCTCACTCCATCCAATGGCTGAGTTACTTTGCTCGTTCCCATTACTTACCCTCCTTAATACGCATAGAATGTATCCTATCTAAGACACAGAGTAGCCAACAAGGATGGCTGCCCATAAGTGTCCCAATTAGTATTAAACACCGCTACTATCCACCAGATATGGCAGGAAGAAAGTGTATCTCACTATTCTCCTGGACTTTCTCCAGCAAACCCAAATTAGCAGTCTCTCCATCTATAACAATAGCTATACCCGGAAATATCTCATCGTCTTCACACAATACTTCCTTCATACCTGGAAATTCTTTTTCCAAGTTATTTACAACCTGGCGCATGGTAGACCCTTCAACTTGAACCTGCTGTTTCCCTCCTGTGAGTTCCTGCATCTTTGGGGGTATCCAAACTTCTGGCATATTTACCTCCCGCCATCAAATTTATTTACTTCCCAGTATAAACAAAAAAACAAATCGACAATTAGCGAAACGTAGGGACGATTCGAAACCAACCCTATTGTACAACTTATGGTAATCCAGAGGTAGTATCTAACCTATGCGATAAAATAATCATATCAAGCCTGACCAACCATAACGCGCTAATCTCCAATCTAGCCCTTATTTCACCATTAATAAACATCAAGGGTGAATCTGAATCCATCTGGAGATTCCTTGAAATCAAGTATCCCTGAAGACATTCCTTGCGATACACCGTGTTCTATCAACAAAACTTTCTGGTCTCCAAATGTTATTGCTGTATCTTCGGGCCTTTGTTCATCTATCACTATTCCGAAATCCCCGACACCAGTCCAAACTGGGGGAATAGCAAGTCTAAGAAATTTCCCATGCTCAATAGCACGATTTTCAATGATACGTTTAAGTTCTCTCTTTGCTTCTTCAGTTACGCTTATCATTATCCTCACACGCTTTCTGGGTTTCCACATGCTGCCTGCATTTCCATAGTAAACAAAATCTAGAAATGGTCAAAATAAGAAGGACGAATATTCCCTAATGCCTATTTGACATGCGGCAGATAATCCATACCTATATGTCCCTTTGCATCCAAATCTCTATATTCCTCATCGCTGAGGCCTAGCACCTCACGATAAACATAATCGTTATCTTCACCTAATCTCACTGGCGGCTTCCTCACCGAAAACGGAATTTTAGACATCTTGAAAACGGTTGTCGGATACAAGTGTGTACCCACTTCTGGTGCTGTAACAGAAGTGAAGAAATCCCTCTGCTTCAAATGAGGATCCTCAAATGCTAAAGCAGGATGCATAACAGGGCCAGCCGTAACTTTCACATCTTGCAGCCGATGGAATAATTCGTAGTTATCAAATTGGCTAGTCCATTCCTCAATAATTCCATCCACGTTATCTTGGTTCTCACGCAGGCTCTCCATATTCAGGTAACGATCATCATCAAGAAGATCCGCACGACCCATCACCTCACACAAAGAATGCCACTGCCCTATGCTTCCAAGTGATATAGCAATCCATTCATCCTCACCTGTGCAGCGATAGACTCCTTGAACACGCCATCTATGCCTGTTACCTAGCTTCTCAGCAACCCTTCCATTCATCTCATAATCCATATAATGTTCAGCCATAGTAGAGGCATAAGTTTCACCAAGTGCAGTATCCACGAAACACCCTTCTCCCGTCTCTTCTCTCTGATGGAGCGCCATAATAGCAGCGTATGCTGCAGTCACACCCGTAGTAGGATCTGAGGGCACACTCACCGGAATACCATCTGCATCCATGTCCGGATAACCTATAATGGAACCGTAACCATACAGAGCTTCAAATATATAGCCCCACCCACGATATCTCCCCCAAGGGCCAGTTTGACCCGGGCCTGATATCGAAATCATACTTAAACGAGGATTCCATTTCTTTAGTACATCGTAACCTAGGCCAAGTCGATCCATCGCACCTGGAGCACTATTCAACAAGAATATATCACTGACTTCAACTAACCTGCGGACAATATCTCTACCTTCCTCGGTAGCTAGCTCCACCGTAATAGAACGTTTATTTCTTGCCATGGTATTGAAACCAGAACTCCTATTCCATGGCCTATTACCTGGGTCCCTATCTGGATAAAGTGATGTAAGTGCATTCTTTTCCAGTTCCGGATCTGGCCTGGCGCTCTGTCCCCTTCCACCTAATGGTATAAAACTTCTAGGTTCCAGCCTTATAATTTCCGCCCCCATATCCGCTAGGAACATCGCCGCATATGGACCAGCCAATGCCAGTGTAATATCAAGAACTCGAATACCTTCTAGCGGCAATTTCTTAGTTGAGCCAGAGCTAGAAATGAGATTAGACGAACTATTTGCCTTCTCACTTCTCCACCCAGCTTCAAGTATTTCTTTGTTGTGCTCTCCTAAAAGGGGAGCTGGGCTGTTAATTTGCCACCAACCACGCGGAGAATGAATTGGAGCCCCTGGATAGCGAAGCTTACCTACTATCTCCCTATCAATATCTACAAAATATTCCCTGAAATCAGCTTGGGGATTGTTATCCATTGCCTCATCTATAGTATTAATAAGGCCGCAAATTATTTCATTATCCTGTGCCTCTTTCACAATTTGTTCTTTAGTACGTTCCAAAACCCACGGCAACCATATCGTACTCTCGAACTCCTCTTTATTATCCGGGTCTGATTGGGCTTCACGAGTACTAAACCTAGGGTCGTCAAGTAACTCTGGCATGCCCAACATAGCAACAACATTTGGCCATCTTGCAAACGCTGCGCTGATACCTATATAACCGTCCAAACATGGGAAATATCCGTTTCCTGGAAGACCTACCATGCCTCCAGAGGAAATTCTCAAGGGACGTTCTCCGTTGTATTGATATCCAACATATGATGACATACTGCCATTTATTGAGCCTGCCTGAGTCTCAAATATAGATACGTCAACCTCCTGTCCACCCAATCCACTATAAGTTCTGCCATACCAAGAAAATAATGTTGACATAGCAGCAACATTACCTGCCTGGTATTGAACATGATAATCGGCAAGTTGCAATGGGTACCTCTCGGGGAGGCCAAGGCGCGTCATATTGCCACCCATGGCATAAAAAACCAGATCGGATGCAATGTAATCCCTGTATGGACCCGTCTGCCCAAAATTACTCAGAGAGGTAATTATTAAATCCTGATTAATTTCTCTTAAAGCCTGGATCCCCAAGCCTAATTTTTCCATCTCTCCAGGACGAAAACTCTCAACTAGTACATCAGCACCTTTGATCAGGTCCTTTAACACCAACATATCTTCGTGTAACTTCAAATCCAAAACCATACTACGTTTGTTGGTATTCAGAAACAAGAAAAGACCACTTTTTTCTAAGTGCGGTATATCCTCCGGAAATGGACCAAGATTCCGGGCATAATCACCGGTATTTGGTCGTTCGACCTTTATCACATCCGCACCAAAATCTGCCAGAAGTTTTGTACAATACGGACCTGATACCCCATGTGTAAGATCCACCACACGTATGCCAGATAGAGGCTGAAATTCAGAATACTGGTTCATTAATCCCCCTTAGTTAGGTAATGGGCATCTACCGAGTCCAGCATCAGAGTACGAAGAAGCGTTACAGCAGATCGCACTGTCGATGAACCAGAGGACTGGGAATCATATCCCTGTCCCAAGTCTAGTAATTTTTGTGGCCCAATGAAAACATCCTTAACTACTAGGACTAGCGTACATTAGGATGCAGATCCATTCCTATCTGACCAAGCTCCTTGAGGCGGTCGTATTCTTCCTCGCTAAGCTGCATAACTTCACGATACACGTAGTCATTATCTTCTCCCAGCCTCACGGGTGGCTTTTTGACCGTGAAAGGCACCTTGGACATCTTAAAGGCTGCTGTGGGATATAGATGCGTCCCTGTTTCTGCGTGTGTCATTTCCACGAAGAATTCTCGCTCCTTAAGGTGAGGATCCTGATAAGCATGGGCCTCATGAAGTAGCGGCCCGGCAGCTATTCCTTCAGACTGCAACAGGTGAAACGTTTTTATTGGGTCTTTATCGACGGTCCAATTTGCAATAATTTCGTCTACCTCATCGTGATTTGCCATAAGTTTATCCATGCCTGTGAACCTGGCGTCATCTATCAAATCCATCCTATCCATAAGACGACAAAGTACTTTCCATTGGTCTAAGCTGGCAATAGATATAGCTACCCATTCATCATCACCACTACACTGATATACACCTTGAACCATATGTCCATTATGATCCCTGTTCCCACTTGGGCCAGCCACTCTACCATTAATGGAATAATCCATAAACTGCTCTGCTAGGTAAGGTAGCCAAACCTCACCCATACCTATATCTACATGCATACCTTTCCCTGTTTTTTCTCTTTGTTGAAGGGCCATTATAGCTGCCATGGCTATGGTGGCACCCGTTGCGGCATCTGACGGAACGCTCCCCGGGGAACCTTCCGGGCCCATGTCAGGATATCCCATGACCGTGGCGTGCCCACACATTAGAGCCTCAAAATTGCTACCATACCCCCTGAAGTTACGCCATGGCCCAGTCTGCCCACATCCACAAGAAGAAATCATAATTAACCGCGGGTTCCACTGACGTACCACATCGTAGCTAATACCTAATCTTTCCATAGCCCCTGGAACGTTATTCTCAATGAGGATATCACTTTGTTCAACAAGTTTACGGAACGCTGCCCGACCTTCGTCGTTGCTTATATCTCCACTAATAGAGTATAGGTTTCGAAGATAGGCATTTGGCATTGCCAGCCTATTCCATGGCCTTTCACCGGGATCTCTATCGGGATACTGGGACGTAGGTGCACTAGCAGCTGCTTCTTTTGTCACTCTCACTGGAGGGTTGCCGCGTCCTCCCATTGGCATAAAGTGAAGCGGTTCTACACGAATGGCTTCTGCACCCATATCTGCCAGAAACATAGCTCCATAAGGACCTGCGTATACTAAGGTGAAACATATAGCCCTTATACCATCAAGAGGAAATTTGACTTCACCTTTCTGAGATAGACTAGCATTGGCGGGCTGACTGTCTCGTTTCTCCTGCTTTTTGTCTTTTGCAGTATTAACTGTTGGCTCCCATGGGACACGTCCATCTCCAATTACCTCTGAGTTGTGTTGACCCAGCGTAGGTGCCGGCCTTCTTTCACTCCACCACTCATGGTCGTTGTAGATAGGAGGACCGGGGTGTATAAACTTCCCAGCAATCGGATGATCTATTTCTCTCAAGTAACCCCTTGCCTCAAACTGAGGGTTGTCCGTAACCACCTGATCCATAGTACTGACACGTACCGATGGTATTTCAAATTCTTGGCACTCCTCCATAACTTGTAGACCAGTGCGCTCCATCAACCAAGGCGTCCAGATAGTTCTTTCGAATTCTTCTCTCCCAGAGATATTAGGTTGACCATCTGAGTCTATAAAGCGAGGATCTTCAAGCAATTCAGGCATGCCCAACATGTTAACGGAAAGAGGCCAGCGAGCTCCTCCTCCAGTTACCATTACGTATCCATCTTGGCACTGGTATATACCGGATGGATACCCTCCCCTCACACCGGCCTCCATCCTCTTCCCTCGCTCACCATTGTATTGATATCCCAGCAAGGATGTCAGCCTACCATTTATAGATCCCATTTGAGACTCGAATATAGAAATATCTACCTGCTGGCCACCCATGTCTCCATATTCCCTGCCATACCACGCAAAGAGTGTCGCCATAGCAGCAACACTTCCTGCCTGATATTGGACATGACTACCTCCAAGTTTTAACGGATATCTATCAGGCAAACCGGATGGAGTCATACGACCACCCATGCCAAAAAATACCAATTCTGTAGCCTCGTAATCTCGATAGGGACCAGTTTGTCCAAAGTTGCTTACCGAAGTCATTATCAGGTCGGGGTTAATTTCCTTTAAAGACTCGTAGCCAATCCCCAATCTTTCCATGACTCCAGGTTTAAAGCTTTCCACTAACACATCTGCATCTCTAACTAGTTCCCTCAATTCCTCTATCCCCTCAGGACTCTTCAAATCAAGAGTAATACCTCGCTTATTGTTATTAAGGAATAGAAATAAGCCACTCTTCTCTTGGTGTGGAGTATCCCCTGGGAATGGGCCAATTTTGCGGCCCCAGTCACCTACTCCCGGCCGCTCAACCTTGATAACGTCAGCTCCAAAACCGGCTAACATCCTGGTAGCAAATGGGCCAGTAATTCCCTCTGAAAGATCTACTACGCGAACTCCGTAAAGTGGTTGGGATTCAGCTCGATTTTCCATAACAATCACTCCCCATTATTAATGTGATGCAGGCTCTGATATATTAGCACATCCGCAATAATTTGTCTG
>CAYVMY010000015.1:9094-12607 GCA_964452695.1 uncultured Dehalococcoidia bacterium
GGTAGTGTAAGTGCTCAGGTTGAGCAATTTCGATATCTTTTATCATTGCCATGCGAACAGCACGTGCGTCGTTATCAAATCTCATGTACTATAAACTTGAACAAGGAATTGGCAGCCAAGAAAATTCCACAGAAAAAACACACCGACATATTCATAATATTGCAACCTCCTGTAATATAAATGTTAGACGTGGAGGAGAGAAAAATGGGCCAGAGCAAATATGACATCGCAATAATAGGGGGAGGAATTCTAGGATTAGCCACAGCCAAAGAACTCTCAGAAAGTAATCCAAGGTTGACCATATGCGTCATAGAAAAGGAAAAGGAATTAGCTTCTCACCAGACGGGCCACAACAGCGGAGTGATACACTCCGGATTGTACTACAAGCCAGGCTCACACAAAGCTACCACGTGCGTCGCAGGTTCTCAAGCATTAAAGGCTTTTTGTGACGAGAACGATATAAAATATGACCTAATTGGCAAGGTTGTAGTAGCAACTGAAGAAGACCAGATTGCAGCCCTCAACACACTGCACGAAAGAGGAACCGCAAACGGCGTAGAAGGACTGGAAAGAATCGGGCCAGAGCGTCTTCGCGAGATAGAACCACACGCTGCCGGAATACAAGCCCTTTTGTGCCCGAAAACCGGGATTATAGATTACACAGAGGTCGCTCATGCATATGCAAAAGTAGCGAGAAAAAATGGCGTAAACATACTGACAGAAACTAAAGTATTGGACATTGGTCAATCCGAGAAGCAAATACACATCGAGACAGATCAAGGAGACATACATGCGGACTACCTAATCAATTGCGCAGGTCTTTACTCGGACGTAATTGCCAGCAAGATCGAGACAAATGTAGATGTACGTATAGTTCCATTCAGAGGTGAATATTACAAGATAGCGCCAGAGAAACATCACCTCGTCAAAACACTAATATACCCTGTTCCAAATCCCGCATTCCCATTTCTCGGAGTACATTTTACGCATATGATGGGAGGTGGCGTGGAAGCGGGACCCAATGCAGTCTTGGCATATGCAAGGGAAGGATACAGTCATAGTGATATAAACATCAAAGAGCTTATTGAGACTCTAGCCTACCCTGGATTCTGGGTTATAGCCAAGAGATATTGGAAAACCGGACTAGAGGAATTTTGGAGGTCTATTAGCAAGGAAGCCTTTACAATGGCTCTCCAAAAATTAATTCCAGAGATACAGGAGTCCGATCTAATACCTGGTGGAGCCGGGGTCAGAGCTCAGGCAGTTGATCGCAACGGCACACTCCTAGACGACTTTAGCATAGTTCAAAGTGAACGGGCGTTCCATGTATTGAACGCTCCATCTCCTGCTGCAACGGCATCACTTGCCATAGCCAAACAAATAGTGGATGGGGCAAGTAAATCGTTCAATGGCTTGTAGTATAGTACTAGGATGGGGAAAACAAAGGAATAACCATATCGTCACCACGCTGGTCCCAAACTACATGAACGTCCATACCGACCCAGATGCTCTTTCCTGGATTACTAAGATCAATCTCAACATTTACGAGATTCGATGGCATCCTGCAACCTTCTTCTAGATCTACCATACACACTACGTAAGGAACATCCTCTGCCCACCCCCTGTGAGGAGGTCGAACCACTATCCCAAAGGTATGTAGAGTGCCACGACCAGAGCATTTAATCCACTCAGTATCTCTGGAAAAACAGTTGGGGCACAGATCCCTTGGGTAAAAATAAGTTATGTCACACTCATTACATTTTCTCACCCAGAGCTCCTGTTGCTTGCATTTGTCCCAATAGAAAGCTGATTCGTGAGAAGGTACAGGAATTGGTTTTGGAACATTTGTTTGTTGCGTCATTGTAATCTCCTGCAATAAGTGAAAATTTTCTTAATCTCTAGCCAACACTACAGTCCCACCTGAGGCCAATTCTCCACCTGTGCCGTGACAAAACGTAAGTTTACAATCGTGAATTTGTCTGTCTCCGCACTCACCACGTAGCTGACGTACTGCCTCTATTATTAGAAACATGCCATACATCCCAGGATGTGTGTAAGAAAGCCCTCCCCCAGCTGTATTCATGGGAAAACCACCCCCAGGGGCCGTCTTCTGATCTTTTACAAAGTCCGCTGATTCACCACGCCCACAGAAACCTAGGCTTTCCAAGGTAAGAAGAACTGTGTAAGTGAAAGAGTCATAAATCATGGCCAAATCGAAGTCCTTGTGTGTAACTCCTGCCATCTCGAAAGCTTTCGGGCCAGTATCTCTTGCAACAAGAGATGTCAAACTAGGCATTTGACTCATAATGCCATGGTCGTGACCTTCACCAGCACCAAGTATCCAAACCGGAGGTTTCTTAAGGTCGCGAGCCCTCTCAGGAGTAGTTATTATATAAGCACCCGCCGCATCCGTAACCAAGCAGCAGTCAAGAAGATGAAAAGGCCAGGATATCCACCTAGAGTTATGGTAGTCATCGAAAGACATCGTCAATGGAATTTCTGCCTTAGGATCGTGTATCAATGCCTTAGGATTAAGTGCAGCCCATTTCCTAGTAGCCACTGCCACCTCTGCCATAGCCTGCCTTGTCCTATCCTCGCCAAATTCATGCATATACCTTGCACAAGCCATAGAATAATTTATGGGAGCTCCCATTATGCCATATGTTGTCTCATACTGAGCACCGGGAGTGCCGTCGCTTATAGCCCCCCTTCCAGGATTATATCTGCGCGAGTAGCCAGCTTCGCCTTGAGGCACCAAGGCTACTTCACAGTATCCAGCAGCTACAGCAGCCAGTGCATGGCCAGCATGAATAACAAAAGACGAACCACCAACAGCTGTACCATCAGTGAACCTGGGCCTAATACCCATGTGCTCCGCCACTCCTAAGGTATTACCGGCCGCGAAAATACCATCTACGTCATCTTTCTTCAGTCCAGCGTCTTCCAAGGCATTATATGCAGCCTCAGATTGAAGTTGCAGACTCGATTTTCTATTATCCAGATATCCTATTTCATCAGACTCTGCTACTCCGACTATGGCTGCACCTCTACTGATATTAGGCATAGTCAACTCCTTCAGTTAGTTCTAAAAATACTATTGCTGCCAGTTTACTACAAAGCTCATTCGTATGTCATAACTACAAAAAACTAGGTCTAGGTCTTTGAACAAACAGTCGCAATAATATCTAGAGCCTCATCTATATCTTCTGCAGTGATTCCATAATGCGTCACCATACGGACCTTAGATCCGTAAGGATGTGATGCCAGCAACCCCTGGGTACCAATCTCCTGGAGAAAACTCGAAACATCTCCGTTGACAAGATCAAAAATAACTATGTTGGTCTGTATTCGAGACGAATCAATACTCACACCGCTAATCTCACTTAACCCATTGGCTAATCTGTTAGCATTGGTATGGTCTTCTGCCAATCTGTCAACCATTGTATTAAGTCCAACCATCGCTGCAGATGCAAGTACCCCTACCTGCCTCATACCCCCACCTAGTGCATTCCG
>CAYVMY010000015.1:12617-19131 GCA_964452695.1 uncultured Dehalococcoidia bacterium
GCTCCGGACCGATGTGCTATATCTGCAATCGAATCTGTGTATTCAGGCGTCAAGACTGATCCACTGCACCTGTTATGGGTATTCTCAAGGCATATCAACTTTGTAGAAGGATATCTAGTGAGGTTCGGCCTGATAGAATCTTGTAATAGATCGATATCCAATGTTCCATTGTCTTCAACTGGGATTTGTCTGACTGATATCCCACCCAACGCAGATGGGCTGCCGTATTCGTAAACATAAAGGTGAGATTGATCACCAACTATCATCTCGTCACCACGCTGGCAATGGGCCATAACCGAGGCTAAGTTACCCATAGTACCACTGGGAACAAAAACAGCTGATTCTTTACCCAACAAATCCGCCGCTGTTTCTTGCAGCAGGTTTAATGTCGGATCATCACCCCAACCATCATCTCCAAGCTCTGCGTTAACCATTGCATCCAGCATAGCTTGAGTCGGATGGGTCACAGTGTCACTACGTAAGTCTATCAATGAAATTCTGTCCTTCCCTTGGGTGATCTATTCTAGCATCACATTGTACCGAAATACAGGGTGAGAAAAAACTCTTACCAAAACATTTAAACACACATCTTGGCAACATAGGCATATAAAAACCGTCTCGTAGTAGAATCTATAGATATATCAGTATTGGTTGACTCAAACAAAAATTAAGGATCCCTGGAAGGAGTTGTCGTATTGTGAATGAAGAAAACAAGTTTTGCTCTCGTTGTGGAGGTGTGATGCAAACCCACACTTTAGGTTTGATTGATCGACCGGTCTGCTCTAAATGTGGAAACGTAGTATATCAGGACCCCAAGGTAGTCGCTACAACAATAATTGAAACAAACGGTGAGGTTCTGATGGTACGTAGGGGCATTCAACCAGGTATGGGACTTTGGAGTTTTCCTGGTGGATATGTGGACAGAGGTGAAATAGTGGAGGCTGCTGCAGAGCGTGAAGTTCGTGAGGAAACAACGTTGGATATCACTGTATCAAAACTGATAGGTGTATTCTCTGAGGAAAGACACCCGGTTGTTCTTATAGCATATGAAGGAAAAATAGTTGGCGGGAAGCCATCGGCAGGTGAAGAAGTACTGGATTTAGGATTTTTCCCTATAGATAATCTACCTCCACTAGCTTTCGAGCGTGACCTAAAAGTTATACATGCATGGCAAAAGATAAGTAGCTGATATATCAACAGTGTTGACTTTATAAGCCACTTGTTGATAATTTCCAAGACAGATCACTGGTCAAAACTAATTTCGCGTAAACAGGAGGTGTCTTAATGTCAGCAGTTGAAGATTTCAGGGCCGACATGCGGCTGCAGCATGACGCTATGAATGAAAAACTAAGATCAATTACCGAGGATCAAATGGAAATCATAGCTAAGTGGGATCAACAAGAAATGCCAGTCCGTAATGTTTTCTACCGCCTTGTGACACACGAACTAGATCACACCGTTCACATGATCAAGACACTTAAACAACTGGATATATCTGCAAATGAAGCAGAGATGATAATTACCACACTGCAGGAGGCTAGGGGGAAACTCGAGGGATTGCTTGTAAGCATTTCTGACGAAAATTTCGATAAGGCACCAGAGGGAGAGTGGTCTCCGCGCCAAGTGCTACAACACATAGTTGATGTAGAGGTAAGTTACACGCGGCGAATAGACCAAGCAATTCAAAGGTCCAATTAGCTGCCAGAACGCACTGGAGAACTTTGTACAGAAACATACAGATAGACTTCGAAACCTTTCTAGTACTATCAAAACAGATTGGTCTGGACATGTCCCAGGAAACGCATCTCCAAGAGCTGTACCCAGAAGTCCAGGCAATGTTTGAGAGAATTAACCTAGTCGCAAAATCTGAAACCAATCATGTTAGCTTGGGTTCTATGACCGAGCTCGTTGACTACAACGATAGGCAATAGAGATGGACTCTGAAGAATTAACCAGACTTACAGTGGTAGAGGCTGCTTCGCATATAGCCAAGAAAACCATATCACCTGTAGATCTGCTCGATGCATACTTGAAGCGCATCGAGCGACTAGAACCTGCATTGAACGCTTTTATCTCCAGACTTGACTCTTATGCTATGGAAAAAGCCAAAATAGCAGAAAAGGAGATAATTGCAGGTGACTACAGAGGCCCTATGCATGGCATTCCAATCGGGGTAAAGGATCTATTCTGGACCAAAGACATACCAACTTCATCGGGTTCTATATTGGAAGCAAACTTCGTCCCCAAAGAAGACTCTGCAGCTGTAGCTAGTTTTCAAAAAGCGGGTAGTTATTGCTTGGGCAAGTTACACATGTCTGAATTCGCATTCAACGGAACCAGTCGAAACCATCACTACGGACCATCAAAGAACCCCTGGAACTTCTCCAAAACCGCCGGGGGCTCGAGTAGTGGTTCTGGCGTATCGGTCGCAAGCCAAGAAGCCCCCATAGCCTTAGGAACCGACACTGGAGGCTCGGTTAGACTCCCAGCTGCCCTTTGTGGCATTACAGGTATTAAACCTACGTTCGGCCTAATCAGCAGATTTGGAGTAACTCCACTTTCATGGTCCATGGATCACGTAGGTGTGCTAGCCAGAACAGTACATGATGGGGCGCTGGCCTTAAATATTTTGGCCGGATACGACGAAAGAGATCCAGGGTCGGCCAAAACTAAAGGCCAAGACTACACACGTGACTTGGATATACCTCCCAAGAAACTCCGAATAGGCATTCCCAAAGATTTCATATGGGAAGTCATAGATCCAGACGTTAAACGGGCTTTTTGGAACTCAATGGCACATATGGAATCCATCGGAGCGGAAGTCATAGAGATATCCATCCCATTTCTAGAATTATGTAATGCCGCAGGAAGCATTGTTCAAACTTCTGAGGCCGCAGCCTATCATAGTAACAAGGTTATCCCACAAGGGAACAAATATGACCCTACGATACGCCGAAGAATAGAGGTTGGGCTTTTCATTTCCGCGGAATCATATCTACAAGCTCAGAGAGTACGCGACGACTGTATAAAGAACATGTTGTCTCTATTGGATGCAGTCGACGTTATCGCTACACCTACTGTATCTATAGGAGCACCAAACCTAACTGACGCATGGGTACAAATCAACGACAAATGGGTCACAACTAGAGAGGCATTGCTCAGGATAACACGAATCTTCAGTACCATAGGATTTCCAGCAATATCATTACCTTGTGGATTCACTGATGAGGGTATGCCAGTTGGTCTCCAACTAGCATCCAAGCCATTTTCTGATGCAATGCTAGCGAAAGTAGCAAACTACTATCAACAAACAACCTCTTGGCATACTCAGTTGCCCCAGTTATAAACAACCAATTCTAGGAACAATTGGGTTGAAAGGCCCTCTTTCTAGTACTATCTACTCTGCAAAACGATCGAGAGATTCCACATGAAAATATTAGCAATCGACATAGGAACAGGAACTCAGGATATACTATTCTTTGACTCTCAAAAAACTATAGAAAATTCAATCAAGATGGTGATGCCAGCCCCTACGGTCATAGCATCCCAAAGAATCACGAAAGCAACACACTCTCGAATGCCTTTAGCTATAACAGGTGTAAACATGGGAGGAGGCCCGGTTACCCAAGCTCTCCGCCAACATTTGAAGGCTAAATTGCCGGTTTATGCCACCATAAGCGCGGCAACGACATTCGACGATGATATGGAAATCGTAAGAGATATGGGAGTGACTCTTCTTGATGAGGCCGACATATATTCGATGAATGGAGTCACTACCGTAGATTTAAGAGATCTTGATCTCAAAATGATACGTCAGAGCATTGCTGCATTTGGTGTCGAACCGGATTGGGACGCTTTGGCCGTAGCGGTCTTTGATCATGGTAACGCACCTCCGGGGTATTCGGACAGAAAATTCAGGTTCGATCACCTAAGAGATCAAGTTCAGCACGGGGAAAGGAGGATAAACTCTTTTTCCTATCTCCCGGAGGAAATACCAGATTACATGACCAGAATGCTATCTGTCGTTAAAGTCACAGACCCTGACACTCCAATTCTTCTCATGGATACCGCTGAGGCAGCAGTATTGGGAGCTCTGGAAGACAAGGTTGTAGCCGCTCAAGAATATAAAGTTGTAGCAAATATTGGCAACGAACATACCTTGGCTTTTTACCTACGAGGAGAAATAATCCAAGGTATATTTGAGCACCACACGCTCATTCTGAATAAAACTTGATTGGAATCATACCTGAAAGATCTAGTAACCGGTGACATAGACAATGACGAGGTCTGGGAGAACCAAGGACACGGGTCAATTGTTATTGGAAGCGGCCAGATGCTGGAATTTATCTCCGTGACCGGCCCTATGAGGAGGATGCTGGAAGGATCACATATTAATCCTTATTTTGCTACTCCACACGGAGACATGATGCTTGCTGGGTCTTTTGGGCTTATTCGCGCCTGGGCTGAGAAAAATGAAGATTGGCAAGAAGAAATAATGAGTTCGCTTAGGAACCCAGATACAATTACTCCTAAGGATTTCCACCCACATTAAAATAGTACGTGACCTAAACTCATTTCTGATTCGCAACTTCAAAACTTTCTGTCTCAACACGAACGTCAATTATGAAACTAATGGTTTATTAAGGCCCTGTCTTGAATAAATAAAAATCCAATTGATTAAACTATAGCTCTTTGCAAAACAAATGAGCTTCGGCTAAAATACCACGGTACAGTTTTAGGAAACGGAGTTGGATCTGGAGGCCAATATTTGCAAGGTTCTGTGCTGATATACACTCATCCCGACTGTGGTTCTTCCACTTTGGCAAGAGACGAGCTGATAAAAAGCGGAATCCAATACAGAGAAATTGACCTCAGCGTCAATCCAGGTGCTTGGAAAGACGTAGAGAAGCTTACTGGTGGGCAAAGAAGCACCCCAATTGTGGTAGATGGAGACAATGTAACCATCGGATTCAATGGGGTCGCCTGAACATTTTGAAAGGCGGGCAGTGTGCCCGCTTAAGACTAAGGCCCGGTGGTGTAGTCTGGTTTTAACACATCGCCCTGTCAAGGCGAAGATCGTGGGTTCAAATCCCATCCGGGTCGCCAGACTAAATTAAAATAGCCCCTGAAATTTCAGGGGCTATTTTGTTCCAAAATCCAAACTATACAATCGCTATAGAGACTTAATCCCCTAGCTTATATCACTCTCTTCCTGAAGAGTGCGTTAGGCTTTCTAGATATATACGATCGAATTCCCCATAATGCCCATTATTGTCGTCCGTTTCAAGAGATTCCGCCCACATGTAGGTGACGTCACCCCAGTCTATAGGGAACTGTGGAAATTCAAAAAAATTCTTAACTGCATCAAACGGACTTGATGCCTCAACGTAACCGAGCATTTGAAAATTCTCGTAGACATTCCCACTCCGTGCCAGAAACTCACCTTTCATAGCAGCCATAACCATATAATTTGCCATCCGGCCTTCCTCCAAGGTTTGACACCTTCCACATTGTTATTCGTGCCTATTATGGATCCTAAAGGTACGACACTTCAGTCATTAAACCACCTGGTCCAAGTCCTATTCCATCAATGTAGATCTCTAAAGACCCTCCCTGGCTTCCCTTTGGATACGTTCAGCTACCTGACGGAAAAAGCCGTAAGGCTGAGCTCCAGAGAAGAAATAACGCCCCATTATAAAGGATGGGATACCACGTACACCAATAGCCAAGGCTTCCCTATATTGATTTTCTGCCTGTTCTGTATAATGTCCGGTATCCAAGCGATTTTTCATCTCATCTGGGTCCAAACCAACTTGCCTACCGATATCCTGAAGTACGGAAATATCTCCCAGATCAACTCCTTCTTCCCAGAAGAGCTTATAGCAAGCCTTATGGAAAGGCTCGAACACACCTTTATCTTTGGCAAATTCAGAAGCTTCGAAAGAGAGCTTTGAGTTAGGGGTTTTGGGAGCTCTACGCATAACTAAGTTGGCCTCAGCAGCAGCATCACCCAGATGCCCGGTTACCAACGATCCAGGTTCATCGCCACCCCGATTTTCACGTACCATACCTTCCGCAGGTATATCAGGTCTGAGATAGAAAGTTTTGTATTCTATATCGATCGCAAATTCTTCTTTGAGCTGGTCTAACCTAGCCAGTCCGACGTAGCACCATGGTCAAATGTAGTCATACCATACTACGACGGGAATCAAGTCTGAAGTGTTAATATCCTGAGACATTTTCATCTCCTTAAATTCTACTGATTGGCCTGTTTGATAAGACAAAGACCATATTTATCAGTTCTATCCTGTAATCTAACCAATATCTCACTCACCAGCAAGTTTGTCTCTAAGATTTCGAATCTCGGCGCGAAGTTCTTGGTTCTTCTTGGACATATAAAAAACGTACACAAAGAAGACCAACCAAGCAATAGTATATGCCCCGAACAAGAAAGGTAAATTGGCTTCCGGCTGTACACTATCCGAAACGCTGGCTTCTTGCCCAAAAACGGGTG
>CAYVMY010000015.1:19141-21637 GCA_964452695.1 uncultured Dehalococcoidia bacterium
ATATTATACCAACAATTATCAGACCTCTGAATAACCTAAACCTAGTCATATCAACTCCTATTTATTACTCTAGTCGAAAGACATTCTCCCTACATAGGCATTTATATCTTCCAAAGTGTCTTCGCTCTTCCTCAATGACATCCTTTCCATAAGAAGGTAAATAAAAAAGATAGTGAATGTAACGGTAGATATCATGAAAACCATGAACATCTGAGAGTCCAACTCTCCACTAGCAGCAGGCCCAATCAAAGCTTGCGGATGAACTGTTCTCCACCAGTAAATAGACAAGTAAACAATAGGTACGTCTATAAAACCTGCTATCCCCAGGATAGAGGCATACCTAGCCCCCTTATCACCTTTAGGCCCGTAGGATCTCAGCATGAGATAGGCAACATATATCAACCATAAAATTAGTGTGGTTGTTAACCTCGGATCCCAAGTCCACCAAACTCCCCACACCGGCTTGGCCCACAAAATACCCGTCACAAGCATAAGAGTCGTGAAAATCACTCCTATTTCTGCTGCGGAATAAGCCAACTGATCCCAGCCACGAGAGCGTTTCAGCAAATAGCCCACACTTCCTATCAAAACAAAAAGAAACGCAAGAAATCCCACCCATGCAACTGGCACGTGTATATAGAATATACGTTGCGAAACGCCAAGGTTTTTTTCAGTCGGAACCCATATAAATACCAGATAGATGACTGCCAGCATCAGTAAAGCACTTGTTAAGAGAAAAATTCGTTTTAAGACTTCGTATCTATCCATACAGTAAGGACCTCTATTTAGTTTATTTAAATATCAGATTAGTCTTCAGTAACATATTCAAAGCCAAAGGCGCAGAATACAACAGCTATAACATCAAATACCAACATAAGCTGAATCCACTTCGAAACTTCCTGCCAACCCCCACCTCTAAGAGCCACGTCAGTACCGACAACAGCAGCAATTATAATAGGAACAACTATAGGGATAAATAGCATAGGCAGCATTATTTCACGAGATTTTGTGTTCATCGCCAACGATGAAAACAAAGTACCCACTGATGCAAATCCAAGAGTAGCCATAAAGATCACAAGCATCAGGATAGGTTGAAAGGGAGACAGATTAAAAAGAATTGCAAAAATTGGGAGGATAACGATTTCTGCAATCAACATAAACAACAGGCAACTTAACATTTTGCCAATATATATAGCCTCCCTGCTAGCAGGAGTTAACAATAATCCTTGAATCGCATCTTGATCTTCCTCCAAAGCAAAGGCTTTAGTCAGACCTAGAATGCCTGAGAACGTGAATGCTACCCAAAGAATTCCTGGAGCAACTGCCGATATAAGAGACGGAGTAGGCCTTAAAGCAAAGTTGAGTATTATTAATGAAAGCAACGAGAAAGAGAAAATCGAGATTATTGTCTCCTTGTTGCGAAACTCCGAGACCAAATCCTTGGCCAATATTGCACCAACATTAGACCAAAAAACTGTCAATTCCTAACTCCAGTAAAACTAGTATAGACATCTCTAAATTCTTCTTTAGATATATCAGACTCTAGCTTATCGTAAGCTATAGATCCCTTAGTGAGAATGGCCACACGTGTGGCCAATTCCAGACCGTGATCCAAGTTATGCGTACTCATTATTACGGTCCGTATTCCCCTCTCACCAACAACGATGTTCTTCAACATAGATACACCCTCTTGGTCCAAACCTGTTTCCGGCTCATCCAAAAGGAGAATGGAAGGGTCATGCAGTATCGCTCTTGCAATAGCAACTCGTTTTTGCAGTCCGTGTGACAATGTCCCTACCTTAATATCCATCTGCGACTCAACACCGAGCATATAAGCGACGCGCTCTATACGCATATTTAGATTATCCACAGCGAACATTTTGCCATGAAATCTCAAATTTTCCCGCGCAGTAAGGTCTTTATATAACAGTGGTTGGTGAGCTACAACGCCGACCTCGCATCGAATACTATTCGAACTATTTTTGGTAGAGTATGTTGCTACATTCAAATCCCCGCTTGTGGGTTTAACAAGAGTAGATAACAACCTCATAAGTGTGGTCTTACCTGAGCCATTCAAACCAAAAACAGTGAGGAAATCGCCCCATTGAACCGTTAGGTCCAGCTTATTCAAAACCAACGTGGATCCATACTGTTTACTAAGCTGAACCGCTTTTATTGCCGGTCTCTCTTCGATAGCTAAATCAGGCATGTTTTCAGATATATTTCTAGTCACATATCCAATAATACAGGCCAATCCCAACCCTCGCAATCACGTTTTATAGATTTGACATATCAACTACAAAAGACTAATATGGCACGGTTCTAATTACATATCACAACAGTGGCATCGCACTCATATCTACGATGTGAAAGGGAAAGGTAGACCTACCTACCCTGAGCCACGCCAAAGTTGGCAATCTCATTAAGAAACCCCAAATGTGCCTTCTATAGCTGTTGTGTTAAGTCAATATGGTAACGACACAGGAGGTGAAATCG
>CAYVMY010000016.1:0-7013 GCA_964452695.1 uncultured Dehalococcoidia bacterium
GTGTTTATGATACTTGCACACCCGTTCAGATTCCTTTTCGATCCGGCCGGTTTGCACACCCAAAACATTTTGTTTGAAGACCCTGCCTCTGTGCCAACCACTGCTATGGAGGGGGCCTTGCACCCGATCTTCGACTTAGTAGATGAGTTGGAGGTGGTCAATGGAGGCAATATTGAGATAGAGAACCGTTTTGCCCAAGGCGTGACAAAGGAACTTAGGAGGTGGGGAACAGGAGGAAGTGATGCTCACTCCACGCAAGGATTTGCAAAAGGAGTTACGGTATTCAAGGGGGATATTAGGAACGAACAGGATCTATTAGAGGCGCTGAGAGGTGGGGAGTTTACGCCAGTGGAAGGATTCCATGTCGGCAAACCCAGTTCTTATGGCCGAGAAGACTATAACGATTTACCGTTCGTATAGTTTATTTTGTTAGTTACTAAGCCCCTTTGGTGGTAGCTGTAGCTGGTGTTGGAGCAGGCCGTTCTTGAGTGCGGCTAATCCCGATTCTCCTAGCTAATACTACCTTGCCGATGTTAGTGCTACCGCCTGCGTGGTTTTGGCCAGCCCTATTACGGTGGTTTACTTCCTGCATTCCCTTGTGAGGAGCTTCTGGATCATGAGAGTTGAGTAAGGAATATGGTCCATAGACGTCTCTCACTTTCTTTTCAATGCGCAAACTGGATTCCCTTCCATGGACATTAGCGACTCCGCTTTGCCAACTAATCTCCGACCGGTTTTGATACATCCAGTACACCCTTTTGAGAAGTAGGCCCTGAACATGAGACTCAATGACTGCATCCATAGCAGTTTGATGGAGAATTGGGTTCGTAATTGTTCCTTTGGCGTCTTTGTCAGCGCCTGCTAAACTATAGTTAATGAGATTGTTTATAGTGGTGTCTATTGGGAATGCCTTTCCTCGCCCACCATGTTCAGACTCCATCGTAGTCCCTGCAACTTGCCATCCTTGATTCTCTCCTCCGAATAGGTGGTCGCCTGGGATGCGTACCTCGTTAAGGACTATGTTATGTTGGTCATGCCCATTAATAAGGTTCATCTCTTTTATTGTTAGACCTTCAAGACCCGTGGCTCCTGTCTGTGGGTCCCAGTCAGGAACCGGTATGATGAAGTACCCAAGATTTCTATGGCGCGGTGCGTCTGGATCCGTTTTCATTGGCCCAAGCAGGAAGCCTGGTTTTCCTCTTCCGCTCACGTATACATGCTCTCCTGTTAGCAACCAGTCATCACCGTCACGGGTGGCTGTTCCCTGTACATTAGCTAGGTCGGCCCCACCGTTGGGCTCAGTAAGTTTGTTCCAGACCGTTTTTTCACCACTGATAACGGGCTTTAGGAATTTCTCTAGCTGCTCTTCTGTCCCCCATACCATCATAGGAGGGAGGGTATTATCGGAAGTAAAGTTGCTTGGAACTCCAGCTCTGTGCATTTCTTCGGTTATGATGGTTTCATGATCGCCTGTAAGGCCACCACCGCCGTATTCCTTAGCGAATGTTGGGTAGAGCCAACCTTTGCTGCCCAGAGCCTTGTGAACCTCACGCCATCTTTGGTTAAGATCTAATGTGAAGTCCCGAGGATCCACGGGGTCCTTTAGATCTGACGGCACATTTTGAGTAAGCCACTCACGAACCTCTTTACGAAAGCGCTCTTGTTCCTCTGTATAGGGCAGTGAAAAATCCATGGCTAACTCCTTGTTGCGTTCTATGATCTAGCCCCAGGGATGTTTGGGAGGTCATTTATCCCTCGCTGAACGATCTGATGTGATTATATTGAACAGCAAAATAGTCGTCAAGAAATCTTGGCTCACTAACAGGTTAATCACCCTGTTTTTGGTGGTGTCAGTAAGTCAGCTGTAAGAGGGATGGATATGCATTGCCGTGGTTTATATCTAGAAAGCCGATTGTTCCGAGGCCCTTAGTTTGATTTGGGAGCATCGGACTACCCGGGTTTGCAATCAGTAATTTGGGGTATAGATCAATTCTTGCTTCGTGAGTATCTCCACAAACTATTATATCAACATGATCGTCGAAGTGCATGGCGACCAATTCGTCTGCAGTTTTCCAGAATACTTCCGATGGGAGTGGAAAGGCGTGAATTAACCCTACGTTGAAACCCTCCAGGCGTATAATTTGAGAATGCTTGACTCTAGGGTCTTCCGGAATGCCGGGGCGGTTGCTATTGTTTCTGGTTGGATAATCTCCATTGCCTCTCGCAGATACGACTGGGGCTATGGTTTCTAGCCAATCTAGTACCTCCAGAACATGAACATCTCCGGCATGTAGAATCAGATCGACGCCCTTGAAGGAATCGTAGATTTCCTTCGGTAATAGCGGGCCGGCTTCTGGTATATGAGTATCTGATATTAGGCCAATAATCATGGGGCACCTCGTCTATAACTATAACCGTTAGATAGCAAAATAGGCTATATAGGAGTTAATATATCCGGAGGTTGGTAGGTCTGTTATGCCGTTTTGGAATATTCCCCGAACAATATGTCACCGTTTGGTTTAGTTTGACATAACAATAGTAGGAATTGGGTTGTTGAAGTGAGGGAGCCTCGCTGATACAATCCTGACGGTAGAGTTTCTGGGGGATATAGCTCAACTGGGAGAGCGCGGCGTTCGCAATGCCGAGGCTGGGGGTTCGAGTCCCCCTATCTCCACCATATATTTATATATTTTCGTTACGCGTTGCCTTTGAGTTGCTCTGATAAACATATATTGGCTACGTCTCAATGGGATCTACTCCTCGGAGGAATAGTTTACGTTGACTTCTGTGTGCAAGCCTCCTCTTATATTGTAATCCAATGTGAGAAACATTCTCTTGGGTTTGCATACTTCCACAAGGTCTTTAAGGATGCGATTAATAGCGTGTTCCTGTACGATGCCGACTTGTCTGTATGAAAGGAGGTAATACTTCAGGGATTTCAGTTCGAGTATCTTGAAGCTTGGGGTATACCTAATTGTCAATGTGCCTTGGTCAGGGAGCCCTGTCCATGGACACACAGCTGTGAATTCGTCGCTATCTATGACAATATCGCTTTCCTGTTCAGGATACTCGTAGTCGAATGATATTAGACAACTTGGATCAATATCCAAGCTATTTTGCCCATGGTGGCTGTCTAGCGCCAGATATTTTTCATGAAGTTCTTCAATCTTAGCCATATGCTACCTTTCTACCTAGGTTTTATATATCGCTTGCATGATATATGTATTTCTGATCGATTGGGAAGGATGATAATCATATAAACCGTGATTCGCAAGCGAACCTGCTCACAAAATGGCATTTCAGGATGTGTATTTTCACCTCGTTGGCCTTGTGCTAGACTGAGGTACGTCTATGCAGGACTACGATATCTAGCACAAGGTTAGTGGGTTGAACTGGGTCGACTACGTGATAATAATTGCTTGGTCCGTTAGCCTGTTCTTGGGATGGAGAATAGGTTTATATGGGGCTGTTTTCACAGCCGGTGGTTTGGCTGTTGGTGTAGTTGCAGCGTCTAAGATGGCGAGTGGTCTGGCGCAAGCCATGCTTGATATGGGAATATTGGGTTTCTCAGCAGAATCAAATAGCACCGTCGCCATTGGGGTTGCATATGGTGGAATCATACTTGTATCTCTTCTAACCTCTCAGGTTCTTCGTACTGTGATACGCGGGCTAATGAAAATGGTTTTCTTAGGTTGGGTGGATAGGGTTGGAGGATTGGCGTTGGGGGTTTTTATTGGAACACTTATTTCTATTGCCGTAATTGGAGGACTTGCTAGGGCTGCCGGGGAATTGATTCCAGGCGGGCTCGGTTCTGGTCTAAAAGGGGATGAAGTGTCATCTGCACAGGCTAGAATATACTCCGATCTTGCAGATTCGGAGCTGACTTCCGTTCTACTAGACATCGAAGAAATTATACCGAGATCAGGGTTCGGGCTGATACCAAAAGATCTTCGAAGTAATCTTGAGAATATAGGTACTTCCCCGCAAGAAGAGTCTCCAGACACAAGAGAATGAACTTTCATGTAATGGTGGATCGATTTGATAGGTAGTCCTGTCCTTCTGCTTAACCAGAATTATGAGCCGTTGAATATTTGCGCGGCTAGAAGGGCCATTGTTATGTTGGGAGTGGAAAAGGCGGAGGTGATAGAGTACGGAATCGGATCTATTAACACTCCTTCAGGCGGCGTTCAGGTTCCATCCGTTATAAAACTCAACTATCTTGTGAAGAGGCCAATCCCCAAGATAAAACTGTCAAGGCGGGAAATTTTCATTAGGGATAATTTCACCTGTTTATACTGCGGCAAGATGCCATCTGACCTGACTATAGACCATGTTGTACCCAGGTACAGGGGAGGAGGACATTCTTGGGACAATCTGGTAACGGCGTGTATCCCATGTAATCATCGCAAAGCTGGTAGAACCCCAAGGGAAGCAGGAATGACTTTATGCATAAGGTTGGTGAGGAAGCCCAAAAACCCGCATGCTCGCTTCATAAATAGACCTATTTTGGAAGAATGGCGCAAATTCATTCCATGGGGACAAGGATAAGTAAACTTAATTTTACGGTCGTATTCATTAGGTTTGACTGCCTGGCTCGGTGCGGACGGTTAAGTTAATCAGAATCTTGCAGATTTGCATTGACACCTGCATCCTCTTTGGAATCTAGATCTTCTTGAGTAGCTAATCTCAGTATATGTGGAAGAGGTTCTTTAACGTCACTATATACAATTTGATCTGATGATATAGTGACCCAAGCGATATGCTTGGAGTCTTCTATATCTACTACTACTTTATCTAGTACCTTAAGCTCTAAATCTTGTGGGTCATAGTAGTAGACTGTGTCAGAACCTATTAACCTAATTCCTACCATTTTACCCATTTTGTTCTCTCAATCGTTTAGTATGGAAATCGTTGGCCAGATTTCTTTTTAGCTGGTAATGATAGCATCAGCACATCAACGGCGAGCCTAGGATTCGCGTTTTTACCTAATGATAATACTGTCTGCTGGGTCATCTTTATCGCCTCGATAGCGTCTCTGGATGATATCCAACTTGCACATCTTTGTATTGAAGGTTTTGCTGGTATCTGGTGCCAAAGCTGTTCGTCAGACTCTTTTATGAGGAGCATATATCTCCACCACTGAATCATATTGTTGAGGTGAGATATGGAGGCGTCTCGATCCGAATAGAAAGAGGCACCGAAACGTTCCGAGAAGGCGAATCTGGTGTCTGTTCCACCCTCGATTATTTCTGTGATCTCTTCGATACTGGCAATATAGGCTGCTAAAATATCAGGATTGGTCGCAGCCTGTATTGCCCACCCCACCCTGCCGTTTGAGTAAATTGCTATCTCTCTGGCTGTTGTCGGAGATAGGTTGTCTATTTCTTGTAGTTTGAGAGTAATCGCATCCACGTTCACGGAGGTAAAATCGATCCTTTGGGCTCTTGATACAGTGGTTGGTATAAGACGTTCTGGCCGACTAGTCAGGAGCATGAATATGACGGAATCTGGTGGTTCCTCCAGTAGTTTCAGGATACTACTGGCTCCTTCACGAAACATTTGGTCTGCATCTGGAATGATGTACACCTTGCATTTACCTTCATAGGGCATTAGATAGGCGTCCATCTTAAGATTCCTCATTTGCTCGATGCCTAATATTGTTTTGGTTTCGTAGCCAATACTATTATGAGGGGAAAGAATCTGAACATCAGGGTGCAATCCTCTTGCGATTCTTTCACATTGATTGCATTTTCCGCAACGCATATCAGGGGAATCTTCACTGCAATTCAGGGCCTGGGCAAGCGCTATGGCTGTGGTGGACTTCCCCACCTGAGGAGGCCCGACAAACAGGTACGAGTGGGGTACACGATGCTGCTTCAAACTTTGAAATAGCAAGTTGAGAGTGCCTTCGTGTCCAACAATATCCCACATATACTATCAGCCCATATCAAAAAACATCGTTACGAATCAGGTCTTGGTATGTCTCTCGTTTTCTTATCAGTCTGGCTGACCCATCTTTGACCATTACTATAGGTGGCCTGGGGGCCATATTATAGTTGCTAGCCATGGAAGGGGAATATGCCCCTGAAGCGGGAACAGTTAATATGTCTCCACTTTCTAGCTTAGGGAGCATACTATCATAGAGTAGTATATCTCCTGACTCGCAGAATTTCCCTGCAATAGATACCCGTTCCTGCTCCGACAGACCCATTTTATTTGCCACAACCGCTTCATATGCGGCTTGGTAAAGAGCGGGTCTTATGTTGTCGCCCATCCCACCATCTACAGATACGTATTTCCTTATTCCCGGGATGTCCTTTTGTCCGCCTACTCGATAGCAAGCCACTCCGGATCTGCCAATTATAGAACGACCTGGCTCGATTATTAGTCTGGCCTCATTGCTTCCCATGGCCGACACTATTTCCTCTGCGTAGTCTGCAATGGCAGGTGGAGCCTGATCTTTTGTATAACTGATTGCAAATCCACCTCCGGGACTGAGCTCTTTCAAGGGAAGGCCCATTTCCTTTGAGAATTCTAGGGTCACCTCGATTGCCTTGGAGTATGGTTCCAATTCGAAAATCGGTGATCCTAGGTGAAAGTGAAGTCCGAGTAGGTTGAGGCTTTTTTCTGCCATGGTCTTCTTTATGGCCTCTTTAGCCTGACCTGTCTCTATTGGGAAACCAAACTTGCTATCTAAGGTGCCGGTGGTAGTGTAAGAGTGCGTATGTGGGTCTACGCTAGGCGATATTCTTATGAGAACGTCTTGTACAATGCCTCTCTGTCTGGCGGCTTCTGACAGGAGTGATATTTCATGGAAATTGTCAATTACAAATCGACCTATACCGTAATTTAGAGCCATGTCTATTTCATCCTGGCTTTTGTTGTTCCCGTGGAAGTAAATTTTTTCAGCAGGGAATTCTACTCTCTGAGCAACTGACAATTCTCCACCTGATACTATGTCACCAATAGATTTTATATCTTCTCCCTTATTTGTTCTCACACTAAAAATGCAA
>CAYVMY010000016.1:7023-7303 GCA_964452695.1 uncultured Dehalococcoidia bacterium
GACAATTCTCCACCTGATACTACATCTAGGCCTAGACCTTCTTCTTGAAGAAGCATTGCTATAGCTGGGTTGATGAAGGCCTTGCAAGCATATATAACGAGACTGTCTGAACGTCTTTTCTTGAACTCGTTTACAAACTCACGGCACTGATTCCTTAAAGTGTTTTCGTCATATATGTAAAGTGGGGTGCCAAATTCAGATACAAGATCAGTTATATCGCATCCACCTATGACTAAATGTTCTTCATCGTTTACAGTCGTGAGTTCTGGGAAGAGAGATT
>CAYVMY010000016.1:7433-20826 GCA_964452695.1 uncultured Dehalococcoidia bacterium
TATCGAGAAGGGAAATCAGTATAAATAAAGTATCAGGCCAGGGTTCTGCCAGTCTGACATCCGTATCGGATGGATATGCCTCCGAGTGTGTATGCGAATGGTATATAGCACCCTCAAGTCCGTTTACATCCAGATCCTTCATTACTTCTAGGTGTTCTATTGGGTCCATAGTATAGCGGTAAGGACTCTTGGTAACGTTTCTCATACGGTATACTTTTTCGACCTCTCCATCTTTTACGCCTAGTATTCCGCAACACTCGTCAGGGTCTTCCTGCAGTGCGTGTTCGAATAGGTCTTCTGTAAAACGTTTGTGTAAAGTAAGCATGTTGGGAATCTATTCTATATCTTTTGTTGGCGAGTGCCTATACCCTGAGACAACGGATTATGATGACTAAAAATCGTCGACTAAGACAGGCATGACTGTTATAATGGCGACCTGAGAAGTTCAGAGCGGGAGTAGCTCAGTGGAAGAGCACCGCCCTTCCAAGGCGGCTGTCGTGGGTTCAAATCCCATCTCCCGCTCCACTCACTTAAGAACTTGAATCTAGTCTAACTAAAACGGAGCGTGGTCGATGCCAGATCGAAGTGATCGGGAAATATTGGAAGAACTCAAGAAATATGACACGCCATCAATTACAAACGTGGTTGCAACATACCCGAACAGCCCATTGTGCTTAGGGTTGTATAACCCTTGGACCGAAAATTGGTATACAGATCAATCCATCAGGTGCATGTTTCCTGAACTGGGTAGCTTGGTTGGATATGCGGTCACTTGTGTGTATGGAATGCCAGACCCCAATTATTCCCGGCTCACGTTTATGGATGTAATAGACGCGTTGGATGCGTCCAAAGGTCCCACGATCCTAGTTCTCCAACAAAAATTTCCCGAAGAAATCGCTGGCAAGGTTGGTTTAGCCGGTGCAAATATGGTAGGAGCAATGCAGGCAGTTGGCTGCTTGGGACTTTTGTCGAATGGCCCATCAAGAGATATAGATGAGATACGTCAGACAGGATTTCAGTATATGTTAAGTGGTATTTCTCCGGGTCACGGAGCGTTTGGTGTGCAGGCTGTGAATGTGCCTGTAAATGTAGCTGGGATGGATGTTTCTCCCGGCGAGATCATACATATGGATGAAAATGGTGCCTGCAAATTTCCGTCTGAAAAGTTGGGGGCTGTTCTCACTAATGTTGAAGCATTGGTAAAAGAAGAGGAAGAAAGAATTAATAAACTTAAGACTGCTACGAATGCTCGGCAAGTACGAGCGATTTTTGGAGGTCAGTCTTATGGCTCCGATCCCGGTAAAGAATCTAGCAAGTAGACCTAGGTAACCCGCAAGGAGAGAGTCTAGCCCCTAGCATGCAATCCTTTTACGCTCTTGGGAGGAGGTCGATTTGGGGAAGAATTTGACCTCGGAAGAAGCTTTTGCGATTTTAGAGGATGTCTATGGCCCCATTGAGTGGGAGCCACGTCGAGACCCAACGTCTGAATTGGTTTACACTATACTCTCTCAACATACCTCGGACATTAATTCTATACGTGCGTTTGAAAATCTTGTGGGCCGTTTTGGAGTATGGGAAGAGGTTGAAAAAGCTGAAGTAAAAGACATTGAGATTGCGATATGGGAGGGCGGGCTTGCAAGAGTAAAGTCGCAGAGAATAAAAGATATTCTGATTGCCATAAGACATAAAAGAGGAGACCTTGACCTCTCATTCTTGGGTGAAATGGAGCTTAGAGATGCAAAGAATTGGCTAATAAGCCTCCCCGGGGTTGGGCCAAAAACCGCAGCTGTTGTTCTTTGTTTTGCTCTTGGTATGCCTGCGATGCCGGTTGATACACATATTCACAGGGTTAGCAAGAGGATAGGTTTGATTGACCAAAAAACCACAGCCGAACAGGCTCACGACATTCTGGAAACTTCTATATCACCAGAAAACATTTTCCCCTTCCATGTATATCTGATAAATCATGGGAGGGAAGTGTGCAAAGCGCTTCGCCCCAGGTGTCTGGGATGTGTAATGAAAAACAAATGCCCCTCCGCTTCTATGGGGTTATAGGTCAATTGAACTTGTACCATAAATGATTAAAATGTATACTGTGCCACTATGTATCGACGGGAGGGGTAATGGTGATTAAAGCAGCTATAATCAATGTAACCGGCTATGCAGGTATAGACTTGGGCAGATTGTTACACCTGCATCCTGAAGTAGAAGTTACTCAGGTCACCGGCAGAAGTGCCGTAGGTCAAAAACTTGGGGAGGCTTTTCCTCATCTTGCAGACCTAGATTTGGTAATTCAGGAAGACGTGGAAGGATCAGTTGATGTGGCATTTTCTGCTCTTCCTCAAACCGCAAGTGCGGAGGCGTTGATACCACTGGTTGAAAAAGGTGTCAAAGTTATAGATATAAGCGCTGATTTTAGACTCAAGGATCCATCTGAATATGAAGAATGGTACGGCGTTCCTCATCCAAAGCCTTCCTTGTTAGAAGACTCAGTGTATGGACTTACCGAGCTGTATAGGGACGAAATCCGCCAATCAGGATTAGTAGCCAATCCCGGTTGCTATCCCACAGCGGCTATTTTAGCCTTGGCGCCTGCCATAAAGGCAGGGCTAATTGGTGAAGATATTATAGTTGATGCCAAGTCTGGTGTGTCAGGTGCCGGAAGAGGGTTAAGCATGACAACCCATTTTTCAGAGGTTAATGAAAATGTGTCAGCCTACTCCGTTGGTGGTCATCGGCATTTGCCCGAGATAACACAGGAACTTAGAAGGGTAGTCGATGGTTTCGATCCGAAGGTGACTTTTCTTCCGCACTTAATTCCTATGACTCGGGGTATCCTAAACTCCTGCTATGCCCCAATAAAAGAAGGGGCTATTAGTGATGGACCTGCGGGAGTCAAGGAAATAAGGGATCTGTACAAAGATTTTTATGATACCGAGCCGTTCGTTAAAGTAGTGGATGCATCTCCCATGACTAAGCACACCCTAGGTAACAACAACTGCATAATCTTCCCCGCCGTTGACACTAGGACGAACAGACTTATGGTAATAAGCTGTCTGGACAACTTGGTCAAGGGAGCTGCCGGCCAAGCTATTCAGAACATGAATTTAATGCTTGGATTACCTGAAACTGAAGGAATTGAACAGATAGCTATATATCCGTAGGAACTTTGACAGAATAAATTTCTGGCTGAATTCCTAGTTGAGGTTATCAATTGCCCTCATCGTCTAGCCTGGCCTAGGACGCCACCCTTTCAAGGTGGAGACCAGGGGTTCGAATCCCCTTGAGGGCACCAAATATCCGCATAGGATGCATAAGCTTTATATCTAAATACTAACGTTGGGAAAACGCTTGTGCTTATATCTGTAGGCATACCCTTTCTACCTACAATAGTCATTGATATCGAGTCTGTGCAATGCGGTTCACGCGCCCTACGTTTTCAATGCCAACTTTGAATTCTCCTGATTCAACTCCTTTAATGATCGTAACTGCAGCTTCGCTATATGGGGTCTTTACTCCTATTTGTTTCCCACGGCTGACAACGTATCCGTTCAAATAATCTATCTCGGTTTTACGGCCCTTTAGAATATCTTGATAGAGGGAAGGGTAGCCGGGCACCTGAGGGGGTGGACCTGAGAAGGTAGCTTCAAGTTCTGCATTTCTTTCCCATGCAGCCGATTCAATATCATCTAGGGAAAATCCTTTTACTGGTGAGGGAATATTATGACCTAAGGTACGCCCCACTCGCAGGGCCTCGGCGCCAAACTTCAGCATCATTTTTCGGGATTCTTCATTTGCTCGAACTTCATGACTTGTCAGTCCTGTCATTCCTGCGGAAGGGTTTGCCATACAGTTAATTACCATTTTCGACCAACGCTCCCCCCAGAGATTGTCAGTCACTGCTGTTTCTCCTGCGTGGCCCAGCAAAGACTGAGCAACACTCAACCTGTCAGTGTTGCTTCCATCCAGTTCGCCGACGGTAAATGATGTGTTTCCTTTTAAGGCTTGGCTCATAGAACCTGTTTGACGGGCATGACCGGGCTCCATTAGCCAGGCGGAGATAGTGCTCACGCAGCCGATAATCCGATCTGCACCTACCAAAGGCGCAATCTGTTCCTCATTGATGCTGTTTTGTGGGCTGATAAAGTAACCTTTGTCCAGGAGATATGGTGTCATTAAATCTACAGCCCATTTTGTATCGTATGATTTCACGGCAACTATTACGACATCGAAACCATTAGCTAAGGCGGTAAGTTCCTCAATATGTCGAGCATCAACCATTACACGATGTTCACCCTGCACCCCATCGATTAATAGACCTCTCTCTTTCATCGCATTAACATGTTCTTTCCATGGATCAAAGAGGACTACATTTGCTCCCCCACGTGTCATATGACCACCTAAGGTTGCTCCTATAGCGCCTGCCCCGATAATACCGATATTCATTTTGGTTCCCCCTGAACGTGCTTTATAATGGAATTACAGCTGTGTGGTAATGAAGTAATTAGAATTCATATATTGTGGCTACTTGGGAGAAAGACTTATTCTGATATCTTTAATCACGGGTCACTGTGAAGAATCCTAGAGCATGCCGATGCTTCCGGGGCCCTTAAGGAAAAATTATACCATGTCTATGAGATAGTAAATCGATCTAGGGATATTCTTGAAACTATCTTCTGGCCTAGTTGTGGTAACGGTGATATCATGTGTCCATGCCTTCCTAAGGGTCTAGATTCAGTTAATAAGCCTAATCTGCTTGCGAATCTCATAGGGAGGGTTACAGTGATAGGATGCTTGAAAATGGTGTTTTCTTTTACCACTAGGTTCCTGATTCTCCCGACGCTTCTCCTTTTTCTTATTGGCTGTTCGGGTGATGCTGGCCCACAGGGTGTGTCCGGAGATAAAGGAGACAAAGGTGAGATTGGTGAGATCGGCCCCCAAGGGATGGTAGGCCCGAAGGGCCCTAAAGGTGAGCCTGGGGGCCAGGGTACACAGGGGGTTAAAGGGGTAGATGGAGCGCAGGGTCCGAAAGGTGAAGAGGGTATTCAGGGTCCTAAGGGAGAAAAGGGAGATTCCGGTACGGATGGGAATCCGGGTCTCCAGGGTTTGAGCGGGGAGCAGGGCGATTTAGGTCTTCCTGGACCCAAAGGAGAACAGGGTTCTCCCGGCCCGTCTGGGGTTACGGGGCCTCCAGGTATGATTGGCGCAACTGGCCCACAGGGAGATAAGGGTCCTTCAGGGTCTGCCGTTTATAGGCTTCCCCCATATGCGAACACTATAACCTTACTCGATGCCGTTGGTACAGTTGGCTGGTATCCTTCAGTCACCATAGGGTCAGATGGGTTGGGACTGATCAGTTATTATGACGCTACTAACCAGCGGCTGAAAGTGGCGCACTGTACAAATGAAGCCTGTTCCAGTGCTACGAAATACACGGTCGATGACTCTTCAAATGTTGGTTGGTATACTTCAATTGCCATAGGCGCAGATGGCCTCGGGTTGATCAGTTACTATGACACCGTGAACGAGGATCTGAAGGTGGCACATTGCCTCAATGTTGTTTGTTCTCAGGCCAAATCCACGACTTTGGACAGTGGAGGTGATGTTGGTCAATATACAGCCCTGACTATTGGGGGAGATGGCCTTGGTCTTATTGCGTATTATGACAACACCAATAGGAATCTTAGGGTAGCCCATTGCAGTAATTTTGAATGCTCGCAGGCCAGCTTTAATACTTTGGACTCTAATGGGGACGTTGGGTCTCACGTCGGGGCTACTACAGGGAAAGATGGCCTTGGATTAATAAGCTACTACGACAACACGAATAAAGATCTCAAAATGGCACACTGCTCTAACCAGGTGAGTTCAGATGCCACGAAAAAACCGATGCTTACTGGCGGGGGGAATGGGCATTATACCTCGTTGACTACTGCCGAGGATGGACTTGGACTGGTTAGCTTCCATAATTTTGTAAGTGGAGCAGTCTATTTTGGTAAGTGTAGTAGCATTAATTGCGAAGGCATCGGCTTTAGCTCATCCAATGTAATTGAATGGCGGAATGGGGCAACTGTGGGATGGAATACATCTATCACTCTGGACGGGGCTGGTTACCCTGTAGTCAGTTATTACGATGTAACCGAGGGAGATCTCAAGGCTTTTGTAAGAGAGCAGGTTGTTTCTCTTGACACCTCTGGGGACGTAGGATGGTATTCTTCAGCCACTATAGGTTCAGATGGATTGCAACTAATCGCTTATTACGACTCAACGAATTCTGATCTCAAAGTGATTCACTGCGAAAACGAGTTTTGTTCCTCTTTCTTCAGACGACGTTAGTGGATTAGTCACGAGCTGGTTAGAATGGGATTTAGAACAAGATGGTATCCTACTGTTGTCCGAGATAAATTAGCAATAATGCCATTTGGGCGAAAGTTGTGTTAGTTTATAGAATGACCGGTTTGGACCATGTTGTTGGATTCAACCAGGTTGGCAAAACTATCTTCAGACACGTAAATGCTGCCTTTTTGGTTGTAACGTAGATCGTTATCAGTTATTTCCCCTCCACCGTTATTGTGAAGCATGATGCCGCCGAGGTTGAACGAAATTATATTGCTGGCTAGCCTGGGGCGTGAATTATCAGAAATTTCTACGCCTGACAGGGAGTTAGAGACTATCTCATTATATTGAAAAAACCCGCCGCTACGTTTCGATATTCTGATACCGGACTCCCCGTTCCCCTTGATAATATTTTTTTCTACCGTTGGATTAGCATTCAGCTCCATGGCAATGCCTGATCGCATGTTGTTGAATATCTCATTTTCTTTGATGGATCCTCTGGCGTCGTTGTGAAAAAAGATACCAGCATGGCGTCCGCCGTGTACTCGGTTCCTGGTTATCTTGGGATTTGCTTTGTTTCTCACTTCTATCCCGGCAAAGTTATTATCAAAAATGTCGTTCCCGGTTATCATCCCTCTTCCGGATTCGTGCACAAGAATTCCTGCTTCCTTTCCGGCGTGTATTTGGTTGGATAGGATTGAGGGGTTTGAGGTCCCCTTGATTTCTATTCCGGCAAAGCTGTTGTTGTATATATCGTTAGATTCTATTTTTCCTCCGGAATTGTCGTCATATATGACTCCAGCATCGTTGCCGCTATGGATAATATTGTTGAATATATATGGAGATGCATTGTAGTTGACGTTGACGCATGCTAATCCTGCGCTTGATATATCACATCCGGCAACTGTTCCAGACCCACGCGTTACGTGGATAGCAAATGATCCGGTTGGAGAGGTCTGCCTTACGGTTAGATTTTCGACCCGAAACGAATCACTATCAATAACGATTGCGGTTTCATTCGAGGATCTGATTACAGTATCGCCATTGTTTCCGACACCTAAAAGTTCAATGTTGCTTGTCAAGAATATATGTTCGTCATAGACGCCCGGAAATATCAGTATTTGGTCACCTTCGGAGGCACTAGCCAGAGCATCGCTAATTGACTTGTATTGGGCGGTGCCCTCATTGTTCACGGTTAGGGAGCGGCGTGGGGATTCTCTTTTTGACATTTCTGCGAGATATTTTTAGTTTTCAGATGGAGTTAGTTTAAGGTGTTTTGGGGGTTCGTCTGGAAGTTGCCAGACAATTTCGGAATGGTCCCATACCTTATGGTAGGCATTCGCTGCCGAAGTGGCCTTGTCAAAAGATGATTTGAATTCATCCCAATCCTCATTTGCTATTGCACTGTCTATTGCAGTCAGTGGACCCTTGATAAATGCATCTACGTGTTGGGTGTATTTGGGGCGAGTTATATTGCCAATTAGGAGGGCTTTTTTGATTTCCGAACTCTGCAAGGATGCCAGTTTCCAATTGCCTCCCTGTGCCGAGTAGTAAAGTATCCAATACCGGTTGCTGATTTCGGCCATCAAACGAGCCAGCCCAGGTTGAATATTTCCGAGTTGGGCTATATTTATCTCAGTATGGGAGGTATGGGCTACTGGTTTGTCTGGATTAGTCATATTGTATTCTCCATCGGAAGGTTCTTTATATATTTGGTCCTGGAACGGAAATAAGGTTTTATATGCTTTTGGAATGCTGATTTTGCCTATTTCGCTAGCTAATCGATTTCCTTATCTCGTATCCTTGGTTTCTGAGGCAAAGAAATCCCTCATGTTCAGGGACATTTCCCTTAGAGTTTGGGATGCCAAATAATTGACTGATCCTGGTTCGAATGACCCGTCACCTAGTCTTTTCCCTGCTGTTACGCCAGTTAATATTTCTATCCCCTCATCGATAGTTTCAGTAGAATATATATGGAAATCACCTTTCTCGACTGCATCTACTACATCTTCATTGAGCATAAGGTGTTGTACATTGCTCGATGGTATCAAAACTCCCTGTTTCCCGGTTAAACCTCTATTTTGGCATACCAGAAAGAACCCCTCTATTTTGTCATTCACTCCCCCTATAGGTTGCACTTCCCCCATCTGGTTTACAGAACCCGTGACGGCTATGCCCTGGTTGATGGGCATTCCCGAAAGTCTGGACAAAATGGCATATAGCTCTGCGCTGGATGCACTGTAACCGTCTACTTCATTGTAACTTTGCTCGAAAGTAATTCTTGCACTCATGGACAGGGGAAAGTTATGCACCAACTTATCAGAGATATACCCGCCCAGTATCATTACTCCCTTAGTATGGAATCTCCCTCCGAGATTTGATTCTCTTTCTATGTCTATGAAACCCTCTCTCCCGGTTGCGACAGATGTAGTTATCCTGTTTGGCTTGCCAAACCGCAAGTCACCGAGTCCAGTCACGGCTAGGCCATTAATTTGCCCTATGGAGTTGCTCTCTGTGTCTATGGACAATATTTCCCTGCTTACCATATCAAGCACTTTGTCCTTTACTAAGTCTGATCTCTCCCGCTTTTCTTTTCCTGCTCGTTTGATATGATCGGCTTTTATTAGAGATGAGTTGTCTTTCTTGGCCCAGTAATTTGCTTCTCTTATCAGGTCGCTGATTTCGGCGAATCGTGTGGAAAGTTTCGTCTGGTCTTCGGCTATCCTTGAACTCTCCTCTACTAACTTTTGTAGGCCATCCCTACTGACATGTTGTAGGCTTTCTTTGGAGCAAAGCATAGACACGAAACATGCGAAATCAGCGATGTTTTCTGCAGTGCGATCCATTACATCATCAAACTCTGCTTTAACCTTGAACAACTCCAGGAAATCTGGATCCCTGGCATAGAGTGCTTGATAGTGAGACACGTCACCAATCAATACTGCCTTCACATCTAATGGGATTGATGTTGGGGTGAGTCCCTTTGTGGCGAACAGGTTCATCCTGTCAGGGGACTCCTCTAGGAGGATCATTCTTTCTCTTAGGCAATTTTTCAGGGTCTCCCACGCCCCTGGTTTCAGCAGCAATTCTTCAATTCTTATTATCAAATATCCACCGTTGGCTTTGTGTAAGGCTCCTGGTCTTATCAGGGTGAAGTCTGTTGCTAGGGAGCCGTACCGGGATTCTTTTTCTATAACTCCAATTAGATTACTCACGGTGGGATTCACTTCAAGAACAACTGGAGCGCCATCTGATCCAGAGTTGTCGACTATGAGGTTGATATCATATCGTCTGAATGGATCAGAACTCTCTTGTGCGGATGGGGTTTTCGCTTGAGCGTCTTGTTTGTTTGGCTGGAATAGACTTATATTTGAGGCCATATCAGCTTGAACATCGTCCAAGTATTGCCCGATATTGGGTATAGAACTGTATTTTTCCTTGAGTTCACTTATGTACGGAGAAATAGATCCCAGGATTATCTGGCTATCCATCTGCTTCGCGTTGCTATTTGCTATTCGTTCCGCATATCGTACCTGGTTTACCAATTGTTTAAGTTGGTCTTCTAACTGAGCTCTTGTTTCGTTATGTAAATCTGAGTTATCTCTATTTTCGTCAGTTGGAACGACGGATAGACCCATAGGGGTAGACTGGATGGAGAACCCCTTTTGACTGGCTTCATTATGTAGGTTCGAAAGAAGGTCGTCTCTTTGTTTCACCAAATCCTGAGAGATTTCATCTCGGAGTTTATGGTAATCTTCGCTTTCGAATGTTTTAGCCAGCGTACTGACTATTTCCTCCAGGAGTGTTTTTATGTCAGAACGAAATTGCCTGCCGAATCCAATTGGAAGCTCCAAAGCTGTGGGGGTTATGGGGTCTTGGAAATTCTGGACATAACACCAATCTGATGCGGGACCCTTAATCCTTGCGTGTTCAGTGATAAAGGAGTTAACGGCGGTAAGGCGTCCGGTCCCGGGAGCCCCGGCCACATATATGTTAAAGCCCGCGTCTTGGATTTCCAATCCGAATTCTAGGGAACGTACTGCTCTGCTCTGCCCAATAATTCCTGTGAGGGGGTTTACGTCAGCCGTACTCTCAAAGCTGAAAAGGGAATCATCGCATAATTTCCTCAGTTTTGTTGGATGTAATTCTGGCATTGGGCACCTCGCAGTATGCAGGTTTAACGCTTGCATATTGTAGCACAGGTGAATAGCTAAACTGGAACAAATAACATAAAGGCCATATACTGCGCTTGCGGAGTGACTGATACTAATATGCGTCAAGTTCTGTTAAAAGGGCCTTTGAAGGCCTTCAATTATTCCCAGTTCCGAATATTTTGGCTTGCCTCGTTGTTATCTATAGTAGGATTTTTTACTTCAATTATAGCTCGAGGATGGCTTGCTTTGGATATGACTGACTCGGCTTTCATGGTTACTGCTGTAAATGGAATAGGCATGCTACCTATGCTTATTTTCTCAGCGTTTGGGGGAGTGATAGCCGATAGAATGAGCCGCAAGGTCATATTGATTTCCAGCGACCTCTTTAATTTACTGATGTTACTGATCCTTTCTGTTCTAGTGATTACAGACACGCTTCAGTTATGGCAACTGTTTTTACTAACCCTGTTCCATGGGGTAGGATTTGCCATGGGCACCCCTGCACGGGCAGCTGTGGTTGGGAACATACTTAACCCAACTGACCTCCCAAGTGGTGTAGCTATTTTTTCAACCATATTTAGCCTTGCCCAATTGGTGGGACCCGCGGCCGCAGGGTACTTAATTAACGGTTTCGGTATGGGTTTTCCATTCGTTTTATCTGTTGCGTTATTATTTCCTGCGATAGCTTTGTTGACAAGACTTAGAATACAAGGGCAGGAAATTGCAGGAGGCTCACAAGTTAGGGTGTCAGTGCTTAAGAGCATAGTTGAAGGCATGTCATATGTCAGGAGTAATGGCCTTTTAACAGGGATAATGTTGCTAGGATTTGCTGCTACAGTTTTTGCCATGCCTTATCAGGCCATGCTTCCTGTATTTGCTCGAGATATATTGGATGTTGGCTCCAAGGGGCTTGGAGTTATGGGTGGTTTGGCTGGAGCAGGTGCGATTCTGGGGTCTCTGGCAGTTGCCTTGTTCACTAGCCCTAGGCAATTGCGTTATTCTATGTTCCTTGGAAGTATCGGGATGAGCACGACTATAGTCTTATTCTCCCTCTCAACTCTGTATCCTATATCGCTGATATTATTGTTTCTAGTAGGACTATTTTTACAGGTCTTTATGACAAGTAACTTCACAGTAGTTCAAATTGGAACTCCGGATCATATTAGGGGTCGCATCCTAAGTTTGAGAATGATAGTAATGGGCATGGGGCCTTTGGGTATGCTCGGACTAGGAGTCTTGGCAGAAGCATACGGGGCTTCAATTGCAACGGCGGCTATGGGAAGCATTGCCCTAGTGATGTCAGCGGTAATTTTTATACTTATTCCGGCACTCCGTCAATTAGACTCAACAATTGGTGAGCCTAATGAGGCCTTGGGAGATCGCATATCAGCCTAGCACAGTGTGTGTCAAAGTTGATGCCAATTGCTATTAGTTGTAGTGATTCATTGTCCATTCTAGTCCTTGTACGATGGCATCGCTTACAATTTTCGCAACAGTCGATAGTGAGTTGTTTATCGTGTCTAGTTCGTCCGGGTTGAAGGCCCCTAGAACGTACCCCACTTGGGATGTATCCTCTTGCGGTGATCCAATACCAATCTTGATCCGTGGGAATGACGAGGTGCCGAGAGCAGAGATAATGGATTTCAGGCCATTGTGCCCTCCGGCGCTTCCAGATGGCCTCACCCGTATTTTGCCCACTGGCAGGTGCAAGTCGTCATATATAACGATTATGTCATTGGATGATTAGTTGCACATATTTAGCTAATAGGGAAATGCTTCACCGCTGTTATTCATGAATAAACGTGGCTTTGCAAGAATGATGGGATAATCCCTTATCATTCCTTGGCCAATGATGGCAAGTCTTTTTTTCTCGTTCATAGGGATGCCAGTTCCTCGCGATATGTGGTCTAAACACATGAATCCAACGTTATGTCTGGTTAAGGAGTATGAGTTGCCAGGGTTTCCTAGTCCGATAATCAGTTTCATAATAGGTCAGCTTCAATTTCAGTATTTTCTATAATGGAAATGAAGTCTTGCTCAGATAAGACTTTTGTCCCAAGTTGAAGAGCTTGGCCTAACTTACCCCCAGGTGATTCTCCGGATACCAGATAGGCTGTTGTCTTGTTGACGTTTTTTCCGACTATGCCGCCCAGAGTTCTTATCATGGATTCCGCTTGAGATCTAGTAAAGCGGTCGAGTCTTCCAGTAACTACAAAAACTTTGCCTTGCAGCGTAGATGTTTCAGATAGGGGAGCTGGTTTTGTTTTGAGGTTCACCTTAAATCGATCTAGTTGCTCCATCGTGCTTATATTATCAGTTTCCTTGAAGTAGGTTGCTATACTTTGGGCTATTTTAGGGCCGATATTTGGCAGCAACGCGAGATCCATTTCACTAGCGTTGGCTAAGGCATATATGTCTGAATAATGAGTAGTAAGTATGGATGCGGTTTCAAGCCCAACATGGAGAATGCCGAGAGCAAAAATTAATTTCTCAAGCGGCCGAGATTTACTTTGTTCGATCGCTTCAATCAACTTACGAGCACTTGTTGGCCCCTGACGATCCAGGCTTAGGATATCCTCCTCTGTTAAACGGTATAAATCCGAAATTTTATTGATTAAGCCTGCATCAAGAATTGCTGTGCAGATTTTGTCTCCCATGCCTTCAATATCCATGCCATCTTTTGACACAAAATGTTTCAGTGATTCCAGCATTTGTGCAGGGCATGCGTAATTTGAGCAGCGAGGTGTGGAATCTTCATCTCCCAACGTAACCATGGACCCACAAACGGGGCATTTGGTTGGAAGAGAAAAAACTCTTTCATGTCCTGTCCGGCGTTCTTTCAATGGGGATATTACTTGTGGTATTACATCTCCAGCTCTTTCCACCAACACCCAATCCCCTACCCT
>CAYVMY010000017.1:0-1829 GCA_964452695.1 uncultured Dehalococcoidia bacterium
GACATATCCCGAGGACAGGCATGTTGATAGCGAGAGCCGCTTTCATTATGGCTATTTCCCATTTATCTCGGTATTCTTCTGCGGCGAAGCCTGCGCTATTAGTTGCCTTCTCTCCATAGTTGTTGGGTACTATCTGGGTTCCACCCGTAAAAATCAGTGCATCAGAGTTTTCTAAGGCTTCGGGTATACGGTCAAGGCTATTTGGTTGTAGTACCATTGCTCCAACTCCGCGATTGGCTATAGCCTCTACGTAATTCTGTGCCTCTTCGTGGTTAGATGCGAGAATGCCTACAGTGGACAATTATTGTCAACCACCTTCCGAATTAATTTCTTCATTTTCGGCGATGACATTTCCTAGACGCTCTTGGTTTTTATTCATTATATATGCAGTGGGTTCTTGTATTTATTGTGGGATTAGCCCATCCCAAGTTTATTGAGTGATTCCTTGGCTTGAGTGGACAGTTCAGAATTCTGTGGGAGGAATTTTTTTACGTATCCTGTTATTGTCTCAGCACTTAGTTGAGTATCAGCAGTTAAGTATTCTAATATTTTACTACTGTCCAAATCTGTCTCTTGTAGGTGTTCTAGGAATTCAGTAATGGTTTCATAGGCTTGGTCCAGATAGCAGTAGAAGGATAGAAGCCAAGCTATCTCGCGCTCACTCGTAGGTTCTGGTATGTCTCCTATTTCAAAGATTGCATTGTTGGCTTTTGTGTATCGTAGGATACCTGCTTTGTCTTCTTGGTCATCGCCGTAATATCGTTTACGTTTAACCTGTTGTACCCTTTTTGCGTAGTCTGATGTTTCATATATTGAAGCGGGCAGCCAATCTTTCCTTAAATCCATTACCTCTAGCCCGTTTCTGTCTACAATTGCTACAGCGACTTCCACCCCAAAGTCGCTATCTTTTTCAAACTTTACAGCGTTTCGCAGTAGTGCTTCTTGCAGAGTCAGAGTTATGTCTCTTGTTATTTTGCGGTAAGTGGGCCCGGACGCCTCTTCATTATTCGCTGCCCCCACTCCACCTGTGTTGAACATGAAGAATTCTTGAGATATTGTCGTTCTGTCAAGCTCCTGCAATATAGAGAACATTAGATTTGCGTTTTCATCTTCTAGCCCTATTATGAATGGGTCTGAGAAGTATTCGACATAGGGACGACCTATCGCTCCAGTAGCAGCTCCTGTCTGAACAGCCTCCCCGTACATAAGGGATCTCACATATTGACTTGATGTGAGTCGTATTAGGGGTGGAACGATTGTGTTCTGTCGCATTACTCCTTGCCAAAATAGCCTGTCTGTTTTTTCCATTGGTATGTGTACCGCATCTCTTAGAGTACCGTCAGTTATTTGGGATAGTAGTTCGTCTACTGACTTTCTCTTTAGCAGTCTAGACCTTGAGAGTATCATGCGCATGTTTCGAACTGGGTTTTGAGAGAAATCTGGCTTGCCATCCTGGGTTCCAGTAACAGACACTGGAACATTCTCCAAGGTTTCCTGAGGGTTAGGGTTCGCATCACTGCCCCTCAGTACATCATAGGTAATGGGATCATCATCTCTGGTCAAGCCAAAAGGAACTGCGTAAAGGTTGTTTTCGGTTCCATATATTCCGTAGGGAACGGAAGATCCATTAGAAGATTTACTGCCTTGGCTTTCCTGGGTGGTACGTTGGAGAAGGATAATATCGTCATTCATTGGGTATATTCCTTCGTTTGGGTCAACAGGGGCGTTGGTTAATTTGGCTAGGCCATCAGCATTAAATTCGAGCATTATGGTCAAAGTACTTTTGCCATGTAAAGATGGCCCAGTGGTTACTATGGCAGTGTTGGTAA
>CAYVMY010000017.1:1839-10729 GCA_964452695.1 uncultured Dehalococcoidia bacterium
TCTAACATGAGCCATGCTGAGAGCAGCCTGTAGAGCCAGTCCATCGGCTTGTTTTGCAAGGAACATGGCTATGGAGAGAGGCCCCATTTTATGCTCACCCATGTAGTCAAATCCAAGGTGTAATGATAGCCCCTTCGTTGGGGCTTTGAAGACTAACCTAGTTAAGCCAGATTCATTTATACGGTCAATTAGTTCTGAAGATAAAGGCAGATCCTCGAGCCAATTTGGCAGAGAAATCTCTAGTATGTCTGGCTCTTTTTCAAGTTGATCGTCCGGTAAGTCGAAGGTGAGTTGTCTCCACATGTAAGGTAGTTGTAGGTATTGTTTTCCAAACAAGAGTTGACGTGCGTGGAACGAGTGGCCTGGAGCATCCCCTATCTGGCGATCTGTTTGTACAACTGTCTGACCATTTTCGAGTGCATTTTTGATCGCTTCGGATATATAGGGTATTATTTCAGAGAAAAGCTCTTGGTTCTCTTCGCTGAAGGATATAGCATCTCGGTTTTTCGAAAATCCATCCACAAAGTAATGTGTAAGGTCAGGCCGCCTGGCCACGCCTAGTTGGCTGAAGAAGGCTACGCCTCCAGTATTTAACTGCACAGCCGCGTCTGCCCAAGCCCTGTATGCGGCTTTTCCTTCTGAGTTAAGCTCCTTTGCCTCCTCCATTATTTCTTCTACTTCTTCAGACAGAATGAGCCTGTCGTTTTCCTCAAGTTTTTGAAACACTCGCATGTTGTCTCTCAGCCACTGGTCTCCTGGGTTGAATAGTTCGGAAGTACTGTTGTGGCCCTTCCTGGCGATTGAGATGAGTTCATCCAATGCTATGACAAAAGATGGGTTTGCATTGGGCCCAGCCAATGACGACCTTGGTTGACTTGTATCTGACATGACGCTAACGATCTCCTCTAACAAATGGCGCTAATTATATCTATTTGTGATTGTCGGAATTTTCTGACAAATATGCGTTCGAGTAAGGCAGTACACAAAATATAGTGCAAGCCACAGCGTGCTTACCAAAATATTGTACATCTTAAATTCTTTGTTAGCAACTTTTATCAGAGGGCACTTTATCATGTTTGACAGCCATTGTTCGTTTTCTAGTAGCTGCTTATGACAATGCTTCAGTAGGTGAAGCATTGCCTATCCTTGGTTTTTTATGGGTGGACAACGCTAGAATAAACGGCCCATCATAACTTTGGCAACTTGTTTTAGTATAGCCAAAGCTATTTATAACCGGATGCATTTTGGCCACTAGTTTAATCAATTTTATATGTGGATATCTCGACCGCGTGCTCCTAGAGATGCCTCCCTTATAGCTTCAGATAAGGTGGGGTGGGAGTGCACCGTACCTATTATGTCGTCAACGGTTCCACTTAATGTTTTAGTCAAGATTAGTTCTGGTAATAACTCAGTAACCTCTTGTCCTATCATATGTGCCCCTAATATTTCCCCTGTATTCTCATTTATAATTAGTTTTACAAGCCCATAAGTGTCTCCGGTAGCAAGAGCTTTTCCGTTGGCTTGGAAAGGGAAAGATCCTATTTTCACCGGTAGATCTAGCTTTGTAGCTTCACTTTCGGTGTAACCAAAGCTAGTGATTTGAGGATGGCAATATGTTGCTTTAGGCATGTCCCTATATTTTATTGGCATGGTTTCTATACCAAGGATAGAGTCAACAGCTACCATGGCTTGTGCTGACGCAACGTGAGCTAATAAAAGTTTTCCTGTAACATCCCCTATAGCGTACACATTGGATCTACTTGTTCTCATTTTTTCATCTACCTCTATAAAGCCATTACTGATTTCGATTCCCAAATCCTCTAACCCGATGTGTTTGGTATTTCCCTCGACTCCTGTGGCTAGCAATATTTTTTCAAAAGAATATTTGCCTTGGCCTAGTGGTCCTTGAAGAGTTACATTCAGGTTTTCGTTTTCTTTAGTTGTCTTCAAGATGGAATGTTCAGTTAGTACTTTAATGCCTTGTCGCACAAATGATTTCTCTAGAAGGTTGGATATATCCCTATCTTCATTTGGTAGAAGGGATCCCATTCTCTCCACCAGGGTTACATCTGACCCATAAGAACTATATATATGTGCAAACTCAACACCCGTGGCCCCTCCACCGACAATCAATAGGGAAGCTGGGACAATTTTGAGATCCAATGCTTCACGGCTAGTGATAATAGATTCGCCATCGACTGTAAGGTTAGGAATGTCCTTAGGCCGGGCTCCAGTTGCAAGAATTATATGGGAGGTTTTTAGCTTGGTGGTTTGATTTTTTGTGGGGTGGTAGATTTGGACCGTCTGACTGTCCTCAATATATGCGGTGCCCGTTATATATTCTATTCCGTTCTTGGATAGCAGATGCTTTATACCGGCTGTGAGTCTTCTTACTACTGTTCTGCTTCGGGAAATAGCTTTCCCAAAATCGTAACGTAGGTTCTCAAAACTTAAGCCAAACTCACTTGCTCCCTTGACGACGTTCAGTACCTCAGCGTTTTTCAAAAGAGACTTTGTTGGTATGCAGCCCCAGTTTAGGCATAGGCCACCAACGTTATCTTTCTCAACAACGGCGGTTTTTAATCCTAGTTGGCTGGCTCTTATGGCGGCTACATATCCTCCCGGGCCAGACCCGATAACTATTAAATCAAAATCCATTTCGTTATTAACAAACCAAGACTAGTGGGATAATAAATAACCTGTTTCAAAACTCAGATATTATAACATCTATGAATTTTGTAACCAATACAGGTATTGTTTATTAGGATATATATCATTACGTGCTTGTTAAAAATAAGATGATATAACTATAATGTGTGTCGTGAAGATTTGGATGGAGATCTTTCTATGACTAGTAATTCATACATGCAACGATACAATCATCAAGATCGGGACAAGTGGTGGCAGAAAAGATGGGCCGACGACAAGATTTACCAAGTGTCAGATGAAGATACGCGCCCCAAATGGTATGAGCTCACGATGTATCCTTATCCGTCAGGGGACCTTCACATTGGCCATTGGTATGCTATGGCGCCAGCAGACGCTCATGCCAGATTTCGTAGGATGCAAGGCTATAATGTATTGCATCCTATGGGGTTCGATGCGTTTGGGTTACCTGCAGAAAATGCAGCTATAAAACGCGGCATACACCCCAAAGATTGGACCATGAACAACATTGATAACATGCGGATCCAGCTAAAATCTATGGGGTCTATATATGATTGGGATAGAGAGATTATATGTGCTTTACCAGATTACTATCGATGGAGTCAGTGGCTGTTCCTTAAGTTGTATCATGCTGGATTGGCATATCGTGGAAATGCTCCAGCTAATTGGTGTTCTTCTTGCAAAACTACGTTAGCGAATGAGCAAGTGGTGGATGGCAAATGTGAGAGATGTGACACTCCTGTTGCAAGGCGGGAACTAGAGCAATGGTTCTTCCGAATAACAGAATACGCGGATGAATTGCTTGACTTTTCTGGCCTTGTAGAATGGCCGGATCGTATCAAGACTATGCAGGCCAATTGGATAGGCCGCAGCGAAGGGGTAGAGGTGAGGTTTGATATTTCTGAATACGAATTGGAAGAGAAAGAAATCAGCACCTTTACCACCAGGATAGACACTATTTTTGGAGTTACGTTCATAGTGCTTGCACCTGAACATCCGTTGGTTCAGAAAATCACGTCTCGAGAGCAATTGAGTGATGTGACGGAATATATAGAGAGAACAAGGCGATATACTGAAGTGGAAAGACTTTCTCTTGAAAGGGATAAGACAGGGGTTTGGACAGGAAGTTATGCAATAAACATGCTTAACGGGGATAGAATACCTCTCTATATTGCAGATTACGCATTGCTGACCTATGGGACTGGCATTGTTATGGGTGTACCTGCCCATGACCAACGGGATTTTGAGTTCTCAAAAAAATATGGACTGGCCATAAAGATGGTTGTGGCTCCAACTGGGCAAACTAGTTTAGACTTGAGCGAGGCCTTTACAAATGCCGGGACTTTAGTAAACTCGGGCCAATTTGATGGATTGGATTCAATCAAGGGCAAACAATCAATTGCAGAGTATATAGAGGCAAATGGATGGGGTGAAAGAACAATTTCCTTTAGGCTCAGAGATTGGTTAATTTCCCGGCAACGCTATTGGGGAACTCCTATTCCTATTGTTTACTGTGGTGTTTGTGGGACAGTCCCGGTTGATGAAGGCGATTTGCCTGTGCTACTACCTGATGATGCTCAGTTCAGTCCGACAGGAGAATCACCATTAAAATACCACCTGGACTTCCTCCATGCTAAATGCCCTAATTGCGGGAATGACGCTCAAAGGGAAACGGACACACTAGATACCTTTGTCGACTCTTCTTGGTACCATCTTAGATATGCTAGTCCACAGTATAACAAAGGCCCAGTGGATCCTGCAGCAGAACAAGCTTGGCTTCCTGTAGACCAATATACAGGTGGAGCAGAACACGCTGTTATGCATCTTATGTACGCCAGATTCTTTAACAAGGCAATGCGCGACATAGGCTTAGTTAAATATGATGAACCTTATCAGCGTCTGTTCAATCAAGGGACTATCATTGCTCAAAAGGCCAAGATGAGCAAATCTAGGGGGAATGTTATAACGCCGGATACATATGTTGATGCCCTTGGGGCTGATGTGGTTCGCACATACCTAATGTTCTTGGGCCCATGGGATCAAGGAGGAGAATGGTCCGACGCTGGAATAAATGGGATGGCACGTTGGTTGAATAGGGTATGGGAGCTCACGCAGAAAAATACGGTACATTTATCTGATTCCACAGAGCTTTCAAAAATTGACCGAGATATGTTACGTGTCACAAATAAAACCGTAAAACGGGTAGCAGAGGATTTAGATAAATTCAAATTCAATACAGCGATTGCGGCGTTGATGGAAATGTCCAATTACATGGGCAAAGTCTACGAAGAATCGAGCCTTGGTATAAAAGTTTGGGAGGATGCTATAGAGAAACTTCTATTACTCTTGGCTCCTGTAGCCCCACACATCACGGAAGAGTTATGGGAGAGGTCAGGCCACTCCTATAGTATACATAACCATTTAATTCCAGATTGGGATGAGGGTTTAGCTCAGGACGAAGAGATAACCCTGGTAGTCCAAATAAATGGCAAATTGAGAGATCGCATACAGGTTCCATCTGGACTGAACGAGTCAGATGCAGAGAATGCCGCTAGGGCCAGCGAAAAGGTCATTCCTTACCTTGATGGAAAAACCGTTCAGCAGTTCATTTATGTGCCTGAACGATTGGTAAACTTTGTAGTTAATTAGGATGTGCATTTAGCATATTCAAAGTCTTTCCCATCCCATCTAACCTGTTTTTTTCATTTCTATCGCCTCAAGTATGGCCCCGGGACTCATCGGAAGTTTTGTCATGCGGACACCAGTCGCCCCATAAATCGCGTTAGCGATAGCGGCTAGCGGGGGCACAAGTACTGTTTCGCCTACCGCTCTGACTCCAAACGGATGGCGATGGTTGGGTACCTCAATGATTACGGTGTCTATCATTGGCATGTCAAGACTAGTCGGCATTCTATAGTCCAGGAAAGTGGCGTTAGCGACAGAACCAGTATCCGTGAAGAAATATTCCTCGTTAAGCGCCCAGCCTATACCTTGGAGAGCGGCTCCTTGCATTTGCCCTTCTACGTAACTCGGATATATAGCTTTACCTGCATCTAGAAATGTGGTGTAACGAAGTATATCTACTTTGCCGGTGTCCGGATCCACTTCCACATCCACTATATGTCCTGCAAGTTGAGCTCCAACTCCTCCTTGTTTATCTGATGCTGAACATGTGACAGGGCCTCCCGTGTCCATTAATTTGCCTGCTAGTTCTGAGAATGTAATTCTGTCTTGAGGATTTTTCGTGCAGAGGAAAACCCCTCCGTTAAATTCCACATCTTCGTTTTGGACTTCCCAAAGTATTGCTGCCCTAGAACTCATTTGTGTTATAACATCTTGAGAGGCATTGATTGCAGCTCGTCCAGTATCAAAGGTGATACGGCTGCCGTTCGTTCCGCCTGTGTAACCAACTGAGTCAGTATCAACTACAGATGGATTGACATCCTCAATTGGTATGCCTAGTATTTCTGCTGCCTGCATTGCTATAGATGTTCTTGTGCCTCCTATATCTACTGACCCGGTAATTAGGTTGATTGTCCCGTCGGAATTCACATTTATAGTTGCAGAGGACCCACTGCCACCTCCATTGAGTCTGTATCCTACCGCAACGCCACGGCCTTGGTTAGGCCTTTCAATCGGGGCGGTGTAATGTGGATGTGATTTCATAGCATTTTCGACTTCCTCGCATCCAAATTCTTGGTGTGGCACTCCTCTAGGGGTTCTGTCTCCCTCATGATCTGCATTTCTTAATCTGAATTCAAGAGGGTCTATTCCAAGTTTCTCAGCAAGTTCATCTATTACTGGCTCAACAGCAAACACTGCTTGAGGTTGGCCGGGAGCTCTGTATGCCTGGGTTTTCGGCTTATTAACCACTACGTCATATCCATCCACTAGCAAGTTGTCAACCTTGTAAGGCCCAAAGCTACTCATTGCTCCGCCTGCAACTGGGGACCCTGGGAAAGCACCTGCCTCATATGCCATATATAGTTCAGCTGCTGTTATGATACCGTTAGCCTTGGCTCCTATTTTGCAGCGCATCAATGTGCCAGAAGTTGGACCAGTAGCTTCAAACACTTCTTTTCTGGTCATAGTTATCTTTACAGGTTTGCCACTTTTCCTTGAAAGAATGGCGACTACTGGGTCTAGGTAAGGTGTTTGTTTTCCACCGAAGCCACCACCGATTTCCATAGGGATGACTTTTATCATGGACTCTGGTATCCCTAAAATAGCGGCTGTTGAAGTCCTTATAGGGAATGTTCCCTGAGTACTGGTCCATATTGTGATATGTCCGTCTGATGCCCAGAACCCAGTTGAAGTCTGAGGTTCAATATACCCTTGGTGAACCATAACAGTCTCAAATTCTCTCTCTACTATTACATCTGAATCTTCGAAACCCGCTTTTAAGTCTCCACGTTGAAACTGTACGTGATCTGCTATATTGCTGGTTATACCTGTATCTTCTCCGAGGCCGAATCTTTCCACGCGAAATCTGGTTGTCATGTTTTCCAGAAGCTGTGGAGCATTCTGTGCCATTGCTTGTTTCAATGACAGTACAGGTTCTAGTACCTCGTATTCAACTTCGATTAAATCAAGAGCTTCTTCTGCTATATGAGGATCGGTGGCCGCTACTGCTGCGACTGCATGTCCCAAGTAAAGAGCTTTTTGGGTAGCCATAGTGTTTTCCGCTATCATTCGCACACTGCCATGGCTTTCGGCAAAGTCCAATATTTGATCCTTTACTATCGGAAAATCCTCGGCAGTCGTTACAGCTTTTACTCCAGGCATGGATTCCGCTTTGCTAGTGTTGATTGATTTTATTAGTGCATGAGCATATGGGCTTCGAAGGATCTTCCCATGCAAAAGGCCAGCCATATTAATATCAGCTCCATATTTGGCTCTGCCGGTCACTTTATCTACTCCATCGTGACGTACTGGGTTTTTGCCTATGACTTTAAAGTTTTCGTTCTCAGTTGTTCCCTGGCTTATTTTGGTTGACAATTTGCGTCTCCTTTTGGACTGTAGAAAGCAGTTGCTTTCTAGGAACTGGGTCTATTTTGTTGACGGTGATTGCACGAGTGATCATCGTGCGAATTTACCTATCGGTACTCTCGGAAGGATATCTGAATTTTACTGATTAGTCCAATATTTATTCGTTCATAAGGATAGGATTCGAAGATTATGTGGAATAAATCGGTGGTAGTTTGACATATGTCTCTCAGCCTGACAGAATCGACTCACACTGCCGGAAGAGAGTTAATATGGGTAATCTGGAAATAGAGGACAGGCTAACTAAAATTCGTGGCAAAATTGCGGATGCCGCGCTTAATGTGGGTAGAAACCCTAATGAAATTGGTCTGCTTGCTGCCTCAAAGCAGCAAACCAAGACACTAATAGAGAATGCAATTAGTGCGGGGGTAACTCAAATCGGAGAGAATCAAGTACAGGAGGCGGAGTCGAAATTTGGAGGAAACAATATTGACACGACTTCCATAGAACTACATCTCATCGGAAGCTTGCAATCAAACAAGGTTCGGCGTGCTGTTATGCTTTTCAAAGTAATTCAGTCAGTTGATAGTCTCGAATTGGCTAAAAGAATAGAGCTAATAGCTAATGAATTGGATAAACAAATTCACATATATCTTGAAATCAATTTGGCATCTGAATCTTCAAAATCTGGTATGGATCCAGAGCGACTGACAGATGTAACAAGATATATATCTGAATGTAAAAACTTGACCTTGGATGGTTTAATGGCAATCCCTCCTTATCGAGAGGATCCTTCGGAGGTAAGGCCATTTTTTCGTAACCTTAGGAATCTGAGAGACGATTTGCTTCGTGATGGCCCGTATAAAGGTGGTGCGCTTGGACTCTCTATGGGGATGAGTCACGACTATCTTGTGGCTGTCGAAGAGGGTGCTACTCTGGTGAGAGTGGGAAGGGCTATATGGCAAGGCGATTAATTATAAATCTTCTGCATAGATCATATTGCTACCTTATATAATTATAAAAATTGCCGTTGGTTAGGTATTCAAAGAAATGTCAATTGAAGAGGATAGCGGAGCTACTCATGAGAAGAGAGAGATCAATTCGGATGAACAGTTATGTCCGCAATGTGACGGTATTGTGAAAAAATCCTCTGAGATATGTCCTAAGTGTCGCACAAGGTTGCTAAATCCGCCTTATCTAGAACTTGACATACATAATGAAAATTTTATGATTTAGT
>CAYVMY010000017.1:10739-11551 GCA_964452695.1 uncultured Dehalococcoidia bacterium
AGCGTGACTTGGACTGAATAGCGTTTCGTTCCATAGGCAGACCAAGATCATATCCTCTGTTATGGGAACATGCTTGCTTCCATAACAGATTTAACCCCTATAACTCATGGCAGCCTGAGACCTCTAGTATCTCGAAAGACTATTTTCCTCCTTGGTCATAAACTCTATTAGTGCAGGTTTGCCGTCCTTCATGGATTCTATTGCTCGTTGTATAGCTGGTATTATTTCTTTCGGGTCCTCAACACGTTCTGCGTGAGCTCCAAGGGAGGTAGCAAGGCTGGCGTAGTCTCCATACAGGTTAGTAAAGCCGAAGTTTTCTGTGGCCGTTGGATAGTTTTTTGAATAACCACTAAGAACATGGTTGTTTAGAATGATAGTTAGTATAGGTATTTTATGCCTTACGCCTGTTTCTATATCCATACCAGCCATTCCTATGGCCGCGTCTCCCATAATGTTCACTACCAATTTGTCCGGTGAGCCTAATTTAGCTCCCATAGCTAGGCCTAGTCCATATCCGAGTTGAGATGAGTTACCCCAACCTAAATATCCGCGTGGCGTGATTGATTCGTAGAATTGGATTGTATGGTCTCTGGTATGTCCTGAGTCTTGAGTTAATATTGTCTCGGAACGATCTACGGTATGCATAAGGTCCCATATTATTCGGTACGGGTTTATTGGAATTTCGTCAGAAGTCAACAATGGCATCCATTCATCAAGCCATTCATCCTTTATAGATTTAATCTCTTGGAGAAGTCCTCGATTATCCTCTATGCCCTTGTTGTCAGTTTGTTTCTTGACTTCTTCAATGAGTT
>CAYVMY010000017.1:11651-11945 GCA_964452695.1 uncultured Dehalococcoidia bacterium
GCATCCTACTCCAAACACAAGATCCGATTTATCCAAAAAGTGGCGTACCATTTTGGTCATGGTGTTGGCACCGGTTCCAATTGAAAGAGGGTGGTTTTCGGGGAATGCGCTCTTTCCTGTGTTAGTAGTCATTACTGGTGCGTTTACTAGTTCTGCGAATTCGACGAGCTCATTTGATGCCTCAGCCCACAGTACGCCTTGACCCGCGTATATTTCTGGATTATGAGAGGCCAGTAGGGTTTTTACGGCTTCTGCTATGTCTTTTGGGATTACAGAACTTTTAACTCCGTTAAC
>CAYVMY010000017.1:11955-20460 GCA_964452695.1 uncultured Dehalococcoidia bacterium
GGATTTCTACCTGATCCAATTCCCCGTGAACTTGCAGCATTACGGGCCCGAGTCTTCCTGACCTTAGGAAAGTGAAAGCGCGGCGCATCATTTCTGGCATACGGGAAGTTTGATTTATTTGTGCAGCCCATTTGGTTACTAGCCTATAGGCAGCAATTGCGTCAAAATCTGGAGACTGGCCTATGCGGTTTCTAGCAGTGCCTCCGGGCAGTATTAGTACAGGAGTAGATTCGGCATAGGCTTGCGCCACTCCTCCAAATGCATTCTCTATTCCGGGTCCCGACTGAGTTACCACTACGCCAATGCTATTTCCGTTTGTAACCCGGCTATAGCCATCAGCCATATTCACAGTCGTACGTTCTGTGCGGGACATTATGGGTTCGATGCCCTCAATAGCAGCGGCTTCAATCAGTGTGTTAGCAGGATAACAAAACAGATATTTTGTACCCTCGATTTTTAGTAATTTGGCCAGTACTGTGTTTCCTCGCATGATAAATGTACCTCCTTAACTTTGAGATCTATATATTCAAAACTCTCAACTTGTATGTACAAGGCTGTGAAATTGAAAATGAGTTTTGTTCTAAATCTTACCCTCTATATTACATCTTCCGCTCAGCATTATACTACGACATGATCATCGTATTAACTATATGTGTATCGTGTTGTAAAATTAGTTGTCTATAAGCGTAAAAATAAGAACTGTGAAAACAGGTAGTTTAGCTAACTAGAATGGTTGTAAATATAATGGAATACGTCACCTTTTGGGGTCAAGGGGGTCTCTTGGAAGGATTTGTTCACATGCCGATTGGCGCTAGCGATTGTCCCGGAATTGTTGTCTGTCATCCAGATCCTCGATTTCGCGGCGATATGCATAATCAACTGGTGATTAGCATATGTGAAGAACTGGCTAGGGAAGGGTTGGCATCTTTGAGATTCAACTTTCGAGGAGTTGGTAAAAGTCGTGTGCCACACACGGAAGGGGAGTATGGCGAAAGGACTCCAGGGGCCTATATGTATGGAGTTGGAGATGTGGACGATACCATGGCGGCCTTAAGATTTATATCTACTTATCAAAGTGTTAGCGAGTCTAGGCTAGGTGTTGTTGGGGTCTCATTTGGAGCTAAAGTGGCTCTGAAAGCAAGTTTGGTTGCCGATGACGTGAAGGGAATGGCCCTTATAGGTCGTATGCTGGTTGGTGATGAAGTTGCTATTCCAAAAAGAGAATCTCTTGAGACTTTATTTATCTTGGGCGCAGAGGATAAATTCACTGATTCCTACAAGCGTATACTTAGTAACAACCTGGTAAAAAATGTCACTGTGATTGATGGTTGCGATCAGTTTTTTGTTGACTCTGAATATGTCGTTGGTGAGATCGTGGCGTCATTTTTGAACCAAGCCTTGTAACTTAACCTCTGACATGTTGAAGGTTTGTAAGGATTCGAAATCGTACAAGAATCTCCTGCTTAAAATGGGGATGGCATAGTTCCTATAGGTACTTCAATAAGGACTGGTTTGTCTAGGTCTATGGCCCTTTTAAGTGAATTGGTAAGATCTTCAGGGCTTTCAGCCCTGAGGCCAACCACCCCATAAGCATCTGCTAGTTTTAGAAAATCTGGATTGGTTAATTCTACTCCCAGAGATTTCCCTCCGAAAATGCCCTTCATATCCCTTTTGACGTTTCCATAGGCTTGGTCATTAAATACAACAGCTACAACATTTATACCAAATTGGGCTGCTGTTGCTAGTTCCTGTGAGTTAAACAAAAAACCACCATCGCCGGATATGGAAACTACAGCTTTGTTGGGCTTTGCCATCTTCACTCCCAATGCTGTTGGGAAAGCAGATCCAAGGTTCCCGCTGTAGGAAGAGGTAAAATAACTTCTCGGCTCGTATGTTCTGAAATGGGCTCTGGCATAGTAAGCGATTATAGTCATATCAGTGACCAATATTCCGTCTTCTGGTATACCAAGCCTGAGTGCCTTTACATATGATGCTTGCGGCTCAACCAAATTGGCGGGGTTATCATACCTGTCAGATCTTATTTTATCAAATTGGATTTGCTGGCTTTCCCTGGAGTCAGTCATTGACCTGACCGCGTTTAATAGTGAGGAGAGGGCTTGTTTTGCATCACCAACTATTCCTAAGGTGTTTTCATGGTTTCGTCCAATTTCTTCGGCGTCAATGTCAATTTGTATAACCTTTTGATGAGGTTTTGGGTTGGCCGAGGCAAAACGAGTTCCAACTGCTATCACAAGATCTCGTGAGTAAAAGAAATCCCTAAGAGAATCTATGCTTTCACCAGTTGATCTACCCTGAGGTGTTCCCAAAGATAGGTAGTGTCTGTCAGATATCGCACCTTTGCCCTCTGGTGTTGTCAGGACAGGAATTTGGAGATACTCAGCTATCTCTAGTAGCTCTGTTGATGCTGAGGAGGTATGTATGCCTCCTCCAGCCCATATGACCGGGGTCTTGGAGTTTGAGATGAGGCCAGCAGCCTCTTCAATTGAGGAGCCGTCTATCGTGGCCTGTGTCACTTGCAATGGTTCATAACGTTCCACCTTCGAAGATTCCTCTAGGGTTTCTGGAGGAATCTCTATTTCCACGGGCCTAGGTCTTCCGCTTCTAAGTTGCAGGAAAGATTCCTGAACTGCGTTGGGTATATCCTTGGAGTCTATAACCCTTGTTTGCCATTTGGTTACCGGTTTTATAGTATCCATCTGATCGTTTATTTCATGGAGCATTCCTACGTCTTTGCCAATTTTATCTCTGTTGATCTGCCCCGATATAATTAACACAGGTGAAGAAGATGCATAAGCATTCGTAAGGCCAGCTGACGCATTTTGTAGACAAGGTACTGGCACAACCATTGCGACACCGACGTTGCCACTGGCTCAGGCATATACGTCTTCCATGTATGTCGTGGCTTGTTCATGCCGGGTAGTTATGAATTTTATGTCTGGGTAATCTAGTATAGGCACTACAGCGTGGTACATCTGTACGCCTGGCAATCCGAAGATTACCCGTACCCCTTCATTGTAAAGGCAGTTAATCAGAGATTCTCCTCCGGTAATCATTTGGTCGCTTGTTTCAGCAGTTTCGGAAGCATTTTGATCATTCATTGCTTATCTCCATGGGGCATTTAATGTTGTTTTATAGCTGTATAATCTTACTCTTCAAGTATATTCAATTTTCCAATCCATCGTAACACATAAATTTGGGTTGAATAACCGTATTACTAAAGTGGGATGCTGAACGTGTAAAAAAGCTAAAACGATATATAATTTCGAGGAGTAGTAGGCCAAGCTGTTCGTGGTAGAAACAGTGCGGTAGAATATTGGTGCTGTAGTATACGATGCTATACAAATACAAGCTGTAGAGGTATGGAGATGGGAAACGAGGAGATCGTCAGGCGAATTACAGAAGAATGGCACAAACTAGCTGAGGATGCTATGGATTTTACAGAAGAACAGAGATCAAAAGCAGGAGCGGTAGGGCATTGGAATGTTAAAGAGGCACTACTTCACGTGGCAGCTTGGGATGTCGAAGAAGTAAACATAGTTGAAACCTATCTTGCCACAGGAGAAAAAGCTGAAAATATGGATCAGGTTGCTGAGGATAAGCTGAACGAGGACCAGGTTGATGTAATGCGGGAAGCGTCATTTGAGGATGTTTGGCAACATTTCACTAACTCCAATCAGCTTCTCAAAAACTATATCGATGGGCTTGAGGATAAAGATCTGGATAGTAACAATTACGTGATGGAAAGTATAACGATGAATAATATTGAACACTACATGGGTCACAGGGAAGATTTCCGGCAATTTAAAGATTCTTTATAAATGTTTTGATTAGCTCACGCTTAGTATTTGTTGAATTTTTGATTGGAGAAAAGTATGAGAAATGTACTGTTTGTGTGTGTCCATAACTCAGGTAGGAGTCAAATGGCTCGGGCTTTATTTGATTCTATGGCCGGAAATGGACTCGAATCGTTTTCCGCGGGAACACAGCCAGCGACTGATGTAAACTCTATAGTGATTAGTGTTATGTCGGAAATTGGTTTGGATATATCCAATGAACGCCCTAAATTGCTTACTCAGGACATGTTAGATAATGCCGAGAAAGTAATAACTATGGGGTGCTTTGTAGACGAGGTATGTCCTGCCAATGTTGTTCCCACAGAAGATTGGGGGCTCGAGGATCCTAAAGAAAAGTCAGTAGAAAAAGCGCGTGAAATAAGGGATCAGATTCGGGGACTTGTCTCTAAGCTACTAAAAGAAATGGGCTAGGCTATTTTAGATCAGTATGGGTTAATTCCTAATATGTATTTTGGGGTTGTGAAAACGAATGGATTACTCTACAAGAAAGAACGACATAGAAACTGACTATCGTGTTTTGGGTACTAAGCCACTACGTCATGACGGCATTGACAAAGTTACCGGTGGCGCTAGGTATGGCGCAGACATACAGTTGCCTAGGTTGCTCCACGGCAAAATTTTGAGGAGTCCTTATGCACACGCGATAATTAGATCCATAGATGTCTCCAAAGCCATGAGGAATTCAGGGGTATTGGCAGTAGTTACGTCTCAGGATTTTCCTTCAGATGAGACGATTGATGGAATCAAGTACCTTAGGAATAACGTTCTTGCAAGTGATAGGGTCCTCTATAAAGGTCATCCTGTGGCTGGTATTGTTGCAGCAAGTCAGCATGATGCTGAAGAGGCCTTGGGGTTAATTGAGGTGGAGTATGAGCTGCTAAAGCCTGTGGTAAGTGTTCTTGAGGCTATGGAGCCCGAATCTGTTTTGTTACACGACGATATAGACAATGGCCCGTTTAGTTTTGAATCTCAAAACCCATCGAATATTGCCCGTCACTATAGTCATAGCATGGGCAATATTGAGGAAGGTTTCAGAGATGCAGATTTTGTTGTGGAGAGAGAATTTAAGACTGAAACCGTTCACCAAGGTTATATTGAGCCGCATAACACCACAGCTTTGTGGGGCAATGACGGCAAAGTGACCATTTGGTGTAGTACCCAGGGTCCCTTTGAAGTGCGGGATGCAACCGCTCAAATACTTGGGCTTAATGTGTCGGATATCAAAGTTATCCCGATGGAAATTGGAGGTGGATTCGGTGGTAAATTTGAGCCTTATGGAGACCCTGTGGCGGCCCTTCTTTCGAAGAAGACTGGGCGCCCAGTTAAGATAGTAATGTCTAGATCTGAAGATTTGGAAAGCACGGGTCCGACCTCAGGCTCTTACATAAAACTGAAACTCGGCGCAAAGAAAGATGGCAATATTGTTGCAGCCCAAGCCTATTTAGCATACGAGGCGGGGGCTTATCCGGGTTCTCCTGTGGACGCCGCTGCAATGTGCATATTTGCCGCATATGATATCCCGAATATATTGATAAATGGATTTGATGTGGTGGTCAATAAGCCGAAAACAGCGGCCTATAGAGCTCCTGGAGCGACAAATGCTGCATTTGCCTGTGAAACTCTCATAGATGAATTGGCTATTGGCTTGTCAATAGATCCTTTGGTTTTAAGATTATTCAATGCTGCAAAACAGGGTAGCAGAAGACCGGATGGCTTGATCTATCCTAAGATTGGATGTGTGGAAACTATTGAAGCCATGATGAAATATAACAAGGCGAATCCCGTTCTGAAAGATGTTAACGTTGGCAGGGGGGTTGCGTTGGGTTACTGGATGAATGATGGAGGTCCGTCGGCCTGTACGATCATAGTTAACAGTGACGGTACAGTTAACTTGAATGAAGGATCACCTGATATCGGTGGCACCAGGTCTTCTATTGCTATGCAGGCTGCTGAAGTCCTAGGTTTGTCTCCGGAGGATGTTCACCCAGTTGTGATGGACACAGACTCAATCGGATACACTAGTGGGACAGGAGGAAGTAGCGTAACTTTCAAGACAGGTATGGCTGCTTACTACGCTGCCCAGGATGTAAAACGCCAGATGACAGAGTTTGTTGCATATATATGGGGATTGGATACAGAATCAGTTATCTACTCTGACGGGTCATTTAATTCAACGGCAGACGATAATTTGTCGATGACATTTCAGGATGTAGCCCAAAAAATGGCATCCGCTCAGATATATGTGGTTGGTTCATCAGCAATAGAAGGAAATGGGGCTGGCGGGGCATTTGCGGGCTGTAGTGTGGATGTCAAGGTAGATGACGATACTGGTAAGGCGGATGTTATCAAGATTGCCATGCTTCAGGACGTGGGCAAAGCTATCCATCCTAGTTATGTGGAAGGTCAAATGCAAGGAGGGGCTGCCCAAGGGATTGGGTGGGCGCTGAACGAAGAATATAAAATGGATTCATTGGGGGTAATGACGAATGCTAGTTTTTTGGACTATAGGATGCCAACGAGTCTTGATTTGCCTATGATAGACACTGTTATTGTAGAAGTTCCAAACCCTAACCACCCATTTGGTGTTAGGGGAGTTGGAGAAGTGTCGATCGTTCCACCTCCTCCAGCAGTTGCTAATGCTATACACAATGCATTGGGAGTGAGACTAAATAGGCTTCCAATGAATCCCTCTTCAGTTCTAGAGGCTATGTGGAATCAGTTAGGATAAAATTAGTCATCTGAATTTAGAATAGACTTAATTCCTTCTAGAATTGCTGGCAGTAATGCTCCAGATTGACCTCTTGCGACATAGTCACATATTGCTGTAAGTGGAGTACTTTCTGGGTTTATTTCTATCAGGCTCGCTCCTCTAATATGGGCCTCTTGTGGTAATCCGGCTGCAGGATGGACAAGGGCAGATGTGCCAATGATGAGCATGCAGTCACACATTTCTGTTTCTTCTATACAAACTTGAAGGACGTCTTTTGGTATGGGTTCACCGAATGCTACGCCATCTCCCTTTATGAGGCCGTTACATTCTGGGCAAAGAGGGGGCAATTCAATTATGGGAAAGTCATCCTTTGGCCAACGGAGATTGCATTCTATACACCGTAGTTTATTTCGATTGCCATGTATTTCGGCGACGTTTTGATTGCCAGCGATTCGGTGTAGTCCATCAACATTTTGGGTGATTATTCTTTTTAGAACCCCCATGCTCTCAAGTTCCGCTAGCGCATAGTGGCCAGAGTTTGGTTTTGCGCTATCGAGTGCAAGGCGAAATTCAGACATTGCCTCATCAGAAGGTTTAGTTAGTAAATTTCTCCAATAGCCTTCAGGATCTGCCAGAAATTTAGTGTATCCGTCCATAGCTGGTTCGCCCAATTTAGTCCAGAGTCCCCCACTGCCCCTGAATGTGGGTATTCCACTTTCTACTGACATACCAGCTCCTACTAAGGCCACTACGTGATTAGATGAAGTTATTTTTGAGCATATCTTGTTTATGGTATCTTCGGCTGTTTTACTTGACATATTTTGTCCTTTCGGTGTTGGGTAAATGTGATTTTTACAATCTCTTGATGTTGCCGTTTTCTACAATATATCTTGTAGATTGATGAAGGAAATATTCGTCAAGATTGGACGGATCACTTGTAGATAAAAACACCTGCTGATTTTGTGTAACGTAGTCAAGCAAACGAGTTCGTCGAGGTCGATCTAATTCGGAGAATATGTCGTCTAAAAGCAGTATGGGAGGGTCCGTAAATCTTTTTTTCAAAAGTAAACTTTCTCCTAACTTCAAGGCAAGGGCAAGGGTCCTGGCTTGCCCTCTAGATGCATAAGTTGAAGCATCGTGGCCTTCTATCTTGAGGGTTAAGTCATCCCTGTGTGGTTCATGTTGGGTTGAGCCGATTGCAATATCCTTCCTGTGAGTTTCTAATAATATTTTCATGAAAGTATCTTCGATGTTATCGGCACGTATCTGCTCAAACGGGATCCGGTCGTAAATATTCGGAGTGTAGTCGATTTCTATTTCCTCATCAGATCCGGTCAGGTTGTGATGTACCTCTTTAGCTAATTCCTTTACTTCTTCTACAATTAATCCTCGTGTTCTTATAATGTAGGTTCCGTGTTCTGTTAGCGCTTGATCCCAGAATTCAATTTCAGCGATCTTAGATCTACCGTCTCTAACTAATCTGAGGAGATGATTTCTTTGGTACAGGATCCTATGATATTTTTGAAGAGTTTTGAGGTAATTTCTGTCCATTTGAGACGCCAATATATCTATGTAGCGACGCCTAGTAGTTGGTGATCCCAGCACTAGTTCTATGTCCTCGGAATCGAGCAATACTGCGCTAATCAATCCAACCAATTCAGATGCCAAATAAGCTTGTCCGTTTACACGTATATCCTTTCTAAGGTCTGATTTGGCCCCAAGGGTTGTCGGGTTACCTAGCTGTATATTGACTAGAATCCTGATTAAATCTGAGCCTCTATGAGAAATGGCTAAGACTTGAGACAGTTGTGAATTTGTGTCGTAATTGACAACCTCTCGGTCGCTTTTGGCTCGATAAGCTTTGGCTATGGACAGAAGATATATTGCTTCTAGCAGATTCGTTTATCCATGAGCGTTGAT
>CAYVMY010000018.1:0-3843 GCA_964452695.1 uncultured Dehalococcoidia bacterium
AATCTTACTTTAAATCCAAAAAGGGGTTCAAGATTGCGGTATCAGTTGTAGAATCTGTATCCGACATTTCTCACCGTCTCTATAAAGATATGAGATGAATCCTCGAGCTTGCTTCTTAGTCGTCTTATATGCACATCAACTGTTCTGGTGCCACCAAAATAGTCATACTCCCATACTAGGCTTAGGAGTTCTTCTCTGGAGTAGACTCTACCGGGGTTGGTTGCCATCAAACAAATAAGTTGAAATTCCTTGAAAGTTAATAAAACCTTTCTTCGGGAAACAAAAACCTCATATCTATCTTGGTCAATTACTAGTTCCCCCCTAGCAATTATGCTGTTTTGTTCATCAGTGTGAGTGTTCCACATCGCCCTATATACTCTTGTCTGAAGTTCCTTTTCTTGAAATGGAGAGAAAAGAAAATCTATCACATTCAAGTTGGGATCTAAAGATGAGGCGTTGCCCTCAGGCACTATGCCTATGACTGGTATTCTTAACCCTAAACAGCGATCTATGAATGGCGATTGTTCTTCCTCCGGCAAGAGGGAAAGATCCATTATCAGTACATCGGGTGATTCACTATTAGGAAGGTTCTCCAAAGAGGGTATTTCCTCAAAGAAGGACACCACGAAACCCTGGCTTCTAAGGGGAATACATAGATGCCTTTGATCTGGTGGTGCCAAAACGAGTATTTGCCTACCAGGAGCCATGGGAAATACGATTTCTCTCCGACAGAATGGAGATGCCATCCTAGCCGAAAATGTGCCATATGTCGAGTGTTTATGAAGATTGTCTTAGATTGGAAGTCGGAATAGGAAGCTTTTTGCCTTGACCCTGTCTCAGACTGATAACTATAATGAGTGTCATCCTTTGCAACTACGGATTCTTCAATCTTCGCGTTATGAGTACTGATACATTAATAGCTAGTTTAAATGCGCTTCGCTCGAAAGCTGTTGCCGAATTGAAAGAGGCAACTACCATTGATAGTCTTGAACATTGGCGTATAACTTATCTTGGGAGGCGAGGAGATCTGACTCAAATCCTCAGGGGTCTTGGTTCTTTGACTCCTGAGGATAGACGTTCTGTTGGAGGTATTGCTAATTCTGTCAAAGAATATCTGGAACAAGAACTAAGTAAATCCAAGAGCTTTCTTATGGAGGATACTTTTCGGGATATAGTGGAACAAGGGCGTATAGATGTGACCCTTCCGGGTAGGTCTATTTCATTGGGTAGATTGCATCCAACCACACAAATGGTTCGGCAGATTTGCAGCGCTTTTGCATCTATGGGATTTCAAGTCATGGAAGGGCCTGAAGTTGAATGGGATTATTATAATTTCCAAATGCTTAATATACCTAAGGATCATCCTGCTAGAGATATGTGGGATACTTTGTGGATTGACTACACAGATGAAAATGGGGAAATTCCGATGCTTCTTCGTACCCAAACATCGCCAATGCAAGTAAGGATAATGGAGAATATGGCCCCGCCAATACGGGTAGTTATGCCAGGGAAGTGTTATCGTTATGAAGCTACAGACGCGACACATGAATGGCAATTCTTTCAAGTTGAGGGATTGGCGGTTGATGAAGGTGTGACTTTTGCCGATATGAAGGGGACACTATACGAATTCGCCAGAATGATATTTGGATCTGATAGGAAGGTTAGATTTCGTGTAGATTATTTTCCGTTCGTGGAGCCTGGTGCAGAGATGGCGATTGATTGCTTTTTGTGTCGTGGTAAGGGTTGCCGTACGTGTAAGAATACAGGTTGGATAGAAATTATGGGCGCTGGTATGGTCCACCCGAAAGTACTAGAAGGTGTAGGTTACGACTCCTCCAAATATACTGGGTTTGCTTTTGGAATGGGGCCTGAGAGGATTGCAATGCTTAGCCACGGGATAGATGACATAAGGTTGTTCTATAGCAATGATCTTAGGTTTCTGAGACAATTTTAGGCCTTCATCCCAGTGGGACTTAGGTTAGGGTATATTCACCAATAAGATGAGTTTGATTGGATCCAGATAGATTTCGGTTTCACGGAATTAATGATATCGTCGAGGATTGGTTATGAGAGCACCTATCTCTTGGATTAAGGATTACGTAGACATAAAGCTGTCTCCAGAGGATTTGGCACACAGACTTACTATGGTAGGTTTGGAGGTAAGTGGCATAGAAACCATAGGGGGGTCTTGGGAGAATATATGTGTAGGAGAAATTACAGATATAAACTCTCATCCTAATGCAGATAGGCTCAGATTAGCTACTGTTAATATGGGTGATGATTTCGTAACCGTTGTCTGTGGTGCCCCTAATATAGAAGTGGGCCAGAAGGTAGCATTTGCTAAGGTTGGGGCAAATCTCTTGAATGTTCGTTCCGGTGAAACAGAAACATTGAAGGCTGCTGTTATTCGTGGTGTAGAGTCTGCTGGAATGATCTGTTCTGAACGTGAATTGTCCCTTGGAGAGAACCACGATGGTATACTGGTCTTGCACAACGACGCCCCTGTAGGCACTAGCCTATCTCATTACTTGGGCGATTTAGTTTTGGAGATTGATGTTACCCCAAACCGTCCAGATTGTCTGTCCATAATTGGTATTGCTAGAGAAATAGCGGCCATAACTGGCGAGAAAATGAAGCCTCAGGACATCACCTATGAGGAGAGTGGTGATTTCATAGAGAATGTGGCAAGAGTCTATATAGAGGATCCCTCCTTGTGCCCTCGTTATACTGCAAGTGTTATTCGAGGAGTGTCCGTAGGCCCCTCTCCGGGTTGGATACAGGATAGGTTGATTAAGGCTGGGCAAAGGCCTATAAACAACGTGGTTGACATAACCAATTATGTACTACTCGAATATGGTCAGCCAATGCATGCCTTTGATTATGACACTCTCAATGAAGGAACAATAATAGTTAGGCCAGCTTTGGCTACGGAAGAATTCACAACATTGGATGAATCTGTTTACATACTTAACCCACCTATGTTAGTCATATCTGATGCAGCCCATTCGGTGGCATTGGCGGGCATAATGGGTGGGCTTAATACCGAAATGACTGAATCTACTACCACAGTTCTATTAGAGTCGGCCGCCTTTGAATCAACCAATACCAGGCGCACAGCACAGAAATTGAGGATTCGTACCGAAGCGTCTTCCCGTTTTGAGAAAGGTTTGAGTTCCGAACTTCCACTTTTGGCCTTAAAGCGAGCTACTCAGCTTGTTTCGCAAATAGCTGGCGGGGAGATTTGCCAAGGTGTATTGGACGTTTATCCTGGGCAACATGAACCCATAAAAATAGTCTTTACCTTGAGCCGTCTCAAAAAGGTTTTGGGAATGGATGTTCCCTCCAAAAAGGTTGAGGATATATTTCATCTTCTTGGCTTTGATTTTCTTTCCGATAATGACGATATAATACTGGTTACGGTTCCTTATTGGAGAAGTGATATAAATCAGGAAGATGATCTTATAGAAGAAATAGCCAGGATGGTAGGATACGATGAAATACCAGTTACATCCCTTTCCACGGCTGTTCCATTCCATCAACCTCAACCAGCAATCGAGTTAAGAGAAAAAATCAAAGATATAATGGTTGCATGCGGCATGCAGGAAACTATTTCATTTTCCCTGACAAATCAGGATGTTTTGGCCAAGGCTAGATCTTTTGAACCTAATAGCCCCCCACTCAGACTAGCCAATCCTATGAGTAGTGAACTCGAGAATCTTCGATCCACCCTTAGGGCGAGCCTACTTGAAACCGCTTCTTTTAATCAAAGACATAGCCAAGAGGGATTGAAGCTATTTGAAATTGGTAAAGTTTATAGACCTAACGTGGGATCTTTACCTACTG
>CAYVMY010000018.1:3853-13259 GCA_964452695.1 uncultured Dehalococcoidia bacterium
CCTGATTACCCCGAGAGCTGGCTGGGAAATTCTGACCAGTTGGGGTTTTTCCACGCAAAGGGATTGATTGAAACCTTGCTAGGACAATTGAATGTCCGATACGAGTTTGAGATGGGGGATGATAGTTTGTTCTTGCCTGGAAAATGTGCATTTGTAAAGTGTGCGGGGGACATTTTGGGAGTTGTTGGAGAGGTTGATGTGCGTGTGTTGCAAGATTTCGACATAGATATAAATCCAGTTGCTATGTTTGATATAGATCTTATTCATGTATTGAATGCGACTCCGTCTGGCCTCGTGCAGTTCAAATCTCTGGCAAAATATCCCGGGGCTGTTAGGGATTTAGCAATTATTCTTGATCGCAGCGTTCCAGCTAGCGAGGTACAAAATATAATTGAAGACCATCCTCTTGTAGACAGTGCCAAGCTATTTGATGTTTACGAAGGTGATAACATTTCAGAGGGTCAGAAATCGCTTGCCTATAGGGTACTGTTCCAGGTTACTGACAGAACTCTTGGTGGAGATGAAGTTAATGAGGCTCGCTCAGCCATAATGTCTCTAATGGAGGAACAACTTGGGGCATCCCTAAGGGAATAACTTCTGCTTCTATGTTCCACAGAATGCATCTGTTCACGGGCTACAGATCAAGTCTTCACAAGATGTATCGAATGAAACTATAATGAACTACAAACAAGCTTAACAGGGATTAATGATATGCAAGTTATATTTCTAGAGGACATACCTAATGTTGCAAGGACCGGTGATATCAAAGATGTCAAGAAAGGATATGCTAAGAACTACCTTTTGCCCAATGGACTTGCGACTTTGGCCACTTCTCAGGAACTATCCAGGATAGAGGCCATAAGGAGAGTTGGCAGAGATAAGAGCGCTAAAGTAATGGGTGATGCAGAGGCATTGGCCCAGATGGTAGAGGGCACTAACGTGGTAGTTAAGGTGAGGTCCGGTCCAAATGGCCGTCTCTATGGAGCGGTAACTAGTACTATAGTAGCTCAAGAGATATCCAGCATCCTAGAAAAGGAGTTCGATAGGAGAAATATCTTGCTGGATGAGCCAATTCACGAACTAGGTAGTTTTGAGGTTAAGGTAAGAGTGCATCCTGAATTGACAGCAAGTATCAACGTGATAGTAGAACCTATCGAATAGTTGAATGTACGTAGAGAGATTACCACCTCATGATGAGCGGGCTGAAGAATCTGTTCTGGGATCATTGCTTATAGATGGAGAGTCTATTCTCCATGTACTTCGAGTTCTTCAGCCAGAGGATTTTTACCAGGAAAAGAACAAATGGTGCTACGAAGCATGTCTCTCCTTATGGGAAGACAATGAGGCCATAAACGCCGTGACCGTTGGGCACAGGTTGGCTTCAATGAATAGGTTAGAAGAAATCGGAGGAGCAACGTACCTTGGACACCTTTTGGCTACTGTTCCTACATCTGCTCATGTGGAAGATTACGCACGTATAGTTAGCCGAACCCATACTCTGCGGCGTTTGATTGGCGCTGCGGGTCAAATTGCTGCACTGGGGTATGATGGTGGCACGGATGTGGATCAGGCACTTGGTCAGGCTGAAGACCTGTTGTTCCGTGTGAGGAGCGGTGAGTCCACAAAAGATTTTACTCCAATACGGGACATACTTGACCAATATTTGGAAGAAAGTGCCTCAATTCAGGGCGCACCAGCCAGTGGGGTAGCCCCTGTTCCTACAGGATTCACAGGCATAGACAGATTACTGGGGGGATGCCAGAGGTCGGATTTAATAATCCTTGCTTCTAGACCAAGCCTAGGAAAGAGTACGCTTGCTGTTAACATAGCTAGATATGCTGCGGGCCAAGGCTCAGTGGTTGGTATTTTCAGCCTTGAAATGAGCAAAGAGCAAATTGGTCTAAGGCTCCTTTCGAGTGAAGCTGGAGTTGATAACCATCGCTTGCGTTTGGGTCTCCATAGTGATGCCGAAGAACTAAGGATAATTAACTCCGTCGGGGCATTGTCAGAGCTTCCTTTATACGTGGATGATACGCCATTGGCTGGGCTCATTGATATCAGAAGTAAAGCTCAGCGATTGCACATGGAAACTCAGATGGATCTATTAATAGTGGATTATCTTCAGTTAATTCAAGGGAATAGCAGGTCTGGTAACCGGGTTCAGGAAATAAGCGAGATTTCGAGAACCCTTAAGGGAATTGCCCGTGACCTGAATGTACCTCTTATAGCGGTGTCTCAGTTAAGTCGTGCTGTAGAGCAACGTCCTTCTCACAGGCCGGTGCTTTCAGATTTGAGGGATAGTGGAAGTATAGAACAGGATGCAGATGTTGTGATGTTCATACACAGGGAAGATTTCTATTATGATGAGGAACAGTGGGATGCGAGGTCTCCTGGGAGGCCATATCCGAAGGATTTGGCAGAAATCATAGTGGCGAAGCATCGCCATGGTCCTCTGGATACGGTTAACCTTCGCTTTCGAGGTCAACTCGCCAGATTCGAGGATATGCCAACATCTGGAGAAGTATAATGGGCTCCGAAAAAGGCTTTCCTGATGGTGTGAAATTTACTCCGGTACCTAGTCCATTATTCGGCGAAGTTTTGCGAGATATAGAAGACATAATAGCGTTAAAGTGTTTGCTTAGGATTATATGGATTCATTCTCAAAAAAAGGGATTTCCTAGATTTGTGACTCTAGCAGAATTAGTGCACGACCGCACTTTGTTGGAAATAATAACGGCTAGTCAGTCTGAAAGCCTAAATATCTTGTACAAAGCTTTGGGAGAGATTATGGCATTAGGTGTGTTGCTCCAACATCAAATTATTACTCCTGAAGGAACAATTTCCATATACTCTCCTAATACTCAGGAGGGTAGGCGTGCAATGAATCATCTTGTATTAAATGGTATTGATTCGAGTGTGATGCCGGATCCTGATGTAACTGACATTGGGGTGCCGAATAGGTCTAGTATTTTCTCAATATATGAGCAAAATATCGGGATCGTAACTCCCATTATTGCAGAAGAACTCAAGGAGGCTCAGGAAATTTATCCCGAAAACTGGATTGAGGACGCGTTTAGGGAAGCCGTGATGTCAAACAAGCGAAACTGGCGCTATATAGGGGCTATTTTGAAACGTTGGGAGATAGAGGGGAAAGACGATGGAAAGTTTGGAGGACATACTAAGAAGGCTGACGCCAGAGAATGGATCAGGAGACATGGGCTCCAAAAGCCAAATTAACTCCTATCAAACCGAAATCAATCCGATGTGTTCTATATGCGGTGATATGGGTTGGGTTACACCAGATGTTCCGGTGGGTCATGAAGCCTTTGGCAAGGCTTTACAATGCAACTGCAGGAAACAGCAGGATGACCCTGTGCGTTTGGCACAACTGAAGCGATATAGCAATCTTGGTCGCCTTGGGGCAATTAATTTTGCCAGTACCAATCCAAATGGTCGGAGAACGTCCGTTGTGGATCAGGAATTATTCAATAAATCTTACGAAACAGGATTGTCATTTGCCAACGACCCACAAGGGTGGCTTGTTTTCTCAGGCCCAAGCGGAAGTGGTAAAACACATTTGGCCGCAGCAATAGTGAATCGTGTTATCGAGTCTGGTAACCATGCTCTGTTTATTTTTGTCCCGGATCTCCTGGATCATCTCAGATCCACATACACTCCCAATAGTGACATTCCGTATGATCAACTGTTTGAACAGGTTCGTAGTGCTCCGTTGCTGGTTTTAGATGACTTGGGTGGTCAAAGTGCGACTCCGTGGGCTCAAGAGAAGTTGTACCAGATAATTAATTATCGATATGTGGCTAGGCTCCCAACTATCTTTACTCTAAGTCTTCCACTAGAACAACTTGACATTCGTTGGAGAACCAGACTTGCTGATGTTGATATTGCTCGAATATGTGATACAGGGTCATCATATTCCGATCCTGACGGGGAAAAATGGGGCAATCTGGATAAATCACTTGCAGGCCGTATGACATTTGACAGCTTTGACACACTTGGCAATGCTGCTGATAGGTTTCAAAGGCAGAGTCTCGAATATGCTTTGGCCTATGCTAGGGATTTCGCAAAAGCTCCAGATGGTTGGTTGGTGTTTCTTGGTCCTACCGGATGCGGAAAAACTCATCTCTCTGTTGCAATTGCAAATGAGAGACTGAACTATGGCGATGGAGTCTTATATTTCTTGGTTGCTGACCTGCTAGATTATTTACGTGAAACATTCAGCCCGGATACTGGAGTGACTCTTGATAAAAGATTTGATGAAGTGAGGAACGTACCTCTCCTGGTTCTCAGAGATTTTAGTACCTATCATTCTACTCCGTGGGCCAGAGAAAAATTATATCAATTGTTAGTGCGTAGGCACGACTTAAGATTGCCAACTGTTATAACCACTAGGGAACTAGATGAGACCAAGAGGTCGGATCCCATTGTATCCCGCCTTCTTGACATTACACTTGTTTCCGTGATACCCATAGATGCTCCAGATTATAGATACAGGGGCAGGGTTGCGTAGTAAATGCTACCCTGCAATACGGAGAAATTTTTTGTATATGAATATACTTAGCGGGTCTCAGCCACATCCCTTAAGTGGATCTCTGGATGACTGTGTGTTCTGCGATATCATTACCGGGAAAGCACAAGGTATAGTTCACTACAGAGACGACGATTTGATTGTCATAAAAAATAGATTAAACTGGGTTCCAGTTATGCTTCTGGCTATGCCTACCACTCATATTTCGCAAGATGACTTGTGGTCATCTCCTATGTTCAGCAAACTTACGGAGGTGGCGCTTGAAATGGGTCACAAATTCTGTCCCAATGGATTTAGGCTTCTGTCAAATTTCGGTAGCGACGGTTTGCAGAGTCAATCTCATGGTCATCTTCATGTTCTTGGAGGAATGCAGTTAGGACTTTACGTTTGATAATTTGACCTACTGAGATAGATTATTGATCCCGGGATAAAGCTAACGGGGTTTTTGAATGTTGTAGGAATTGATGGACTTGTTGCTTGGGGTGGCTTTACCAATTCGCAGGTAGATATTGAATATATCTTCACGGTACAGCATGGGAATTATTTCGTTTCTGAGAGGAGAAAGAATTGATACGTAGTTGGAATGGTATTGAGCCAACGTTGCATCCGAGTTGCTATGTCAATGAAATGGCATATGTTTCTGGAGACGTTACTATAGGCGATAAATCTACAGTTTGGCCAGCTGCGGTGATTAAGGCCGAAGATACTGGTTCTATCAATATAGAGGCGAATAGCCATGTACAGGATGGGTCTGTTATACATAATAGCGAGGGGGTTCTTAGGATAGGCAGGAATGTTAACGTGGGTCATTCCGTGGTTATACACGCTTCCCGTATTGGGGATAACTGCCTTATTGGAAATAATTCCACTCTGCTGGACGATGTAGAGATAGGAGATTATTGTTTAGTAGCATCCAATGCTGTAGTACTTACTGGGACCAAAGTTCCTGATGGATCTTTCTTGATAGGAGTTCCCGCGAAAATAAGGCCGATTACCGACGAACAGAGATTGATGCTTGAAACTGTTGCAGATGGCTTTATGTCTGCAGCAGCTGGGTACCAGGATTTCAATAGTATAAAACCGCAATAGAGTACGGAGTTGGGTATGTTGTATCACTGGGGTCTCCTAATGTATAGATGGCGATGGGCTGTGGTAATTATTTGGGGACTTGCAGTAATTGCTGCTTTGCCGCTTGGATCTAAGGCTAACTCGGTATTAAGTAATGGATTTGGGTTGTCAGATACGGAAGCTCAAAGAGGGGCTGAAGTATTGGAAGCGGATTTAGGTCTCAGCGGTTCGAGCGTAACTGTGGTTTTTCATAGTGACGAATTTTCATATTTGGACTTCGAATTTGAAAATGAAGTAGCATTACTGCTCGATAGACTTCAAAGTTCGAATCGTGCGGTTACCATGGCAGTTACCCCGTACGGATCTCAGAATGAAAACATGGTATCTGAGAATGGTGCAACCATATACGCTACCGTTTACCTAGACTCCTCAATGGATGAAACTATGGAGATGCTACCCGATCTCCGGCAGCCATTACAGTCGAGTGTACTAGAGGTAAAGGTTACTGGCGGTATACCAATATTCTACGACCTGAACGTTATCAGTGAGAATGACTTGCGTAGGGCGGAGACGGTGGCATTCCCAGTAATATTGGTAGTGCTTGTGTTTGTTTTTGGTAGCCTTGTTGCTGCGGTTCTCCCATTAGTTATGGGAATTATGAGCATCTTATTCACCGCTGCTTTGATATATTTGTTGGCTCAAACAATGGATATGTCTGTCTTTGTACTCAATATTGCCACATTACTTGGCCTTGGTGTAGCCATAGATTATTCCTTGCTGGTAGTTAATAGGTTCCGAGAGGAATTAGAGACAAAGGAAGTTGTGTATGCATTGGGAACCACAGTTGCTACCTCTGGGAAGGCAATATTATTCTCAGCCCTTACGTCCATCATTGGCCTTTCAGGTTTATTATTGTTCGACTTTATGATGTTGAGGTCAATTGGCGTTGGTGGTGTGGTTGTGATGGTTCTTTCGCTTTGCATTGCTATGACTCTGCTACCTGCTGCAATTGGTATCTTGGGCCAAAGAGTAAATTCCCTAAGGCTGTTTAGACTTCGGAGAAGTAACGGCTTTTTCTGGAATAGACTCGCTTCCCATGTTATGAGAAGGCCGTTTTCTGTAGCGATACCATTGGTGATTCTCCTGCTTTTTCTGGGCATTCCTTTTCTCAATGTTAAATTAGGCGCACCATGGGCAAGTATACTTCCATCAGATGCGGCATCTAGGCAAGGCATGGAGATGATAAATCAGGGGATGGGTCCTGGTGAGACCTCTCCAATCATAGTAGTGTACAAGTCACCCAAGGAATTACTTACTCCAGATAACATTGCTGCAATTCATAGTCTCGGGCAAGAACTAGTGTTGCATGATGCAGTAGATCGCGTAGAGAGTATAGTTACTATTGATCCATCAGTATCTCTGGAGGAATACCAATTTCTTTACTCAAATACTAATGGCATAACCGATCAGCGCATTAAACAAATTCTTGAGGAGATGGTTGGGGGTCAAGTAACGTTTATGCGAGTGTTTTCAAGATATGACATTATGGCTGACGAGACACAGGAGTTAGTTGAAGGAATAAGGTCCTCATTTGGTGGCGGCGATATGGTCAAATATGTGACGGGCGGAACGGCGGACCTTATGGATAGTATAGAGGTCATGTATGGTGTTTTCCCAAAGGTTGTGCTTTTCGTTTTGGTAACTATTTATGTAGTTTTGTTTTTGCTATTTCGCTCTTTGATATTGCCTCTTAAAGCTGTTTTGATGAACAGCATGAGTATATTTGCTACATATGGAGCCATTGTATACATTTTTCAGGATGGCCACTTTCAAAATCTGTTAGGGTTTACTGAAATGGGATATACCGATGCTATTATGCCGATAGTGCTATTTTGCATAATATTTGGCATAAGTATGGATTATGAGGTTTTCTTACTCAGTAGAGTCAAGGAAATATATGATGAAACCGGTGATAACGTAGGTAGTGTGTCAATGGGACTAGAGAGAACGGGTAGAATCATAACTAGCGCTGCCTTGGTTATGATTTTGGTATGTGCCTCTTTTGCCCTCGCGGATATTGTGGTCGTTAAAATGTTTGGTGTGGGGTTAGGCCTTGCTATACTTCTTGATGCCACCTTGGTAAGAGCCCTTTTGGTTCCTGCATTGATGAGGATCATGGGTAGGTTGAATTGGTGGGCTCCAAAAATCTTGGGAGGCAAGCCGCTTTTCTAGTCTGAAAGTTTTAAATTGTAGGCTTTGTGTTTGAACTTAAATGATTTCTTTGATTATACGTACGGCTATCGTGTAGCATAATGCTATTGTTGTCGAATTCGCCCGTTCAATTTTTACCATTGGAAGGCATGACAGATGCGATTCAGAAGTGAACAGGGTTTGTTGATGGCGACAGGCAAAGTGATCTGTTGGGTTTTTGAAAGGTTGCGAAGGAATTTGAGTGGGGTGTGTTATGGAAAATAACCGGCAGGATTTTGAGGAGTTTTATTCAAATAATGCAAACAGGTACGCAGAAGTAACGCATGAATTCATACAGTCTGTTTATTCTAATGTGTCCCACGCCGGTCTTACAGGTGACTTAGCAATAATGGATAGATTGAAAGAGCTTACTTTCAGCGGGGCTAAGGGGCTCGATGCTGGATGCGGGTCGGGCGCCAGAGACGTGTTTTATTATTGGAGAGACGGATACGATGTGATTGGGATAGATGCGGTTCCAGAGAATATACGGGTAGCACGCGAACTTCATCCTGAAATTTCTGAGCGAGTATCGGTTTGGGACCTGACTCAGTTGCTACAATATCCGGATGAGGCCTTTGATTTTATTTTGTGTAATGCTGTTATCCAACACATAGATCCGTATTTTGTTAAGAACGTTACTCTTCCAGAATTATGCCGTGTACTCAAGACTGGTGGGGTTTTTCAATTGATGTTCAAGAATGGCGACGGTCTTAAAACAGTTTATGACAAAGATTATATGTCGGACCGTGTTTTTCAGACGTACAATGTGGATGAAATTTCGCATGAACTTGCTGGTTTGGGTCTTGAGATTATCGATTCAGAAAGCGACAAGATCGGTGGGATAATGTATTTCACAGACACCAAACCTATGGAACATTGTTTGATATTTGCTCGTAAAACGCCATAAATGAAGTCTTACGTTCTATCAATATATTGTAGGTGTGACAGATTGCTCTCTAGATTATATGTGGACTGTTGATAAGGATTATCACAGCACATTCTTGATCTTAGTAAGTACCGGTGTGTGAATATTCTTGATATGAAAGAATCATCCTTATCAGAAGATACGAATAGAATTGTTCCGGTTTGGTTGGCCACGGTTTTGAACTATGCTTGTTCATTACTCGGCGATACGAATGCCGTTCAATCCCTTCCAAAATCTCTTTCTATGGAAAACATAGGAACTGGCAAAGGATTTATCAATCAAATATTACGCATAAGAATCGATGATTCCGAAAAGTCTCGGGGAGTACCGGAGTCTGTAATTTTAAAGTTGCCATCCAAAGATCCATCACTTGTTTCTCTGAGCGGAAAACTTGGAAACAGAGAGCGAGAGGCGAGATTTTACAGTTATGTTGCAGATCAAGCCAATATTCATACGCCAGCAATCTACTTTAATGGCGTGGATACGCTTACGGGGTATCCAGTTTTGGTGATGGAAGACATGGGGAATTATCGTCAAGGAGATAGTGTGAAGGGTTGTAGTTTATATGATGCCACATCTGCGATTGTTGAACTAGCAAATTTCCACTCCTACTGGTG
>CAYVMY010000018.1:13272-18496 GCA_964452695.1 uncultured Dehalococcoidia bacterium
AGAAGTCAGGATATAATATCACTGGTTATTTGAAGGCCATAGGAGACAAACTTCCTGAACAAATTCCGCATATAAAAAATAAATTGGCCCATCCTCCGAGCACGTTATTGCACGGGGATTACCGTTTAGATAACTGTTTCCTAGGCGATTCTGAGAGATATTCCTCAATTGCAATATTTGATTGGGAATATTGTGCCAAGGGCAGAGGCGTGTTCGATGTGGCTACTTTCATATGCGAGGCATTTCCGCCTGAGGAAAGACGTGCAAATGAAAAGGCTTTGTTAGGAATTTAATTTGATACATTGATTGAAAATGGGATCCTCGGATATTCTATGGATCAATGCATTCTAGATTACAGATTGGCTATGCTTGATGTATTCGTTTTTTGGGTAGTCACAGGTGGTTATTGTGATTTCAAGGATGATAGAGGATCAGTCTTCCTTGAAAATGCCTTGCAGAGATTTGACGCAGCAATAAAAGATCTCGAGTGTGAAGAATTGCTACCAGATTTTCTAGTATAGTTATGATGTAATCTTGTGATTACATCGGGTCGTATGGAAGATCATGAACTCATGATTTGGATTCTTCCTGAGCGGAGACAGATGCCAGGCAGTTGAGTCGGCATGATTTGCTTATGGTATCAATAAAAGCTTGCCAGTTGTAGTTCTTCCTTCCAGTTCATGGTGAGCCTGAGCTGCATCCCTTAAATCATACCTACCATGTATCCTCAGTTGCAGTGTTTTTGATTGCACCCATCCTAGAACATCATTTGCCCTCATGATCAGCTCGTCTCGGGTAGATGTATAGGCGGCCAAACCGGGCCTTGTGAGGAAGAGTGATTTCGGGTTTAGAATGGAGGGAGATATAGGAGGTACGTGTCCACTTGCTTGTCCGTATAGAACCATCATACCTCTTTGCTTTAAACAACCTATGCTCTTTTCAAAAGTAGTGGCGCCTACGGCGTCGTAAACAACTTCCAGACCTTTGTTATCGGTTATCTGCATCACACTGTCAAGGAAGTCTTCTCGGGAATATACAATCACATCATCTGCGCCAGCTTCTTTTGCCAGAGCGGCTTTCTCGTCTGTTGACACTGTAGCTATTACACGCCCACCTCTTGTCTTTGCCATTTGTATCAGTAGTAAACCAACTCCGCCCGCACCAGCATGAACGAGGCATGTATCACCTCTTCCTATTGGGTATATGGTTTGTGACAGGTAGTGAGCGGTTGACCCCTGTAGCATAGCTGCAGCTGAGTCCTCAGCACTTAGCCCATCAGGAACCTTTACGAGCCTCCAGGAAGGTACAACGGCTTGTTCAGCGTAAGAACCCATAGTTCCAGTATATGTAACCAAGTCTCCCTCAGTGACTTCTGTAACTCCTTTGCCAGTTTGGATTACAATTCCGGAAGCCTCTACTCCTGGTATAACAGGAAGTTCAGATGGTGTTACCCCTGTTCTGGTATAGACATCGGTGTAATTTACACCTATTGCCTTGATATCTAGGATCGCTTCGCCATCAGACACCTCTGGTTCCTTAACATCCTTATACTCTAGAACCTCTGGGCCACCCAACTCGGAAATTTGAATAGCTTTCATATTATTTATGCATTCTCCTGAACTTAATTATTTTGCAAGTTTGGATTGATCATTAATGGATATATTATAGGATTGATTTAGCCAGGAGTTTAGAATCAACGGGCGGATTGGGAATTGTTTGTTGAGGACAAGCAGGGAACTATCTCTTCTGAGGAAGTTAACGTATTTGGTTAGAACAGAAGGCAAATTACAAGGACAATACTGGTTTTTATAGATGGGCAGAGTAGGTCTAGTCATAGGGTTTGTTTAAGAGTGCATTTTTGTAATAATCTCTGCTGATTCTATGATTGACGTAGCCTCTTTGCTATGATAACTTCTGATCACCACGAAAAGGAGGGGGAGCTTATGAGCTTACGTGATGGGCTTAAGTTTAAGCCTATGCTTATGGTTCTGGCGATTGCCATGATGGCGGTCGCGTTGGCGTGTGCTGGTGAAGAGGCTGCAGATACTGCGGCGGATTCCTCAGCTGCGGCAGCACCGACAGCTACGTCAGCCCCAGCAGCGGCGGCAGCCGATGATTCTGCAGCAGCAGATGACTCAGCAGCAGCAGTGGCAGAAGCCACTTCTGAGCCCGTACCTGATGCGGCGGCAGCAGCTGATCTAGGCGCTGTGGAGGCTATATTAGCCAGTCCTGGCTACAAGGCCGAGTGGGGTCAGCCGGTATACGGAGGAATTCTCAAAATGAGACATCCTTGGGCTGCCTCTTACTTCTTGCCTAATGCCAACAGCGTTTTCCACAGCAACCACGGGCCACCCATGTACCACGATGGTTTGGTACAGTTTGACCCATGGGTAGGTGTGGATAGCATCATTCCTAGAATGGCGAAGAGCTGGGAGATTTCCGAGGACGGACTGACCTATACCTTTAATCTGGTAGAGGGCATCAAGTTCCAGGACAATCCTCTGTCAACAGCGCCAGCGGAATGGCAAGGAAACAAGGTCAAGGGTGATGAGTTCACCTGCGAGGACGTGGCTGCAAGCCTAGAGTTCCACGCACGACCACCGAGCACGGAGCCAAGAATACTCACTGGTAAAATCGGTTTGGGCCACGTTAGTAGCGTGACCTGCCCAGATGGAGCCTTGGGTTACACGGCAGTGTTCAATCTGGATTCCCCAAGGGCAGCTACCTTAGGGTGGATGGCCGAGGGTGGCTTCGTCATGTATGACAAGGATTGGCTCGCCTGGTATGACTCAGAGAATCCTGGTCTCATGAACAAGGGTACCGAGGCTGGTATGATGATTGCATCATCCGCTGGTCCTTGGCAGCCGAAGCAGTTTGTGCCTTCGATCACTATGAAGATGGAGAAGAACCCCAACTACTTCTTAGAGGGTCTTCCATTTGCAGACGAGTGGCACTTGGTTTACATTAGCGACTTTGCTACAGCCTTTACAGCGCTTGCAACCGGTCAGGTCCATATATTTGGTGCCTGCAGCGGTACTATGCAGCCTGGACAGGTTCTACAGGCAGAGCGTGACTTCCGTGACAGCATCAAGGTATCCCGATCACGTCACGGTATGGGTCAGGGAATCAGCATTAACATGCGAGTGGAGCCTTTTGACGATGTTCGCGTGCGGAAAGCAATTAACCTGGCTCTAGACCGACAGGGTTGGTACAACTTCAAGAACATCAGCGAATTGGGCGGTGGCTTGACCTATTCTAGCTACTATCCTGCTGATCGACCCTACGGTCACACACAGGAAGAAGTCCTGACATGGCCTGGCATTAACCCGGACACCAAGGAAGCTGACATAGCTGAAGCTAACCGTCTGCTTGATGAGGTGTTTGGCGAGGGCAAGCGATTCCATGCGACTCTCGAGCCTTCAAACCAGGCTAACTACATCGACATCTCCCTTTACACGAAGGACACATTAGAGTCCGATCTTGGTATCACGTTTGACGTCATGGTCAATGAGCCCGCGGTTGGTTCCGAAAGGGCCCAGTCCGGAGTCAAGTCTCTTGGTCCTAGCACCGGTGGCGTAGCCACATGGTTCGGTGACCCAGACGGCTCACTTCTCCGATGGACCAAGGACTATGCTTCTGGTACCACGATAAAGTACCTAAACCCAGGTTGGGAAGCCGTCCCTGAGTGGACCGACTGGTTCCACGAAGAGACATATGCTCAGAGGGCACTGATAGACCCGGCCGAGAGAACAACTGCCGTAAAGGCACTCTCTAAGTCACTACATCAGGACTTCGTCCCAAGCTTCCTCTTAGGCTGGAACGTACTATTCTACGGTGAGGTTCCGTCACTTGGTGGATTCCATGTGCCTGACTTCGGCGTTGTGATTGGTATGGGACTGTACGAGAGGCTTTGGCTAACTGGTAAGACAAGGTATGAAGGTCGATAAGGACTGACGTAAATTCGAGTTTGAATTGAAGTAAATGGGACGCGTGTCCCTCCTGGCAATCAGGAGGGACACGTACCTGTAAGAATAAGGGAACCACTATCTTCCATGGTAGAGGTGTGCATATGGGAAAATATGTAGTAAGAAGAGTTATGCTGGGGGCACTGACAGCACTTGTAGTGTCGCTGATGGTGTTCGGTTTAATGCGAATCGCTCCGGGCGACGTCGCACTTATGATTGTCGAGGGTCAGGCTGGTGAATACTGGACCCAGGAACAATATGAAGCTATTAAATTAGAGTTGGGACTAGACGCTCCGCTTTACAAACAATATTTCGATTGGTTGTTTGGATTTATGATGTTTGATTGGGGCGAGTCCCTCTACACAGGGCAGGATGTCTGGGAAGCGTTCACGGACAAAATCCCGGTCACTTTGGAACTGGCATTTTTCACTGTTGTCTTATCAGTGATTATCGGTATACCGATTGGTGTCGTTATGGCACTAAAGCAGGATACTTGGGTTGACTATTGCCTTAGGATATTCTCACTTGCGGGGCTATCCATACCGAGCTTCTGGTTAGGCACACTTGTGATTGTGGCCGGGCTTTACTTCTGGAGATGGTCGCCGAGTATCGTCTACATACCTCCATTCACTACCGAAAAATGGGGTGAAGGAAACTTGTGGGGGAACTTCGTGCAATTCATCTGGCCATGTTTGATAGGTGGGTACGTTTCTATGGCTACGAAGAGCAGAATGATGAGATCCACTATGCTTGAGGTATTGAGGCAGGACTACATAAGAACTGCCCACAGCAAGGGTTTGAGGAACTTCGTGGTTGTGTCCAGGCACGCGTTGAAGAACGCCTTGATACCGGTAATAACGGTTATTGGTATCACTATTGCATTCACAATAGGGGGATCCGTGGTCACCGAGCGGGTATTCATTTTGCCCGGGGTTGGTGACATGATGGTGACAGCTATGAGTAACAGAGACTTTCCGATAGTTCAGTCTTTGGTCCTGTTCTTTGCGATGTGGATTGTTTTGACTAATCTTATAGTCGACCTGTCATATGGGTGGTTGGATCCTAGGATACGGTACGACTAAATTAAGGAAACTCTGAGAGTCGGGTTGAGCTAAAAACCGACTCTGTTGGAAACACGTTTTAGTGCCGGGCAGAGTGTTTAACTCTAAGTCTGGAGTATAAGGGGGAAATATGGCGACTACGGATGCCGCGGAGATAATGGCGCGGAGACGGCAACGCAGGCCGTTTGCAGTTAGACT
>CAYVMY010000019.1:0-6973 GCA_964452695.1 uncultured Dehalococcoidia bacterium
TGGGTCAGAGACCTTCTTTTATAAAGTCAGCTAGTCTTTCGCCTATTACCATTACAGTGACGTTTATGTTGGCTCTCACGCAGTCCGGCATGACAGATGCATCTGCGACTCTTAGTCCGTCTGTGCCGTACACTTTTCCATACTGATCTACTACTGCCATCGGGTCTGATGGTGGTCCCATTTTTGCTGTGCATGATATGTGGTGACCTGTTTGAACGTGTTTTCTAATCCACGAGTCAAGGGTGTCGTTTGTTTCAAGGTCGGAGTCGAGAGGGTACAGGCGTGTTTCTACGAGTTCTGATATTGACGGGTGTTTTTCCAGGTCTACGAGCATGCGTACTCCGTCTCTATAGCGGCGCATGTCTTCAGGGTCATCGAGCAGGTTATAGTCTAGGAGTGGGTAGTCTCTGTAGTCATTGGATTGTAGTTTGATTTCTCCCTGGGACAGAGCCAGGTTCAGCCCTAGTCCGGCTCCGATACCGATTGGCTCAGTACTTATTTAACTTCTTCTGGGAGGTTATCTATATCTGGGTAATCTGGTCCGGCTTCCAGCAGGAGTACAGAGTTAGACGGGTCTTCAGAAAGTCTCGTTGCGAGTATTGCTCCTGCTGACCCCGCACCTATGATTATGAAATCGTACTTCATAATGTCCTCCTGTTAGAAACCCACCTATTCCAATAGCGTGTCGGTAAAAGAATTCTGAAGTCCATTATTATCCAAATCAGGAACTTTATCCATCTGTGGATATATGTTCCAATGGGTGTCTTTCTAAACGGTGTCGGGCGATAGGTGATGAGGGGTATCGCAATTGAATACCGCGCAAGAAAGATCACGTGCATTGTAATGCCGTACCTGACAACTATATGAACATGTATGCATACTCTGATAAGATATCCTAGATGAGAAAACAACATTTGGGGGGTATCTGAGAGGGCTCAGGCCTATTCCCCATTACTATGAGGTGTGTGCATGATGGAGTTCAATGATCCCGGGAACATACTCGATATACCGGCTGGTACGAGCTTAAATTTTGAAGAATCTTCTGCTGTAGAGGACGCATTGAGCTATTTTGTTGAGGAGGCTTCCTCTGATAGAGATGGAATTGTATTAAGTGGGGAAGATTGTGCAAAATACATTGGAGAAATCCTTAAGAGTAACGGGAACGATGTGGAATTTGAGGTTCAAGCTACTAGTTTGGGACTACCCTCTTCAAATGAAAGGTTTGACATAGTTGGTATAGTTAGCGGTTCACCAGCGATAGTGGAGATCGTCAGTCGTGTTTCTGACTCAGATCTAGAATCTATCAGATTGAAGATGGGGGCTCTTGAAAAATTAACAATAGGGCACAAGGTTTTCTTGGGAGTCGACGTAATAACTGGCGGGGAACTTTTGGCAGGAAATATTTCCAGGTCACTGAAGTCACTTATGGATGAAAGTGGACTTGGAATAATTCTGACAGATACCACTTTTGCCTTGGTGTGCCAAAACTTTGACCAACTGCTTTTAGAAGAAATGCCTGATCTTCTGTATCTGAGAGCTTGACTCGTACAAAGAATAATACGGAGAAAGTAGTTATGAGTACTATCGGGGACAGTAAAACCTTCCAAGATAAACTTGATGATTGCGTAAAGAGAAACAGATCTTTCGTATGTGTAGGGCTGGATCCAGATCCCAACCTTATGCCAATTCAAGACTTGTTTGATTTCAATAAAGCGATTATAGAATCTACTGCTGATTTGGTTTGCTGTTATAAACCAAATCTTGCCTTCTATGAATCATTGGGGCTTGTAGGATTAGATGCCCTACATAGAACTTTGGAGATAATACCGGACTACGTTCCTGTTATTGGAGACGCTAAGCGGGGGGATATTGCCTCTACAGCCAAAGCCTATGCTAAGGCAATGTTTGAGATATGGAACTTTGATGCTGTAACGGTTAGTCCGTATTTAGGAAAAGATTCAATTGATCCATTTCTGGAATACGAAAATAAAGGGGTATTCTTGCTGTGCAGGACCTCGAATCCCGGGGCTGCAGAATTTCAGGATGTAGTGGTTCAGTCTGGTGAAAAGTTGCCGTTCTACAAACATGTCGCCTCACGTGCTAAAGAATGGAACCTTCTAGGTAATCTTGGGTTGGTTGTGGGGGCGACCAACCCAGAACAGTTGCGAGAAGTCAGGATAATTTGTGGGGATATGCCTATTCTTGCACCTGGCGTCGGGGCTCAAGGAGGGGATCTTGAAGCCACAGTCAAGAATGGGGTTAATAGCCAATCCAGTGGTATCATAATCAACGCCTCACGCAGTGTTATATATGCATCGAATGATAAGGAGAACTTCGCATCATCTGCAAGGCTTGCAGCCATGGGGTTGCGGGACCAAATTAACGAGATTCTTGATTAAGTGGTAAGTAAGAGTTTGGTGTGGTTTTAATTAATTGACTTTTTGTTCCGATTTGCTGGTACATATTCAATTCCTTTATTATGGTGTGACTTGGGCAAAATTTCTACTATAGCGATAGATGGACCTGTAGCCTCCGGCAAGACTACTGTTGGTATGGCGTTGTCTAAGGAGTTGGGGTACAACTTTGTAGATACAGGTCTTATGTATAGGGCCGTCACTTGGATGTCTTTGTTCGCTGGTGCTGACTTAGACAATGAAAAAGTAATAACAGAAATATCAAGAAACACCAACATAGATGTCAAAATGGATAATCAATCCAAAGAATCGAGGATTATAGTTAACGGATCTGACGTAACCGATCAATTGAGGAATCGAGATGTGGAAACTGGAGTATCTATAATATCCAGCTTTTCTGGGGTCCGGCGTTCAATGGTGGAGCAACAAAGAAAATTGGCTTCTTTCGGGAATATAGTTATGGTAGGTAGAGATATTGGAACTGTGGTGGTTCCAGATGCAGACCTGAAAATATTTATCACAGCCTCTATAGAAGAACGCTCGAAAAGAAGGCATATTGAGAAAACACTCGCTGGGGAATTGATATCTTTGTGTCAGGTTAGAGAGGACACTAGGCGACGAGATGAATTGGATAGTGGAAGGTCTGATTCACCTCTTGCAATAGGCTCTGGTGCCTATGTTTTGGAAACGGATAATAAAGACCTAGGTCAAGTTGTCCAAGATATTATTCATTTGATTGAGAATACTTAATGCCCCTTATATATAACGTATCCAATTTTATGATGAGAGGTGCCCTCCGTTTGTTTGGAGATTGGAAGGTCGAGGGTAAAGAGTATGTTCCACCTATGGGACCTTTGATTGTAGTATCCAATCATTTAAGTAATTTAGATCCGCCTATGTTAGCATCTAGCATGCCTAGACGAGTTCACTTTATGGCCAAAGGTGGTTTGTTCCGGAATCCCATTGCTGCGGCATTCTTCAGAGCTTACGGGGCAGAACCCTTGGAAAGGCAAGGTGGAGACATTAGGATTATCAGCTGGGCTCTAAAAATGCTAGAAAACGATTCAGTTATAGGAATATTCCCTGAAGGCACCAGGAATCCTGATGGCATGATAGAAGGAGTTTCAGGTGTGGCTTTAATTGCGATCAAATCAGGGGCTCCTATATTGCCCGTAGGGATTACAGGATCTGAAAGTATTGGCGCTCCTTGGCAAGTTGTATTTCCGAGAGGCAGGTTTAGAATTAGAATAGGTCAGGCATTCTCACTTCCTACTATTGAGGGTCGTATTGGGAAGGAACAATTGAAGTCACTTACTACAATGGTTATGGAAAGAGTTGCCGCCTTGCTGCCAGAGAATTATCGCGGAGTGTATGATTTGAAAAGAAAAACGGGTAAGGAAGTATAATTTTGTGCGGTATTGTTGGATACGTGGGTGAGGCTCAGGCGCCTAAGATATTGTTGGATAGCCTGGCCGCTTTAGAGTACAGGGGATACGATAGTGTAGGGATAGCGTTAAGAAGTCTCGATGGAAGTACTGTAGTTAGGAAAACTCCAGGAAAACTAGGGGATTTGATGAACCTTATAGACGGCGAATCTATCAAGGGGAAGTCTGGTATTGGTCATACCAGATGGGCCACTCATGGTATACCAAATCAAGTCAATGCCCACCCTCATCTAGACTGTTCAGGATATATTGCAGTCGTACACAATGGCATAGTCGAGAATTATATAGACTTACGCAATAAGCTAATAGAAGATGGACACAACTTTGTATCGGACACAGACAGTGAGGTAATTCCACATTTGCTGGAGGGTTTGTTGTACCGGGGATTATCATTTGAAGAATCTGTCCAAGCTATGGCTAATGATTTGAAAGGCTCTAATTCCATCATTTTGATGTATGAAGATGACCCTAACAAGATAGTAGCACTCAGAATGGGTAACGCCGGAGGCGTGGTAATTGGATACGGTGACGGCGAAATGATAGTCGCAAGCGACTTACCAGCTGTAATACCGCATACCAGGAATATAACCTTCCTTGAAAATGGTGAGATGGCTACAATCACTTCTTTCAGTGCAAGCTATAAGCATTTAGATGGAACTTTTGTTGAAAAGGCAGTTGAGCAAATACCTCATGACTATACCATTGCTGCCAAGGAAGGATATCAACACTTCATGCTCAAAGAGATATCAGAACAACCTCAGGCTAGTATTTCCACCCTCAGGGGCAGGGTTAATTTCCATGAGAACAATGTGTCAATGAGTGATATCAATTTGTCTGCTGATGAAATAAAATCCATAGAGAGAGTAATATTCGTAGGTATGGGTACAAGCTACCACGCCTGTCTCATTGCTAGTCATATGATGGAGCAGTTGGCAGGTATACTATCTCAAGCAGAGGATGCGTCAGAGTTTAGATATAGAAATCCAATACTGGGTAGTGGAACACTAGTTGTTTCCATTGGTCAATCTGGTGAAACTGCTGATACTCTTGCAGCGATGGAAAGAGCTCAGAGCATGGGCTCTAGGGTATTAACATTAGTTAACGTTGAGGGAAGTCAGGCATCTAGGATGGCTGATGGGCATATATATCTCAGGGCAGGGCCTGAAATAGGCGTTGCGTCCACCAAAACCTTTGTTTGTTCCCTTGAGGCGGTATACTTACTGGCCCTCTATTTTGGATTCAATAGAGGATTAATAGGGGAAACACAACTATTAGATGCCATCGCTGACTTGGAAGTTTTGCCTAATCTGATTGCTAGTGTGATCTCAGATCAGAAGCCTTATATAGACATCGCCAAAAGGTTTTGGGATAAATCTAACTTCTTGTATCTAGGAAGAGGTGTTAATTACCCTGTGGCGCTCGAGGGTGCACTAAAAATGAAAGAAATTTCATATATACATGCAGAAGGAAGTGCCGGGGGAGGGATGAAGCATGGGCCTATAGCCCTAGTCGATGATAATATGCCAGTTGTGGCCATAGCTACTCGAGACTATCTGTATGACAAAATGCTTAATAACATATCTGAAGTAAAGGCTAGAGGCGGGACAGTTATTGCCATTACAAACCCTGGTTGTCATGAAATAGAGGCCGTAGCAGACCATGTTGTTTTTGTTCCTCCAACCTCGTATCTCTTGAGTGCAATCGTTAATACACTTCCTATGCAATTGTTTGCGTATCATATTGCACTAGAGAAAGGGTGTGATGTCGACCAACCCAGAAATCTTGCTAAGTCAGTCACCGTAGAATAATCCGAAATGATGAATCCAAGAAATATAGAAGATTGCTAGTTTTCTCTGAACTAAATATAAGCGATATTCTCTGTTAGTCATCCAATGAATTTCGAGAAATTCCTAAAGTTGGAAGCATATGATTTTAAGGAAAGAACTCTGGAAGAGATTTGGGGTTATTCTGACAATGAGATTAATCATACACATGACTTTATTCAGATAGTTTTCCCTCTGAACAAACCGAGCAACTCAAGCTTTCATGGGTATTATTTAGATGATGCTTTGTTGATAGAAAACATCAAGGGGAATAAAGTGATTAGTCAGAACCTTATCAAATCCTCCCAATGGTTTCTTTCATTCCTAAAACGTAATCAAGATTGGAGAAACCCCTCTAACCATAATCAGTTAAGAATAACCAGGGTAATCGAATGTTTAAGGCTTTTGGTGTCTGATGAGATGGCGGATAAATTTTATCAAGACGTTCTCCAAGTCCTTGGAGACGATAGCCATATCAATAAAAGGACTCTGGCATTTTGGAAAAATGCATAGATTAAACAAGCGTTAGTATCTGAAACAATTTGGAGTGTAATATCTATGGAATCAGAATATGTGCTTGATATCAACAGCGTGAACGGTGATGAGCTTGAATTAGTAGGTGGCAAGGCCCTTGGTCTGGGGAATCTTTATATACAGGGTGTCAAGGTTCCAGAAGGATTTATTGTAACCACTGATGCCTATTATGATTTCATGAAACAAACGAATCTAAATAGCCATATCATGGGCTTGTTAAACGATTTGGATAGCTATGACATGGAGTCTCTTGTTGAAGTGTCAACAAGAATAAAACTTTCCTTTATGGATACCGATTTTCCTAAGACCATAAGTGAAAAAATAGTGAGAGCGTACACTTCTTATGGTGAAGGGCTGGTAGCGGTGCGATCTTCTGCTACTGCAGAGGATCTGCCAAAGCTTTCATTTGCAGGTCAGCAGAGTTCTTTCCTTAATCTAGTTGGGTCACGAGAAGTGGTTAAGCATGTCCAGCAGTGTTGGGCTTCCTTGTTTGAACCTAGGGCTATGTTTTATCGTTACCAGAATGGGATGGATCAAATTGATATTGCAATGGCTGTTATTGTGCAAGATATGGTCCAGCCTGACTGTTCCGGTGTACTTTTCACTGCTGATCCCGTTTCTGGTGACACCGAAAGAATAGTAATTGATGCAGTTTTTGGTTTGGGAGAGTCCTTGGTTTCCGGATATACAGATCCCGATCACTATGTCTTGGAGAAATCCAACTTGATAATCACCGAAAAATATCCCAGTGCGCAGG
>CAYVMY010000019.1:6983-16912 GCA_964452695.1 uncultured Dehalococcoidia bacterium
TAGTATTTGGCTAAAGGTTTCTGGCAAAAGGCAGAATATTCAGAAGCTTTCTGATATACAAATTGTTGCTATGGCTAACATAGGGCGTGAAATCGAGGAAATGTTCGATAATCCGCAGGATATCGAATGGGCCAAAGAAGGTGAAGACTTCTACATAGTTCAAAGTAGGCCCATCACGACACTATAGAGATTGTAAGAATGGTATTTTATTTGGGATCAACTTATCACTGTATAGATGTACACCCAACGGACACATTATGAAATCTTTAAGAAGGAATATCACCTATTATCAATCATCTGAGTTTGAGGTGCTGTATGAATAATGTTGTGAGGGCAAGATTGTTGGAAAAAGAGGAACTCCTCTCTCCATATGCTGCAAAAGAGAGGCTATCCAAAGGGAGGATACTTCTAGAGGAATCACCTGGGTTGCGTACCGAGTTCCAGAGGGATCGCGATAGGATTATCCATAGCAATGCATTTAGAAGACTGAAGCACAAAACTCAGGTTTTCATTTCACCAGCTGGAGATCACTATGTAACCAGATTGACACATACCCTGGAAGTATCTCAAATCGCTAGGACCATAACTCGGGCGTTGAATCTAAATGAAGATCTTGTGGAAGCTATGACCCTTGGCCATGATATAGGTCACACCCCTTTTGGTCACCTTGGCGAAGAAGAACTAGATCGCCTATATCCTTTCGGATATAGCCATGCTGATCAAGGGGTAAGGATAGTTGAGAAATTGGAGAAAAAAGGTAGAGGCCTTAACCTCACCCAGGAGGTTAAGGATGGTATTGCCTCTCACTCCAAGCCGAAAGATAATCTCATGGGTGTCAACATCGATGAAGAACCCTTAGAATCACAAATATGTAGAATTTCGGACGCGGTGGCATATCTGAATCATGATATTGGGGATGCTATTCGGGCAGGTATAATATCTGAGAAAGACATACCTGGAGATTCCCAGTTGTTGCTTGGACAAAGCCATTCCCAGCGTGTTAATAGTATAGTCAACGATATTGTTGCAGAATCTTGGCAAGCTACAGGTGTGACTGGCGAGGATCATATAAGCCAGATAAAAATTGCTATGAGCACCCCGGTTTTGGAGGCATGCAATACATTACGGAGTTTTATGTTTGATAAAGTGTACTCTGAGGCGGGGAAAGGAGACTTGCCAGTCTGCGCAAGAGAGGTGTTGGGTTTACTATATAAGGAATTTTCTCTACATCCAGAAAGGATATCGGGAGAATATTTCATAAAGGGGGATTCTCCGGAAAGAATTGCCGTGGACTATATTTCTGGTATGACAGATCAATTTGCGCTACACGTAGCCGAGCAGATAAAGCCCGGGATAACGAGCCATATAAACCAAAGATTTCTTATGTAATTTTGTCTCTATCTCTATGGTGATGCAAAACGGGGAATCTGATAAAATAACAATTGGAACAATGCCTCAGTTCTCTTAAGAAATAGGTTCTAACCATGAGTGTTGTACAAGAAGTTAAGAGTCGGATTGAATTGGTGGACATAGTATCCAACTACGTCACACTTCAAAAGTCCGGGAATAATTATAAGGCAAATTGTCCTTTCCATTCTGAAAACACCCCATCATTTTTTGTGTTTCCTGGAACACAAACTTGGAGGTGTTTTGGCGCATGTGCCTCAGGGGGCGATCTTCTCTCTTTTGTGATGAATGCTGAGAATATGGACTTTGGTGAGGCTCTCCATTGGCTTGCAGATCGAGCAGGGATCAAAATACCGTCGTATAGTCAGGTAAAGGACGTAGAGGCCCTCTACGAGGCTAACATGGATGCGAGCGATTTCTTCTCCAAACTCTTACATTCTGTTGATGGGAAAATTGGTAGGGAATATCTGTTTGCCAGAGGTGTTAATGACGAGATCCAAGATACTTTTAAGGTAGGTATCAGCCCAACAAGAGGTAGGGATATTCTTTTCAAATACTTGATAGGGCGTGGTCATAAAGAAAATGATATCGTAAGTGCAGGATTGGCCTCGAGAAGTGAAGACGGATCAATACGCGATCAGTTCCGTAATCGTTTGATGTTCCCAATTCATACGGAATCAGGCCGTATCGCTGGATTTGGAGGCAGGGTTCTTGATGAATCTATGCCGAAATATTTGAATACAAGTCGTACTGATGTGTTTGACAAGAGTCGGTTACTTTATGGTATGCACATAGCTCGTTCCTCTATTGATCAAAACAACAAGGTCGTGATTGTGGAAGGTTACATGGACGTGATAGCTGCCCATCAACACGGTTTTTCTTATGTTGTGGCTTCTATGGGGACAGCTTTAACAGAACAACAAGTTAGAGTTATAAAGAACCGTGCATCAAATGTTGCGCTAGCGTTGGATCCTGACAGTGCTGGGCGTGAGGCTACTTTACGTAGTTTGGAGAGTTCTTGGAAAGCAATGCGCATAGATTTTGTTAGACCTTCGGGTCGGAGTGGTGTTGTATTTAATCAAAGGCATCTAGGTGGTTCCCTTACTATAGTGAACCTTCCACATGGTAAAGACCCAGATTTGCTTATAAGAGACGATCCAAAGGAGTGGGAGAGACTGGTATCGGAGGCCGAGCCACTGATGGATTACTTGCTAAGAGTTATTCCTGATCGTTTTGACATTAATCAAGATGACGGGAAACTTGAACTAGTGAATATACTAGCGCCCTTTATAAGGTCAGAAGAAAATGCCTTTACCAGGCGTAGATATTTGAAACGCTTGGCACAGGATACGCTTTTGGATGAAACAGAACTGGAGAACCACATCTGGAATTCTGATAGGCGTATAACAACGAACAGAGCAACCCGCGTTTCCGGCACTAGTGCGAGACAGTCTAATCCCATTAGGGGAGATATGCTTGAACAGTATTGTCTGTATCTAATGTTCAGTTATCCTGAATTAAAGGATACAGACAATGAGATTTCCATTGACTTCTTTGACCAGGCGGAAAATAGGGACCTATTCACAAGATGGACAGATTGTTCTACAATGGACGGCCTAATGGATGGCATTCCAGATTACTTGGCGGACCATTTGCATGAGATACTATCAACTGATGCTCCGGCGTTGGATTTAAAGGAAAGACATAAAGCCTTCACTGAGCTATGTAGCCGTCTGAAAGAAAGATTTCTAAAATTACAAGAACAAGCTCTGCTTCAGCAATTGCATGCGTCAGATTGGGAAGATGGAGACAAGCTGCGACTGATAAGTGAGAAAACTCAAGAAATCAACGCAGGATTAAGGCGAATCTACTCTTCCAGAGAATCTATCATAGATAGAAAGGGTTAAGAAGATGCGAAGAAGAAAAGACGAATCAACTGATTTCCCAGAAGACATAGAAGAAGAGGAAGTGGAATCTCCGGCTAGTTTGTTATCTGTTGCTGGTGTGCATGAGGCAAATAAAGCTTTAGGAATTTCAATAATGGTACCCAGTGTGGAGGGGGATGAGGAAGATTTGCCGCCAAGCTTTGTAAAAGAAGAAATAGATGAGATACCCAAGGATGCTGATACTGACCCTGAGTTGGAGGCAGATTTAGAGTTGCCGGATGTGATTGATGACCCGGTGCGTATGTACCTCAGAGAGATAGGTAGAGTTCACTTATTAACAGCTAAAGATGAGCGTACTCTTGCAAGGAGTATGGAGAGCGGCATATACATTAAGAATCTCAAGGCAACATTGGCGGCTGCTGACGTGGAAGGTCGTGAACCTTGGGCGTATGAGATATTAATATCTGTAATGCGCAAGTTGACTGAGTCTGCCAGGCTTCTCGAGGTTATCAGCGGTAAGGGTGAAAAAGGTTCTGACTCAGCATTCATGGGACTGGATGAGACACCTAGTCTGTATACTCTCGCGACTGATAAGTCGATTCGGTCTAGGATTGATGAGGAGATGCCTCAGGATTGGCTAGAAGAACTGGCAGGTGGTGACGAGGAATCAATGCCAGAATTCGCTAAAGGCATAATAGCACTCTCTCTTAACAGTCGTATAATACCGAAGGAAATTCTAGACCTCATCGATAAAGATATGGGTTTGTCTCAGATAAGCGGTTTACTTGAAGATGAGGAGTTTATCCTTGATCTTCGAAGAAACGAAATTCAATTGTCTAGTCATATCAATAAGATAAACGAGGACTATCTGAAATCTCAAAAGCATCTAGCCGAAGCCAATTTAAGATTGGTTGTGAGTGTTGCGAAAAAGTACATTGGGCGAGGCATGTCACTACTAGATTTGGTACAAGAGGGCAACATAGGGTTAATAAGGGCTGTTGAAAAATTCGATTATAGGAAGGGGTATAAATTTAGCACTTATGCTACCTGGTGGATAAGGCAAGCTATTACTCGGGCAATAGCTGATCAGGCCAGAACTATACGAATACCAGTACATATGGTTGAGACTATCAATAAGCTCATGAGAACTAGTAGAAGATTAGTTCAGGAATATGGAAGAGAACCTACGAGCGAGGAAATAAGCCAAGATATGGATGTCAGTCCTGAAAAAGTCCGTGAAATCCTTAAGATTTCCCAGGAGCCAGTATCATTAGAGACTCCTATAGGCGAAGAGGATGATAATCACTTGGGCGATTTCATTGAGGACCGAGGAGCGATTGCCCCAGCAGACGCAGCCTCTTTTCAACTTCTCAAAGAGCAAGTCGGCGGGGTCCTTGGAGAACTTAACCATAGAGAGCGTAGAGTTTTGCAATTACGGTTCGGTCTTGAGGATGGCAGAAGTCGAACCCTAGAAGAAGTGGGAAAGGAATTTGGGGTTACTCGCGAGCGCATAAGACAAATAGAAGCTAAGGCGCTCCGAAAACTGAGAGTTCCTTCTAGAGCTAGAAAGCTCCGGGATTTCTTAGACTGACCAACATATAAGGTAATATCAGTGTCTGTTTGAGATTTTGGAGTCTAGTTGAGAGTTCGTGTTCTTGACAGAGGCCAATATACCATACGAGCTTTTCCTAATATGGAATTGAGGTTAATAGGCCCATTAGAGCGGCTGTCAGTGCTGTACGCTAGGTTATCTCCTAAAAGAAAGTAATCATTCTCCGCTAGGGTCCAAAAACCTTCTTGCAAAGTATTTGAGATATGACTAGGTGGCCATGTGTAGATCTACTAGTTAACAGTCTCTAAATAAAATTTGAGCATAATCCTGTCGCACGGTATGCCTACGATTCTCTTTATATAATCCCTTTGGGTGTTCCAAGCATTTCGGATTATTATTATGTCAGATCTCTTCGGAAAAACGGTTGTGTAACAGAGGCGGTCGAATAATAATAACTCACCTGGATGCAGAGTAGGCAGCATACTATACCCTTCAATAGATGTCCGTATGGCTATGAATGGCCAGATTATGCCGTGTATGGCATGCAATATTGGTCTTATTAATTTCATATATACCTGTCTAGCCTAGTTGTTTGAGTTCGTATATTCTCTATGGTTGCACTTGTTAGCAAACCTTCATTGCTTTAAACTGTAGCACAATGGAAAAATCTATGTCAGGAGGACTTGAAGACTATGTTTCTAAAAGCATTTTCTACTATTCTGAGAGCTCTGCCTTACGGTAAGGCATATGCCCATTGTGATATCCCATGCGGTATATACGATCCAATCCTAGCGAAAATCGCTGCGCAAACTGTCTTAAAAATGGCCGTTAGAATAGAGGCTGTCGAAATACCTGCAAAAGATATCTCGACTCCTAATACAGTTGCTAGGTACGTTGCGGTCAAAGAAGAACATGCACAACTTGTTAAAAGTGAACTGAATACGCTTTGGTCAGACTATTTCAAGCCTGAGCATGTGGAGAAATATCCAAATCTTCATGAGTTATTTTGGAATGCTAATAAATTGGCTGGTGCCAACAAGCAAGGTGTAAGCTCCGATTCTGCTAAGAGGTTGGTAGAATCAGTGGATGAGATAGCAACAATATTCTGGGCCACCAAGGGAGTAGAGTATAGCGACGCGGTAGCGGCTACACGTTACGGAGCATAAACTAAGCGGTAATACTGGGTTTAAATTGTGTGCTGTGACGAGCAACCTCTATTTGTAGAGGTTGCTCGTTTTTGCTGCCATAACGAAATCATTTCTGTGAAGGCCTTTTATTATGTAAGTCCACCAAGAAATTGTGGCCTTCCCCCATTCTAGTATAATCCTTGGGTGGTGATTTTCACGCTGTGATAACAGGACTATCTCATTTACAAAATGGAAGGCCTTATCAAAGTCGGTGAAGCTAAAAGATCTGGTTAATATGGGAGCATCTCTTTGATATATAAGATCCCAGCCTGGTATTTCTCGACACATGTCAGATATCTCTTTAGAACTCAGCTTTGGAGAGTCCTTTGTGCAGGCGATGCATGATTCCTTGTTCAAATCTATCATTATTGATGTCTAATCTCCCTAGGTGCCTGTACGCAATTTATAATAGGGATCGAATCGGTTGTCAAACCCAAACCTGAAGAGGACTTCCGTTGATCTATTGGAATATCAGGGGCAAACAGCAGCTTGTGCTAAATTACAGTCATCCCTTAAAATCGGGATTAAGATACGGCCCATATTTTGTTGTATATGAAGGTAATTCATGAAAATAACAAAGGCATTAATACCAGCCGCTGGACTTGGCACAAGGTTCTTGCCTGTCTCAAAAGTTATCCCAAAAGAGTTACTTCCCGTGTTCAACAAAGCTGCCATACAGTGGGTTATTGAGGAAGCGGTGTCCTCTGGTATTGAGGAAGTGGTAATAGTAACCAGTGAGGATAAGGCAGCAATAGGCCGTTACTTTGATAAGGATTCTGCATTGGAACACCTGTTGGAATTAATGGGAGACTCCACGCATTTAGACGAAATTAAGAGATTACATGAGATTGTTGATTTAACCTTCGTCACCCAAAAAGAGCAATTAGGGCTGGGGCATGCTGTTTTATGTGCATCCGAAGTCCTAAATGGAGAAGCATTTGCAGTTCTTTTGCCAGATAACATAATGTTTGATGGCATCCCGGTGACGAGACAATTGATAGACACTTTTGATATTTATGAATCAAGTATCATAGCTGTTGGGGATATACTTGATTCGGAAGTCGGGAATTTTGGTATCATTGAGGGCAATCGGATCGCAGAAAAAACTTTCAAAGTAGTAAACATGGTAGAGAAGCCAAAAGTAGGCGAAGCTCCCTCTAACTTGGCGATTCTGGGGCGTTATATATTGACTCCTGAAATATTTGATGTATTGGATAAGGTACAACCTGGGTCAGGTGGTGAAATACAACTTACAGATGGATTGGTACATTTAATGGATTCACAAAATATTTATGCGTTAGAACTTTTGGGCAGGCGTTACGATGTCGGTAATCCACTCGGCCTCCTTAAAGCATCTATAGATGTTGCGCTTAGTGAAGAGGGGATTATGGGGGACTTGACTGCTTATATGAAGGGTCTTGATTTAGATAGGGTTTGATGTTTTTGGGATAAATCCACATCTAAACCAACAGAATTGTATGATCCAGACCTCTTAATTATTGGGTAATATACGCGTAGGGAATCTATTCTTGATCCTTGTTAGTCCCTAGACGTCCTACTAGATTCCATGCTCCTGGAACTACCATGGATGCAAGAAGTAACTTCAGAGCGTCCCCTGCTATAAATGGATATAGGCCTGCTCGCAATGTTTTGTCTAAAACATTATCTCCTGATATCGCAGCGTAGTACGTTAGATCTGGAGATATACTTTGGAAAGCTATGAAGTATCCTAACCATACTAGGCCAAATGCGTATATAGTTGAGTTGCCTATTACCATTGCTAGGGATATTTTGGTTTTCCTATCCCAACCGAGTTCAGACAAACGTCCGACCAAATATGCCCCAAAGATGAATCCAACTATATATCCCCCACTACCGAGACTCCATATTAGGCCACTTGTGCCTGACCATGGGAGTATGAAGTGAACTGTTTTTTCGCTTAGAAAAGCACTTGAAGGGGCAAAGACGGGCATTAGGAACATTCCTATTATCATGTATATGGCCATGCTTGCTGCCCCTCGTTTACTTCCCAGGACTGCACCTGCGCAGAGTACCGCGAATGTCTGTCCAGTAATGGGTACCGGTGTGCCGGGGAACTTTATTGCGATTTGGGCAAAGATGGCTGTCAGAAGGGCAAATGACACTACGAGAGTAGTATCGACAGCGAGACCCCCGCGTGGGATTATAGAGTCTATTAAGGTAGGGTTCTTTATTGTCGGGTTTGCTTGCATATCATTCTCCGCTACAAAGAGTAGGGGGTGTTCGAAGTACCGGGAGTATAACAGGCGTCAACTGGCAGGTCAATAACTTGACACCCTAAATGCCCGATGATAAATTTCAGGAGTAATTTATGGAAGAGAATACGCCTGAGATTTAAGAATATGTTGACTTCACGGAAGGCACAGGTTCTGAGCAGCGTAGTTGATGAATACATAGGGGCTGCCCTTCCTGTCTCCTCAGACACTATAGTAAAGAAACACCGCTTGGGAGTTAGTTCTGCTACAGTGCGTAACGACATGTCCACTCTGGAATCGGAGGGATATCTCACGAGGCCACATCCATCTTCTGGAGCTGTACCATCTGATAAGGGATACAGATTTTATGTGGAATCTATATCGAGTCTTCAAGAAGTGCCTTATGAGCATAAATATACGATCCGGTACCAACTGGTTAATGTGGAAAAGGAAATAGAGAGTTGGACCCGGTTGTCAGCCTCAATGCTGGCCCAGCTCGTTAATAGCGTAGCCATAGTCACATATCCACAGTGGCCTAGGGCCAAACTTGCCAAACTCGATCTGGTTTATGTTAACGAATCTTTGACATTTATTGTAGTTGTTCTAGAGGAGACTAGGCTTAGGAAGCAACTCCTGCCACTTGGGGTACCAATTGCCAACGATGATTTACATATAGTTGCCAATAAATTGACATATCATTTGCATGGCCTTAGTAGGGAAGAAATAGTTGCGAAGGATTTGGCATTGACTCCATTTGAAGAGCAAATAAAGGAAACGGCAGTATCCTTGATGGCACAGGAAGACCGTTCCCGCAATGATGGCCACTATGTGGACGGATTACGACATCTACTTCGTCAACCTGAATTCTCTCAAGGAGATAGAATGAGAGATATTATTGATGCCATTGAGGATTCTGACTTACCTAAGGCAGTGTTGGCAGAGGTTCCGGGCTTGGGTAACTTAAAGGTAGTGATTGGTGAAGAGAATCGAATGTCTAATCTACATCCCTTTAGCATGGTGATCTGCCAATATGGCCTTCCTGGTGGTGGGATAGGTTCAATCAGTGCACTAGGGCCAACTAGAATGGAATACCCGCGGATGATTGCTGGAGTGAAATTTGTCTCTTCCCTGATGAGTGAGATGTTGCCGAGAGTTGCTGGGTGATACGTTGTCATTCAAACATTTGAGTGATTTAAATTTAATTGCCAAGGTTCATCTTGGTTTGATAAACCTCAGTTTGACAAGCAGGCCTTTGACCACTACAATCACTTGGTTATGGAATATGCTGTAATCGAGACTGGCGGGAAACAATATACCGTTCATCCTGGTGACATTATCAAGGTAGATAAGTTGGAGGCACCAGAGAATGGGGCTATCGACCTTCAGAAGGTATTGATGATTGCCAAAGATGGGTCGTATAACTTGGGTAAGCCGCTTGTCGAAGGAGCAATCGTTAAGGCTGAGGTTGCGGAGACCGGCAGGCATCCAAAAATATTGGTGTTTAAGTATAAGAACAAAATTCGATACAGACGCTTGGTGGGCCACAGACAGCCTTACACGGCGTTGAAAATCACGGAAATAATAGAGTCCTCTGCAAAGGCACCAACTGCAAGGCGTAGGAGGACAACTAAGAAGGTGGAAGATGGCGCATAAAAAAGGTGGT
>CAYVMY010000020.1:0-10405 GCA_964452695.1 uncultured Dehalococcoidia bacterium
ATACATATGTCGATCTGGCTGCAATGCATATAGTTGCTGAAGAAATAAGAGTGATAAATTTTTCCATGGATGATATGTTGTCTTCGTATGCTAGGGATGAATTGAATGCGAGTGCTGCGGCTATGCCATGTGGAATACTCGTAGTAGGGATCACCGTTGTTGTACGTGAGGTCATAGAAGCAGCTTGCATCGCTGCCGGTATGACGTTTGAATTATTTGGCAAAACAATCAACTCGTCAGCATCAATTATATCGAGGGCCTCCAGTATTTCTTTTATGCTGGGGTTCATTGTGTCTCCTCCAATAAGCACGTGTGATACCCCTATGTCCAAAAAGACGCTCACAATCCCTTGACCAGAAGCTATGGCCAGTATTCCAGTCTGCTGATGTTCTTTTTGTGGTCTATTGGAGGAGATGAATTCTTTATGTTGTTCATCCATATTCGCGATGTTTACTTGGTCAATAGTGCCCAAAGTTACTCCATAACTCAAAAGAGGTCCGGGATCCATAGTGTGTGCGTGTATTTTTATCAATACATCAGATCCCACTACTACGGTAGAGTTGGCGATGATTGCTAATTGTTCCCTGACAACCTCAGTATCTAGATTTTCTCCGTGTATTAGAAACTGGGTACAATAGCCGTACAAATCCTCCTCGGTCGCAGAGATAAAATCACTGTCGACTTTTTGTGTATTGGTGCTGGACAAGATGTTTTCCATACTTAAAAATTGATGGTTCTCGACATCCTTGCCTTGGAGTTTGTTCAATGCTCCCTCTATCAATATGGCAAGTCCTAGACCACCAGAATCTACTACACCTGCTTGGCGTAAGGCTGGCATCAAATCTGGGGTACGAGCTACTGATTCATTTGCAGAATGAGATATATGCTCCCAAAATTGAGTGATGTTTTCACTTGAACTGGCCTTCAGAATGGCGGTATCTGCTATTTCTCTCATCACAGTAAGCATAGTACCTTCCACTGGATTCCCAACTGCCTTATATGCCTCTTTGCTGGCTTCTTCTAAAGCAGTCGCGAGGTCTTCGCAATGTATCTGGTCTTTATCAGCTAATATTCTTGTGAACCCCTGAAATATTTGAGATAGTATCACTCCACTGTTACCTCTCGCTCCAAGCAATGATCCATTGGCTATGGCATGCATGATTTCAGAAGTCGTACCGTTCGCTACTTTTGCAGCTTCCTCCTCGACAGCAATCATGGTTAGGGTTAAGTTGGTTCCTGTATCTCCGTCTGGAACCGGAAATATATTTACTGAGTTGATCGCCTCTGCGTTAATTTGTAGGGCATGTCTGCCGAGAATTAACATTTGGCGTATATCTTCACCGTGCAAAAAAGAAAGTGCCGTTTGGGGTTGATGTTTCATGTTATTGATAGGTAAATCTTTTGCAAAGGGTTAGATGAACGGAGTATCGTGGCCACGTGTATGGGTGAATGGACTTCATATAGCTACTCTACCATTGCTAAATTTTGGTTTATCTGATAGTCTTCCTCTTTGGATTTTATATTAAGGTCCTAGGGTAGTCAAAGTGATATCGCTCTGAGACTTCCCGGTTCTCCGATACTCTATACTTGGCGTGTTTAGGAAGGTACACCATGGCAAAATGTGATCTGTGTGGCAAGTTCGGGCGCTCCGGCAACAACGTAAGCCACTCCAAAAGAAGAACCAAAACTAGGTTTATGCCAAATGTACAGAGTGCTAAGTTCTTAGTTAATGGAAACGTGACACGAAAATCCGTATGCACTCGATGCCTTCGCACCCACTATAAATCACCCAAAGTTATCTAGATGTACCACTATAGGGAGTCACTCCCTCTGGAGTTTTTTCGGGTTTAATGTGGTTCCACTTGGTCGCAAGGGTGGGGGAGCTTCAAGATCTGATTTAGGCTAAGTTTTGGCGTATGGAACGTATAGCTTCTGCTATCCCGTCTGGATGATCGAATATTGCAGACCCAGCAACCAAAATAGATGCTCCGGATTCAGCTACCAGTTTGGCGGTTTGGGGGTTTATACCCCCGTCGACTTCCAGTTCGGCTTGGGATTTTATCGCATCAAGAGCAGAGCGCATGGCGGATATTTTTTTCTCACTACCAACTATATATTTTTGCGCTGGCAAGCCAGGGTTTACGGTCATAACCAGTACTTGATCCAGTAATGTTAGAATCTCCTCTATTGCAGATATTGGTGTTCCTGGATTAATGGCCAGGCCAGCCTTCGCGTTTCGAGATTTGATTGATTCTATAACGTGATGTATGTGAACTGTAGCTTCTGCATGAATCGTCAGAACATCAGCGCCGGCGCTGATGTAGTCATTTACTTGTTTTTCTGGTTCAGATACCATCATATGTACATCAAGGGGAAGATTTGTCCATTTCTTTAGAGCCTCGACAGTTTTGGGACCCCATGTAACACTAGGCACAAAGCGGCCGTCCATGATGTCTACGTGTATTGAATCCGCACCATTGTACTCTGCTGCTGCAACTGCTGATCCAAGGTTTGCGAAGTCAGCTGAAAGTATGGAAGGCGCCAGCTTGATTGTATCTCTACTCATCGTAAGACTCCAATTCGGAGCGTGCTTTTCTTAGTGCTTCTGCTACTCTCTGTTGGTTGGTACCTCCGTAAGTATCTCTGCTTTCTACGGAGGAGTCTATGCTGATTGTAAATATGTCATCCTCGAAAAGGCTAGATTCTTCTTGATACTCATTAAGTGTAAGTAGGGATAAACTTCTACCGGTTGAAGTGGCCTTATCTACTAGTCTGGATACCATACCATGGGCACTGCGGAACGGTTCTCCTTTATTAACTAGGTAGTCAGCTACGTCTGTTGCAAGTATGTAATTATCTTCAGATAGGTGTCTGGCTCTATCCGCATTTATCTCCATACTTTTGACCATGCCAGAAAATATTTTGAGAGTACTAATCAGTGTGTCCACGGTAGCAAACAGAGATTCTTTGTCTTCCTGTAAATCCCTGTTATAGGTCAAAGGTAATCCCTTCATTACAGTTAACATGCCTATTAAATTGCCATATATTCGTCCAGTTTTTCCTCTAGCCAATTCTGCGAAGTCTGGATTACGTTTTTGAGGCATAATACTGCTACCCGTGGTATATGTATCCTTCATAGTGATCAAGTGGAATTCTTGGGATGCCCATATGACTAATTCTTCCGCCCATCTGGAAATATGCATCATGCAAGTAGCTGCGGCTGATAGGTAGTCTATAACAAAATCACGATCGGATACGGAATCCATGCTGTTTTGGCTTACCATTTTGAATCCCAGTTGTTTGGCGACGAATTGTCTGTCTATGTTGTATGTGACTCCTGCCAGAGCTCCACTTCCAAGTGGGAGAACATCACTTCTATCGTGACATTGTAGGAATCTTTCTCTGTCTCTCTGGAACATGCTGAAGTAGGCAAGCATGTGATGTGGGAACAGAACTAACTGGCCTCGTTGCATATGTGTGTATCCAGGTATAATCACATTGATATTTGATTGAGCAATCGACAGTATAGACTCTTGGAGGTTGCCTAATTCCATGTAAGTTTCTTTGCAAACCTCCTTGCAGTACATGCGCATATCTGTGGCTACCTGATCGTTTCTGGATCTGGCAGTATGAAGCCTGCCGGCTACATCTCCAATTTTGTCGAAAAGGCGAGCTTCAATATTCATGTGTATGTCTTCCAGATCATTTCTCCATGGGAATGATCCTGATTCTATTTCAAGTTGTATGGACGACAGTGCAGAGCTAATTTGGTTTGCATCGTCTTGTGGAATGATGCCCTGGCGCGACAACATAGCTACATGGGCCATTGATCCAGCGATGTCATATCTGTACAGTCGGTGGTCATATCCTATTGAAGCGGAATAGTCTAAAGGTGTGCTATCTTGGCTCATCTATAATTTGCCTCAGGTAATCAAAATCCAGACTAATGTCTTTGATATCTATGAGTATTTAGGGATATCTTGGGCATTTGTATTATGGTAAATGTGAACATTTGTGGAAGCATTATTCTTGCCAATTCAGGGAGTGGCTTGGGTACGAATAATCTTTTTTCAGGCTACCATTCCTCTCTGGCTGGTTTTATTTCTGGTAGATCTTGTGGTTGAACACCAACTTGTGTGCGTCCGGATAATCCGTATATATGTATGAAACCTGGAGAGGCTGTTTGGTCGAATGTGTCTCCGGTATCATACGTTGCTAGGTTGTGACGGTACAGCGAGTAATCTGATGTTCGGCCTACTACGTCACATCTTCCCTTGTATAACTTGAGGCGTACTGTACCAGTAACGAACCTTTGGGTACTTTCTACATAAGCTGTTAGGTCTTCCCTAAACTTGGTGTACCAAAGGCCATTGTAGACTAGGTCTGCGTATTCTTGAGATACGCTATCCTTGAAACGCAGTTGATTTCGGTCCAGAACAGCACTTTCAAGGGCCCTATGGGATGCATGTAGAACTGCAGCGGCTGGGGCTTCGTATAATTCACGAGATTTTATTCCAACCAGACGATCTTCAAGGTGATCAATTCGTCCTATACCATGTTCACCAGCGAAAGAGGAGATTTTTTCTATCAAGGATAAACCATTCATCCTTTGGTGATCTATTGCCACAGGAATGCCATCTTCAAAAGATATCTCAAGATAAAGTGGTTGGTCTGGTGTCTTTTCTATTGGATTGGTCCAAGAAAAGGCAGCCTCTGGTGGCTCCAACCAGGGGTCCTCCAAGTCTCCTGCTTCGATACTTCTACCCCATAGGTTTTCATCTGTTGAATATGTTTTGTTTGCACTAAGCGACAAAGGGATGTTGTGTTGTTTTGCGTAGTCTATTTCTTCATCTCTGGTCATGCCCCATTCTCTTGCTGGGGCTATTATGCGAAACGAAGGTTCGAGATTTGTAACCCCGAGATCAAATCTCACTTGATCGTTGCCCTTGCCTGTGCAGCCATGTGCAACGGTTGTAGCTCCCTCAGTTCGCGCGACTTCAACTAGGTATCTGGCTATGAGAGGCCTACCCAAAGCCGTTGCTAACGGATATTGTCCTTGGTAAATAGACCCTGCTTGTAGGGCTGGGAATACAAAGTGTCTAACAAAATCATCCTTAGCGTCGACAACTAATGCCTTGACGGCTCCTGCTTGGATTGCTCGTTCTCGTGTGTCACCTATACCTTTGCCTCCGCCTAGGTCAATCGTAAGTGTGATAACCTCGGCGTTATAATTTTCCATAAGCCATGGTATAGCAACAGATGTGTCTAGACCGCCGCTATATGCAAGTATTACTTTCGTTCCCACTCAAGTTTTCTCCTAATCAATGTAATGTGTGTCATGTTTTTATACTATCCAGAGCCGCGTCCAGTAGTTTCAATGCGTTATCTATTTCTTCTGAAGTTACAGTAAGTGGAGGCATTAGTCTTATTGCATTAGGTCGAACTGGGTTGAGAAGCAATCCTTTGTCATTTGCTGAGGATACGACCTGACCTGATATTTCTTCATGGAATTGAACAGCTACTAGAAGGCCAAGTCCCCTAATGTCAGTTATGATGTCGTGTTTGCCTTGAAGTTGACGTAACCCATCAAAAAGATGCTGACTAACGGTTTGCACATGATCTGGAATATTATGGTGGACAACATGGTCAACTACTGCGTGGGCTGCAGCGCAAGCCAGAGGATTTCCTCCGTATGTTGATCCATGGTCTCCAGGAGCGAGAACGCTGAATTGATCTTTCGACATGAAGGCGCCAATAGGCATTCCTCCACCTAGACCTTTGGCTAATGTGATGGCATCAGGTTCCACGCCAAATTGTTCGTATCCAAATAAACTTCCTAGTCTTCCTATACCAGTCTGCACCTCGTCCAATATCATGACTAAATTGTTTTCATTACACCACTCGCGTACTTGTTTTAGGTAATATGCTGATGGTACGTTGACTCCTCCTTCTCCCTGGACTGGTTCTAGCATTACAGCACATGTGTTTTCGTTTGTGGCTTGCTTGATTGCATCTATGTCATCGTAAGGTACATTCACAAATCCAGGGGCCAGAGGATGCCACTCTTTTTGATAATTGGGTTGACCTGTGGCCGCAGCCATAGTGAGTGTTCTTCCGTGGAATGAATTTAGCGCGGTGATAACCTCATAGGCCCCACCGCGATTGAGTCTTCCGTATTTGCGTGCAAGTTTGACTACACCTTCGTTGGCCTCGGCTCCGCTATTGCTGAAAAACACCCTGTCCAGACAGCTGTTCTCCACTAGTATTTCTGCCAATTTTAGTTGTGGGACTGTAAAGAATTGATTGGATGTTTGTATCAGGGTGTTGGCCTGTTCTTCTATAGCTTTAACCAAAGACGGGTGGCAGTGTCCCAAGGTGTCCACAGCCCATCCTGCAGTAAAGTCTAGGTATTCTTTTCCAGTGTCGTCCCAGATTTTAGTCCCACTTCCCTTTACTAGAACTAACGGCTGCCTTCTTGCTACCTGCATATAGTATTTGTTTTCAACCTCTATCCAATTGGTCATTTTTCCTCCTCAAGGGAATCTAGTAATCCTTGCAAGGCCGTGTTGAGATCGCTGAATGCAGTTTTAATGTTTAGTATCTGGTCTTTTAGACTGTCTGCTATGCTGTCCGATTCGTCATTAATATCCGCATCAATTTCTTGCAAGTATTCTTTTCCTATTGACTGATCTGAAGCGCTCAGCAGGGAATTTAGGGCTGTTGTAAGGTCACCTTCCATGGCAACATGATTTGCATCTGCCACTATAACTTGCTTCAACTCAGGGAAGTCTAAGGTCTCTGATTGAATGTAAAGAGGTTCTACATAAACTAATGTCGCGTTGAGTGGATCGTTAGGGTCGATAAGGGGTATGACTAACAAGTTGCCTCTGATACAACTCGCTCCACGTTGGCAAAGCAAGGTGAACTGCTGTTTAATTGTAAAGTCGTTATCTATACGAGCTTCTACTTGTTCTGGTCCGTCTACCGCTGTGCCCTTTGGGAATAGGAATGAAACCAAGGACCCATACTGGCCTTTGTCATTGTCGCTTCTGGCAGCCATCCACGCAACCAGGTTAGGTTTGTCCAGAGGTGTAAATGGCATCAGTAAAACGAATTCCTCTTTTTCTTCTCCAGGAAGCTTCATAATCACATAGTAAGGTTCCATCTGTTGTTCTTGTTCAAAGAAAAGTTCACTTGGTATGCTCCAAGGGTCTTCCATGTTGTAAAAGTCCGTCGTATCTCTCATGTGATAAACCTGGTATCTCTCTGCTTGTATGGAGAAGAAATCTTGAGGGTAACGGATGTGGTCTAGAAGGCCTTTTGGCATTTCCTCCTGAGATTTGAACATGTTAGGGAACACCTTATCGTAAGTCTGTATTATAGCGTCATCTTTGTCGAATATATAGAAATCTATTGTGCCATCATAAGCGCTGATAACAGCCTTTATACTATTCCGTATATAGTTGAATTCGTTACGATAGGGCTCGGAATATGGATATTGGTTGGTCGTCGTGTATGCGTCCTGTATCCAGAACAACTTGCCTTCCGATACGACTAGATAAGGGTCGTTATCGAGTGTCAAAAATGGAGCTATCTTAGCGACGCGGTCATGTATATCACGCGTGTACTGTATCCGGGATTCTGGTAGCAATGAACCACTTATCAATATGTTGATATCCCTGAATTCAAGTGCGTATGCAACCCGCCTAACCAATGAATCAAGGTTCACGCCACCGAGTCCTTGATATCTTGTCCTAACCGGTACATCCGTGGAGATTGCAGGATAGTCGAACTCAGGTTCGCTGGTGTTTACTATGGTGTAACGCTTGGTGTTCTCACCGTAGTAAACTTGTGGTTGATCTATCCTAAGGTGATCACCATTTTCAATCTTGCCCGAGACACTTGGCGGTATATTCTTTATAAAATAGTTTGGCTGTCCTTCTTGTGTGAATTCTGTGACAGGGCTCATTGCTACCCCATAGCCGTGTGTATACTGAAGTCTCTGGTTGACCCACGATTGAGATCCTTCAGGCAAATCTTCTGAGAACAATTCCCTTGCAGCGAGCATTACTTGGCGGCTTTCTCCATCTATGTTGTATCTGTCTATGTCAACATCCACGAAACGGTAGTAAGCGCGGAAAAATTGTTTCTGGTTATATACATCCCTAATTGGACGGTGATCCCATAGACGCATATTGTCTATGGTTTCAGGATTGTTGACTACCAATTCTGTGGTTAGGGCAGGGGAGAACGGGTACATATTTTCCTCTATACGGTCTAGGGCAAACGCCTTTCTGGTGAATTCTATGTTTCTAGGTATATACTCTCGTTCTCGTGCCAGCTCATCCGGGTCGACTTGAAATCTCTGTACCAACGTGGGATATATGCCGCTTATAATAGCAGCCGCGATGCATATACCGATGCATATGACCATAGTCCTGATGGATCTGAGCCTGATATTAACAAGCAAGGTAATTCCCACGAGGGCACCGATGATAATTAACAGCCTTAGGGCAGGGAGTCGAGCATTTAGATCTGTGTATGCGGGCCCAAACACGGCACCGCTGGTGGAGAACATTAATTGGTATATGTCGATCCAATACCCCCAGGTTATCACTAGCAGAAGTGTTAACAAAAGGATGGATGCATGAGATATCATTGCGGGTGTGACGGATGCAACAAAGTTGACCCCTCTTATTGTTAGGTTCACGAGATACACCGATAAGGTGGATATGATCAGTACTATAACGGCTGCCAGAGACAATTCTTGGGCTATGTTGATTATGGGGATTGTAAATACATAAAAGGCTATATTCTTGTGGAATACGGGGTCCTCAGCTAGGATTCTTTCCCCACTCGAGCTATCGATTGTTGTAAATGGCGCTTCGTTGATGAAACGCAACATGGACTCCCATTGCGCCGAGGCCATGTATCCGAAAACCATGGCGATTATTATCGTTCCTATGATGACTCCAAATTTAAAAAGTCTTCTTAGCAGGATCAGCGTTTCAGGCTCAATTGGTATAATTGGATCCCCTTGTGATTTTTTGTGAGCAAATATCAAACTGGGTACTATGAAGGCTAAGGGTATGACTGCTCCGAGGAAGAAAAGCCATACTTTGGTGGTCAGTATGTTTACGTAGACATGTCTATATCCCAGATTATCAAACCAAAGAATGTTGGTGTACACACCACGAAGAAAGTTTAGTGAAAGTAAAATTAATATTAGTCCAATTATTACGGCACCCCACTTGAGTAGAGGTCGCGGGTTAAAGGGTAGGGAAAGGTTTTGGCTCTGCTCGTTTTCGAAAGGAGGCCAATCCGAACTGTCTTGAAATTTGAGTGTTTTCATGTGTTTATCCTATTCTAGTTCCACTTGGAATACCATCTATAAAGTCAATTAAAGCCCGTTGTTTGCGGCCATCAGAGATTTGGGCTCGATCTGTTCTCCCCATTGCTAGCTTGGACGCTTGGAATTTAGGTATCATTCCGCCTGCAATTGTCCCATCTTCGATAAGTGACTCCCCTAGTGGTATAGTCAAATGATCTATCAATATGCCATTTGAGTCCTTTATCCCCTCCACATCAGTTAGAAAAATGATTGATTCTGCATATATTGCTTTTGCTATCTCGCCAGCGGCAGTATCTCCATTTAAATTGAGTAGATTGAGTTCGACTGGTATAGATTCCAAAGGATTTATGGCAACCGGAGCAATTATAGGTATATAGTTGGAGTCTAGTGCTTGGTAAATTGGATCTGGGTTGACTTTGACTATATTGCCTACATACCCTAAGTCTTCATCGAGTATGTTGGCCTCAATCATGCTACCATCTACCCCACTCATTCCCCACGCTTTTCCACCCATCGACTGAATCGAAGAAACAAGATGTTTGTTTACTAGTCCGCATAAAACAGCGGTTACTATGGCCATGCTGGCCGCATCTGTAACTCTTAAACCATTCACAAAAGTTGGTTCTATTCCTTGTTGGGCCATCCATTGGGATATTATCAGGCCGCCTCCATGTACTACGACTGTTGGTATCCCAGATTGTTGCAGTTTAACCAGATCCTGCAGAGTCGTGTCAGTATCGCCTAGTATACTTCCACCTATCTTAACGACTATTGGGCGTTTGGTGTTTAAATCCCCTGGTTTGAGTGACATATCTATAGAGGGAACTCCATGGTACTAATTTGCGTTTCGCTATCTATGTTGTGTATGCGCTGTTGAAAGTGACGTATTCTTCACTGAGATCGCATCCCCAAGCGGTAGCTGACTCTTCCCCTATATTCAGATCGAGTTTTAGTTTCACCTCTTTCTGACTCATGATTGCCACTATTGCCTCTTTGAAAAATGGAATCGGTCGGCCTTCTTCCATTATACATACTTCGTTAATGTAAAGCGCT
>CAYVMY010000020.1:10415-10979 GCA_964452695.1 uncultured Dehalococcoidia bacterium
ATCGCTATCATGTCCTCTATGACCTCGGCATCGCTGTAACTATGTGCGACTATGATTATTCACCAATTAGGATCTCCTCCATGAATAGCACTCTTTACTAGAGTTGAGGATGCTACGGAGCGTGCTGCGGACCTTGCATCATTGCTGGTCTTGGCCCCCTCTATAGTAACCTCAATAAGCTTTGTGGCTCCTTCGCCATCTGAGGCTATTTCCTTAGCCAGGTATATTGAAAGTTCCTTTAGAGCATTCAAGAATGGGCCGGCACCAGGGCTACCTTCCTCTATTGGGTCTCCGCCGGCTGTGCCATTGGCTAATATTATTACGCTGTCATTAGTGCTAGTGTCTCCGTCTACTGTGATCATGTTAAAGGACGAATCTACGACCGAAGATAGACTTTTTCTTAAGAGGCCCACTTCAACTGGTGCATCAGTGGTCATAAAGGCCAGCATTGTGGCCATGTTCGGATGTATCATTCCTGAACCTTTGGCAATGCCTCCAACGGTGTATGTATTGTCTCCTACCTCAAAGGATATTGCAGCCTCTTTAGAGTTAGTGTCGGTGGGT
>CAYVMY010000020.1:10989-16766 GCA_964452695.1 uncultured Dehalococcoidia bacterium
TGTTTTTGCAATATGTGTAGATAAAGATAATGGTAGATTTAGTGTCGGTGGTTAGGATTGCCCTCGCGAGAGCATTTCCTCCGTTGTCCGATAATTCTATCTGTTGTACGCCTGATCGTATAAGTGCCATTGGTAGTTCAACACCAATTAGGCCAGTGCTAGATGGCAACACTAGGCTGGAGTCTATTCCTAATTTGTCTCCGGCTATTGCCGCCATTTCTATGGCGTCTTTCATGCCTTGGTTTCCGACAGAGGTATTAGCTATCCCACTATTTATGACAATCGCTTGAGCTCTTCCCGAGGAAACTCTTTCTTGATCAAGGACGACAGACGGAGACTTTATCTTATTGGTGGTGAAAGTTCCGGCAACATTGCTAGGTACGGCTGAGTACACTATGCCCAAGTCAAGTTTATCTGGGGTGTAGGAGCGAATTCCTGAATAAGTGGCTCCTGCCAGAAAGCCCTTTGGAGACGTTATAGTACCACCCTCCAACCAGATTAGATCGGACATTTATATTGAACACATGCCTTTCGTTTTGATGCTGGAACTCGTGCAGTATATCACTATAGCAAAACTCAAGAAAGGGGGGTGTATCCGATGCAGAATAGGCATGCTCGGCGAAAACATCGTTTTAGTTAATTGGGAGACATTAACGATTGTAATTAGCCTTGGATATTGATCTTCATTAGGGTATAATCTCTAACTACGGCCATAGGGAGGATAATACCCATGAAGATGGAATTTGTAGATATAACATCAGACGAACAAAGGATATTAATGCTTTTCGATGCTCATGGACCTGCCCTTCAAAGGGAACAGGGACAGGTAGATTCGTACCTAGAGTCTCAAGGATTGTCCCCTAAGCGGCAGTACTTCGAAAATCGTGGAGATACAGAGTACCTAGTTTATTATTTTGGTAGCTGCTATCTTGACGGGCATCTTGATAAGCTAACTTCAATGACAGAATAAAGTTGATGTTGCGATCTACGTCAGAGTGAATTCATTGACTGATGGATCTAGCCAATAGCTATCATTTCAGCGTTGTTTTCTTCGGTGCTGCCGTTTTTACCCTTGCTATACGCCCTTATGGATGCGGTTCGCGGGTCTATGGTTTTGTGTTCAGCCATTAAACCGTATTTGTGTTCCATTTCCAGAATGACTCGCTCCATTTCTTGATTAGCTTTTTGAGCATCAATCTCTTTACGATCCTTATCCATTTTGGCCTTGAGTATTTGGTATCTATCCTCCGGTGTTATATCCATAATTGATCTCCTTACGAAAGGTTTTGTTGAGAATAGAACAAATGTGCTAGTTTGTCAAGGACCAATGTGAACCTTGGAAAACAGAAGTCAAAACCATGGCCAAGGGATGTTTATTCTCGTTCGGTCCAGTTTAGGGAATTGCCCCGTGTGTAATATATGGCTGACACGTGAGATGAGAGATGTAAACTCTTGTGGTGTTAATAGGGGAGCTAGTGCCTTGTTGATGGGAGAGGGCGAGCATAAGGTGTCCAAGAAGTCTGAGAGGTGGTCAAGTAATTGGGTTGGAATGGTTTGTTCAGCGAAATCCCAAATTACCGTTCTCAATTTGTTCTCGTGATGGAACGTAAGTCCATGATCTATGCACCAGATTTTACCATGGAGATCCCTTAGGCAGTGGTTGGCTTTCCGATCGGCGTTGTTAGTTATGTAATCAAAGACAGCTATAGTCTGAAAATCCCCCACATGTAATTCGCTTAAGGTGAAATAGTTGGATTCTCGTTCCACCTCAAGAAAGAGTTGGAGTGATCCTTCTCCCAACGGTCCATTTCTTATTACGGTGGGAGGTATGATATCCCAACCCAGGGCGGTAGCAAGTAAATAAGAAGCATATTCTCTTTTGAATAAAGTTCCCGATGCGAAGTCCCACAAGGGTTTTTCTTCTTCTCTTGGCTTATATATGGCGTTACAAGAGTGCATTCCCATCGTTACGGTGGTTAGGTACGTTCCGTTGGATCCCTGTGATATGACAATTAGATCGGATATGTTACCGAGCATAAGGGTTTCTATAACATTCGCATCGTATTCTTTAGACATTGTACGAATTGTTACTAAATCTAATTCATAATATAGAAGTCTTGGATAGCATATACATATAAGGGATTAGACTAATATTCATCTACCCATGTGGACCGTGGACAAATGTGGAAATCCGGGTCCATTGGGAGTCCACACAGGTCGCAATATGGGCGACCTGCAGCACATATCATAAAAGCCTGACTCGACAGGTTTGAGAGCTGAGATAGAGATATAAGGAATTCTATTGCCTTTCCTGAACGCTCTCCATATGAGATCTCATCAGCTTCTATGACAAAAAGGTCTTGTTCGGGGTTATGATAGAGGCTGAATCTGCCTATTTGACACTCGAAATCAGTGTGTTCTAAGTTTATTGAAGAGGTTTCTTGTGTATGGGTATCCAAGTTCGATGTTTCGTTGAACATGTCGTACATATGTTCCGAAACCTGAGCCAATTCCAATAGTTGCTCTTTCTCTAACCATAGGCGAGCTGTGCCAATGAATACCTCTAGTAGAAGAAGGAATGATCACTCTCCAGGAACCCCGACCGCACTTGGTACTATCTTGTCTATTATCCCGAGATAGTATGTGGGATGTGTCATTTCAGGTAATCGAACGGATCTGATAGTGTAGATTGCCGCGAGGGGTGTTTACGACTACCTTGTCTCCTATAAGGTGGTCCATAATAGCTTTTCCAACAGGAGAGCTGGGTGATATTTTGTGTTCGACTGAGTCAGAATCGTCTGGATTAACCATCGTGTATTGCATTTCTTGTCGAGAGGATTCCTACGAGATTCTAACAATGCTAACTATTTGAACCTTCGTTGTTCCCTTTTTAGTGTTGTCGACAATTACTGCGTTGTCCCTCCGATCCTCTAGCAATTTACGTTGCGCATCGAGCATACCTTGTTTTTCGCGGGCAGCATCTAGAGGGGCATTCTCACGGAAGTCCTTGTCAGCCATTGCGATACGTATTTCATCTGCTACAGCTACTAGCTGTTCATTGATCTTGATTAGATCTGCCTCTGTTTTCTTGAAGCCAGCGGAAGTTATCTCTATCTTGTTGGATGCGAGTTTCTGCTGTGTTCCGGCTCTTATCCGCTTTTTCCTTACTTTAATGTGTTTGGCAAGGGACAACGTGGTGAGGTTGTGGGAGTAGCAGAAGGACAAGAATTTCTTTAGCGCTTGGATGTTTTCGTCCATATCTTCTTGGGAGTTTCCGGTGCCGGATAATACGTGGCCGTATTCAGATACCTCCTGAGGTTTCAGGGTGCCTAGGAGTCTGTCTCTACCACTCCAGCGTGCAATGTTGCTTAGAGCATGTTGGCCGATCGAAGTCTGTTTAAATGTTCCTGAGGACATGTATTGTGCGAGAGCATCTGTAATGGTCGGGCCAGAGGTTGTCATATTGGAAGTTATACCCTCCTGAGTGATTGTAGTGCCGTTTCTGAAATTGTAGGGCCGTTGTTTTGGTTATGTCAACGACCGTAGGGACGAATTAGGACCTTTTGTCCTGTTGTATTTGCATGATACAACAAAGATCCTTTCGTTTAAGCAGCAATGTAATTCGTCTGCAACCGTAATTGTGAACGTTCACCTGCCTTATTATACACCCAATTGATGCAAGATAGCATGTTGGGATTCACATATAGATTTATGTTAGTGTTGTGGCCATAAGTAGCACGCAACTTGATGATTGGTTTTGACGGATATCAGTTGAGGAGCAGTCAATTCACAAATGCCAATCATAATATTTGGGCATCTTGGATGGAATCTGCAACCGGAAGGAGGATCGATCGCGCTGGCAGGTTCACCACTTACTACAGATCTCTGCCTTAGCCTGTTTGAGGGGTCTGGGTTTGGGATAGCCCGTATTAGGGCTTGGGTATATGGATGTAGAGGTTGAGATATTACGGAGGTAGATTCTCCCACTTCCACGATCTTTCCGCCATACATTACTGCAATGCGATCAGAGAAATGGAGGGCGGTGGCTATATCATGCGTGATATATAAAAACGTTATTCCGTAACTTTTTTGTAAACTTCGCATCAGGTACAATATCTCTGCCCTACTAGAGGCATCCACCATAGAAACAGGTTCATCAGCCACGATAAGATCAGGGGTCAGTATCAGAGCCCGCGCCAAACCTACTCTTTGCCTTTGCCCTCCAGACAGCATATGTGGATATTTTGTTGAAATGTCCTCGGCTGGCAAAAGGTTGACATCTTGGAGAGCTTTAAGTGTCATAGCCTTGCGACTCTCGCTGGTTCCTATGTCGTGTATTATCAGAGGTTCCTCTAAGATTTGACCGATGCTCATGAATGGATTGATACTAGAGTATGGGTCTTGGAATACGCCTTGTACAGATTTTCGAAAGTGACTGAGTTGCAGACGATTCAGTGCAATTATGTTTTCGTTTCGAAAAAGAATACGTCCACCGTTTGGATCTACCAGTCGTAGAATGGATCGTCCTAACGTTGTTTTGCCGCTACCAGATTCTCCAACTATTGCGACAGTTTCACCCTCATTCAAGTCTAGGGAAACCCCATCTAGTGCTTTGACAGGCACAGAACTCATGAGGCCTTTTCTGGCCTGAAAGTGTACTTGAAGATTGTCTATAACTACTAGGGGATTCACTTTGAGATCTCCATTTGCCAGCAATTAACATGGTGTCCGGGAGAGATAAGAAAGTTTCTTGGCCTCTCGTTGGTACATTTTTCAAAGGCCTGTTCGCATCTTTCTTGGAATCTGCAACCGACAGGAGGGTTTATCAGATTCGGAGGTGCTCCTGGTATGAACTGTGGCGTATCTAGCGGGTTTAGAGTTGGTATGCTATTCAATAACTTTATACTGTAAGGATGTTGGGGACTATGAAATATGTCTTCAGATGAAGATAGTTCAGCAATCTCTCCAGCATACATTACGGCAATTAGATCGCACAGATCGCTAGCTAAGGCGATGTCGTGCGTGATAAATATAAATGATATTCCAAGATCACGTTTCAGGTCTTTGAGGAGGTTCATGATTTGCGCTTGTACGCTTACGTCTAGAGCTGAAGTTGGCTCATCTAATATGACTAGTTGTGGTTCTAGTACTAACGCCATTGCGATCATTACCCTTTGTTTCATACCTCCACTTAGTTCATGTGGATAACGTTGACTAATGTTAGGAGGTAATCCGACCAGCTCAAGGAGATTTATTGCCCTGTCTCTCTTAGCTTTATTGTTCATTTTGCTTATTGTCGATAGAGGTTCTGCAATCTGGTCTCCCACTCGGATTACTGGGTTAAGTGAATTAATGGCACCTTGAAATACCATGGACATTTTGTTCCACCGGACCTGACGCCGAAAATCATCGTTGCTCAAGGTCATTGTTTCTAGTCCGTCCAACTTAATAGAGCCACTATATCCGGTGGCATTCTTGGGCTGTAGGCGCATAAGAGCTAAGGACATACTAGTCTTTCCAGACCCAGATTCTCCAACTATTCCAATAGCTTGGCCTTTTGAAAGATCGAATGAAATATCATCCACCGCATTGACTAGGCCGAGGGGTGAGGTGTATTGCATGTTTAGATTGCGGACTTCGAGCAGATTCATGTTGATGTGTTCCTTAATCTTGGGTCCACTACTTTTTCCATGCCCAACGCTATCAAGACAAATGTTAGCGCAGTCATTACAATTAGAATTCCGGGAGGTATTACCCACCACCAATATCCTATGTAC
>CAYVMY010000021.1:0-12548 GCA_964452695.1 uncultured Dehalococcoidia bacterium
TTGGGTTTTCCCATATGACTGGGCCAGGGGTATATTCCCCAACATAAGAACCCCATTAGTGTGGGATCCGGCCGCTGTGTTTACTTATCTCACTAGTACGATATTGTTTGTGTTTATAGCCTTGGTACCGGATATAGCCGTTCAAAGGGACCGTACGACAGGAGTTAAGCACGCGATATACTCTGTCCTCTCGTTGGGCTGGAGAGGAACATCCCGGCAGTGGAGGCTTCAACTTATCGCAGGAATACTGCTTTCCGCGATTATACTTCCGATATTTGTGTCGGTTCATAGCATTGTCTCCTGGGACTTTGGTATGGCAATCGCGGTAGAAGCTTGGCACAGCACCATATTTGCTCCTTACTTTGTTATCGGAGCGGTGCACTCAGGGGTGTCCGGGGTTGTGACCGTGATGATCTTGCTTCGGTACATGTTTAGGTGGGAGGACTACATAAGGCTGGAACATCTGGATGCACTAGCGAAGTTGTTAATTGTTGTTGCGACAACGTGGCTGTTTTTCTTTATGTTGGAGTTTGTGTTTGGACTTTATGCTCGAGAAGCACCGGAGTTAGCCTTGAGGGAGTTGCAGACGTCTCAAATGCCGTGGGCTGGTATGGCTGTCGTGTTCTTAATCACAGGTTACCTTTTTCCGGTCCCGTTGTGGATGTTCCGAAACGTTAGACGTAGTGTGAAATGGATGATGATTACCACCATATCGGTCAATATAGGTATGTGGCTTGAGCGATTTCTGATAATAGTTCCAAGCTTGGCGAGAAAACAGGGATTCACGTTCACATGGGGTACTTATGCTCCGAGTCCTATCGAGATAATTATAGTAACAGCATCATTCTGCATGGTGCTTATGTTGGTTTTGTTGTTCGCGAAGGCATTTCCTTTGATTCCAATTGCTGACGCGAAAGAAGCGACAATTCTAGAGGAATACATTCAAATCGGTAAAAAGAAAGTTCCCGCAGTTCTGAGAGAGGAATAGTTAGGGGGTAAGTTAAATATGGCTAACAAAGAAATACTTGGACTTTTCGACTCAGCTGAGGCAGCTGCTAACGCGACTGACGCGCTTGCGGAGTCTGGGTTGAACAATGAACATTTTGATGTGCTAACGGGCACTCCGTATCCGGAAGGGGCGTTTGGTGAGAGAGAACCGAAACATCATGTCTATGTTTTCCCTATAGTGGGTGCATTAATGGGTTTCACGATCGCTCTGTTGCTTACTGCCGGCACACAGCTGGCTTATCCGTTGGTGACTGGTGGTAAGCCGATTCTCGCTATCCCGGCTATGATGCCAATAATGTATGAGGGGACACTACTTGGAGCGGTGATTTTCACAATAGTCGGTATATTGTTTGAATCCAGGTTGCCGAGGCCGAGGCTCTCTCCATATGACCCCAGAATCACTGAAGGTTTCATTGGCATTCTTGTTACTTGTGGTGAAGACAAGATTGATGCGGCCGAACAGGCACTGCGAAAATCCAATGCCGAGGATGTGATACATCAGGGCAGCAGGGCGGCTTGGAGGTAATGTTGTTAAAACCAAAAACAGCAGGATATCGTAGGGGAGCTGTGATCCTTTGCTTGGTCGCGTTGCTTGTTGTGTCTCTGGGATGTTTGCCGCTAGGCAGGGGGACGAACCAAGTAGACTTGTTTGGGGAGATGCATTACAGCCAGGCCTACAGATCCCAACAACCTCCGAGGCTGTACCCGGCGTCTGGTGGAGTAACGTTTCAATCTGCTGGGAGTGTTTCTGCTAACGTAACGAAGGAATCGCGGAGTGGTTACACTGGTGATGGAAGCGTTGACCTTACGTATTTATACCATGTTAACTGTCAAGTTTGTCACGGTATCTCTGGTACTGGGGATGGACCTATGAAAGCATTTCTCGCTAAATGGAAAGGAATGCCTCCTGCGAACTTTGTCGTGGCGAGCGCTACAAGCACGGACGAGGAGATATTTGCCTATATTAGCGAAGGAGGGCGAGCTGGATATGTGGCGAGTCAAGCAGGTGTAGAGTCTCCCTCTCCCATGCCCTCATTCAAAAAATTACTTTCTGAAGATGACCGGTGGGCGTTGGTGGAACATGTCAGGCAGCTTCAGGGAAAGTAACCGAACCTAATTGCTTGGTTTGTCAGGGTAATAACTGCTTCTCGTGTTCTCTTCATTTTAGCGATGGCAATCTGGGATTGGATAACCCGACGGTGATGACGGACCTCTAGGCAATATGAATGGTGCTGTAGTGGCCACTAATAGACATCTAAGATTGATAATCGCTTTTTCCCTGTCATTAGTTGTCTTATATATTTTGACGGGTTGTGGGATTGCCGATCGGGAGTCCGCACAGAGTGCTTCTCATGTGATGGCGCTGTCGATAGAAAAAGAGATTATATGTCCCGTGTGCCCTGGCGAGACCATAGATCAGTCCCAAGTGCAGATAGCCAAACAGATGAGGGATCTGGTTAGAGTGAAGATCGCTGAAGGTGAGACTAGGGAGCAAATTTTGGACTACTTTGTAGAGCGGTACGGGCCTGCGATTCTAGCCGAACCGAAAAAAGGTGGATCGACTTTGCTGGTTTGGTTGGTACCTCCTGGTGCGATTTTGACCGGGGGGGTGATCTTGGCTCTGGTGCTGAGGAGAATGGTGCTGAAAAAGTCAGAAGTGAGTGATGCGACTGAAAAAGGTGAAAAGGACGTCGTACGATTTCTTGATATTGTGGATGTGAGGCTGGGGAAAGAAACAGATGATGAGGCAAGGGGATAAGGGCGGCAAAAATAGGAAGCGGAAAAATATGATGTGTGTTAGCGTGAACTCGGGACGGGATTTAAATTAGGAGTCATGTATATTGTCTGATTTGGGTACGGCGTGTTTGTTAGTTGCGTTTGGCCTGGCATGCTTCTCTTTGATAGGGTCTGCGGTCGGCTTACGAATATCATCTAACCAAATGATAACTGCCTCATTTCGGGCTAACTATATGATTCCGTTGGCCCTAGTGGTTGCGACGGGGAGCTTAGTTAGCGCATTCGTGGGGCATGATTTCAGTATCAACTATGTAGCTGCTCATAGCAGCACAGCAATGGAGAGGCAGTATATTTGGGTGGCCTTTTATGCTGGCAACGAGGGTTCCCTATTGTATATAGCTTTGGCGTTATCGGCCTTAACTAGTGTGTGTGTTTGGAGTTTGGCCCGGCAGCAGTATAGATACTTGGGGTCTACGAATATCGTTTTGATGGTGATCTCGATATTTTTCCTTGGGGTGTTGATTTGGTTGGCCAATCCCTTCTGGGATACGCCGTTCCCACCGTCCGAAGGCAAAGGGATAAACCCCCTGTTGACGCATCCTGGCATGTTTATACACCCTCCGGTTCTTATGTTGGGTTTGATTTCATTCAGTATCCCATATGCGATAGGTATGGGTACCATCCTAGCGGGTGGTGGTAGGGATGAATGGGTGGATGCTGGTAGGCGGTGGGGCGTGTTCTCATGGGCAATTTTAGGTATTGGTTTGCTGTTGGGGGCCTGGTGGGCCTATACAATATTGGGATGGGGTGGATACTGGGCTTGGGACCCGGTTGAGAACGCTGGATTTATGCCTTGGATTGCCATGACTGCATTCATACACTCAATCATGGTTCAAAAAAGGCGTGGGATGTTTCGCATGTGGAATTTGGTTCTGATTATTTTGTCTTTCGGCTTTGCTCAATTTGGGATGTTCCTGAACAGGGGCGGGCCGGTCCCGTCTGTGCATTCTTTTGGGCAGTCTACACTTGGTTGGGTATTTTTGATGTTTATGGTCGTCACGATGATTGATTCTATGGGATTGTTCGTGTGGCGCTACAAAATGCTTAAGAGCGATAGCCAATTGGAGGCGATTCTGTCTAGAGAATCCGCTTTTCTTGTAAACAATTTATTCCTTTTGAGTATTTCTTTTGTGACTCTTTGGGGCGTGATATTTCCCCTTATATCCGAGGTTTTTATTGGAGAAACGATAACTGTCGGCCAACCTTTTTATAATCAAGTTAACGGGCCTCTGTTCCTGGGTCTCATATTCCTTATGGGTATCGCTCCTTATTTGCCATGGAGGAAGGCGAACTGGGAATCGATTAAACGTTCTATGCTAATGCCGTCGATTTTTTCCTTCTTGCCGGTGGGCTTTCTCATAATCATAGGCATCAACAAACCATTTGCCCTTTTGTCCTTCTCGCTTTGTGTTTTCGTGACAACAGGCATCCTTCAAGAATGGGTGTGGGGAACCGTTGCAAGGCATAGATCTGGGAGTAACTGCGTGATGGCATTTTTTAGACTTCTGTCAGGAAATCGGCCACGTTATGGGGGGTATTTGGTTCATTTGGCCGTGGTTCTTCTCGCTCTTGGAGTGACGGGTTCGAGCTTCTATGATGTTGAGAAAGATTTGACTCTTCTGCCTGGTGAGACTGGGCAAATCGGAGACTATGAACTGAGGTATATAACATCTTCGATCGAAGAAAAAATAGACCGTAGCGAGATGATTAATCAGATAGAGGTGTCTAAGGGTAGTGTTTCTCTTGGGACATACTACCCACGTCGGGATTTCTACCCGGCTTTTAGAATGGCCTCAACCCGTGCTGCAATAAGATCTACCCCCTTGGAAGACCTTTATATTGTTCCAGGTGAACTTTTGAACGATGGGACCGCTATATTCAGAGTCAGGATTAATCCACTTGTAATGTGGATGTGGGTAGCGGGTCCATTGTTGATGGTGGGCGTGATTGTGACTCTCTGGCCAGACAGGTCTCCCAAACCGAGTTCCTTGGGGGATTCATGGGTTTAAAAGCTTGTATTACTCCTTCGTTTACGTGGGTTTGATTAAGATAGACAAGAAAGTGAAGCGATCTCGCTGATGGAGAGAAAATGGTTTTACTAACTATCTTGGTTATAGTGTGCGTTTCATTCTTATTCTTGGTGATTCCTTTGGTGAAAAACACCAGGAGTAATTTAGTTGTCCGCCCGGTGGTTGGCAAGTTAAATGATCTCAATCGGCAGGAGGAGGAGGCTTTAGAGGAGGTGAAAACGCTGATGGCGGATCATGGACTTGGAATTATTCCTGATGATGAGTATGAGAAAAAGCTTGAATCGGGTCGTCTCAATGTAGCCCTTTTGATGCAAGAGAGAGAACAATTCGAGGTGGCCCTGTCTGATTTAGAGAAAAATATTGAATCTGAGATTCTGAATTTACGGATTACCTGGGGAACAGTTGATCATGTCGTATTGTGCAAGTTCTGTTTCTACAGGATAGACTCAAAAGCATTACTTTGTCCTAAATGTTTTACTTTTCATGGGGAATCAAGGTACGGTGATGATGGATCTGTCGAAGTTGAATAAAGACCTTATGCGAATACCTTTGGCGATTGCGATGACTATGATTTGTTTGAGTAATCCAGTGCCTGTAGAGGCCAGTCCCATCAATTCGCTTGAGGGTAAAATTGTCAACGGAACCGTTGGTGGGGAGGTTATATCAGATATTGTAGTTACTCTGGATGTAATCCGAGAGGGAGTGAGCGTAGATGTTGCTGGGACTATGACAAATACGGAAGGTGAGTTCGTTTTTGAAAATATTGATCTTATTAGCGGTGCTATATATACGCTGAGTTGTGAATATAGCGGTGTAATCTATAAGGCTGTCTATGACGAATCTACGTTGGGTGGCGATTTAGAGCTAGTTGTATATGAAGACACTACAGACATGAGTGAACTACTTGTTGTTGGGCATAGTCTTATACTGAGAAAAATAGATTCGAGTGAGAAGTTGATACAGGTCTTGGAAATGGTGACCATAGAAAACCATGGGAGCAGAAGTTTCGTTCCAGATTTGGAAAATAGTGGCCCCATGAATTTATTGAGATTTTCACTGCCTGACGGTGCGGCGAATTTGGACGTACGAAGCTCACTTACCGGAGGCACCATACTGCAGATCAACGTTGGGTTTGCTATGAACACACCGATTCCTCCAGGAGTTCATGAGATAATCTACACCTACGTTTTCCCCTACGAGGAAACGGTGAAGAACCTCTCTCCTTCTTTCCCGTTAGGAGCTGATACATTTCGAGTGTTGATGGAGACTGGGCTTGGGGAATTGAAGGTGAATGATTTGGCTGTAAAGGACCCGATAACGCTGGAAGGCGTGGAATATAAATACTTTGAAGGTTATGAAATAGAACCCGCTTCTCGAGTCCAAATTGAGCTTCATGGACTTTATCAGCCGAGCGCTCTTCGATTGTTTATGGATGGTTTGTTTACGAGAAACCTGGCTAAAGTTGTTGTGCCTTCCGTGTTTGGATTAGGTCTGATGGGTGCTTTGGCTTACCTGTATGTGGCACACAGACGTAGAATTGCAAGAGGGTTATTTGCTGATGGTCCCATGTCGGGGAGGGAGGCCACACTCGAATTGATTGCTCATCTTGATGATAGATTCCAGGCTGGAAACATTAATCAAAGTGAGTATGAAAGTACTAGAAAACAGATGAAAAGCAGAGTTCTTGATATAGATGCAGAATCAAAAAAATTGTATAGGCCTGATTAGGCGGTGTTATGGGACTGAAACTTATCTGGCCATGCCGTTTATTGTGGCGTTGGAGTACTAATATAAATGGGTAAAATTGTCTTTATAGTCGCATCGCTGTCAATGGCAGGTCTATTTGGTTTGTTGGCTGTTAGCCTGAGTTCGAATACTACTAAATCGATTATTGTTGTCAACGAGGAATTTGGAGAGCTGCTGGGAGACAATCGTGTGGTTGAAGATTTCTCCTTGGATCTATTTGATGGAGGATCTGTGAAATTATCGGATCTAAGGGGGGATGTGGTTTTGCTGGATTTCTGGTCTTCTTGGTGTGTACAGTGTCGAAGGGAAGCTCCATTATTGTCCCAAATACACTCTGAATATAGGGGTAAGGGTGTGAGCTTTATTGGTATAAATGTGTGGGATAGAGAGTCGGATGCAACAGCATATAGAGAAGCATTCGGGCTGACATATCCGTCCGGTCAAGATAAAGAAGGCATTAATTAGTTGGAGTATGGTATTAGAGGGATACCTGAAAAACTAATCCTTAATAAGGAGGGCAGGCTCGTTCGTAAATTAGTTGGTCCTTCTGACATAGATACATTGAGGTTAGTTCTTGATGAAACTCTCAAGTCTTCCGGGTAAGATTTAGGGGATTACATATCTAGACGTCTTGGTATTTATTTGACTTTATCTATCGATAGGCTCAATATAATTTCCGTCTATTGGACGCATGAATACCTCTGATATTAGTCGGCAAATGTAAGTCAAATGTTATGAATTGGAATAAATCCCCCAAAACCAGAGCACATGTCTTTACTGCGCTTAAAACACCTCCATTCCGTCGATATTGGATGGGCTCCTTGGCGTCTGTGCTAGGTTTTCAGATAATGTTGATAGCTCAGGGTTGGCTTGTCTATGACCTAAGTGGTGAGGAAATATATCTTGGATACGCCGGTTTGGCAGCTGGAATACCAGCTATATTGCTTAATGCGTTTGGGGGAGTAGTTGCGGATAAGGTGGACCCTAGAAGACTCTTGATGATTACTCAGACCGCGTGTTGTGTGTTGATGATAATACTAGGGATTATCACTTCGTTGGGTATCGTGGAAATTTGGCATGTCTTGCTGTTTGCGTTTCTTATCGGATGCGTCAATGCTTTTGATATGCCGACCAGGCAGGCGCTTTTCCCTCATCTCATAAAAAGGGAAGATATGATGAATGCTGTCGCCCTTAATTCTATGGTCTGGCAGGGGACGAGAGTAGTTGGCCCGGCAATAGGTGGGGTTATCATTGGGACTAGATTTGGGGAAGGGCCAGGGTTTTTCGCAGCTTCTGTTGGTTTTGTCGCGATGGCGTTTGTTGCATATTCTTTGGTAGTCCCTGAGATAAAAAGAGCCTCAGGTAATTCCATGGCGCATGAACTGATTCAGGGTGTCAGGTATGTTTGGACGCACCCAATATTTTTGTTCCTAATCGGTATGACATTTTTCAACAGTATTTTTGGCATGTCCTACAACATACTTCTACCGGTATTTGCTCGAGACATTTTTGATGTAGGAAGCTCCGGGTTAGGGTTGCTTGGTTCTGCAGCTGGCTGTGGAGCGATAATAGGTACGATATTTACAGCCTCACTTGGTAATTTCAAACATAAAGGTAGGCTCGTATTTGGAGGAGCCATATCATTTGGGTTGCTTCTTATTCTTTTCGCTGTAACTAGTTCTGCTTTTGCCTTCTTTCCTCTAGCTTTAGTTCTTGTTTTCTTTGCTGGGTTAAGCACATCTGTTTATATGGTTACGGTTATGACCACTCTACAAATGCTAGTGCCAGATGAGTTACGTGGCCGAGTGATGGGACTATATTATATGACGTTCAGTTTGATGCCCATTGGAGCATTGCAGTCTGGCGTGATCGCTCAATACACTAGCGCCCCGTTTGCTGTGGCTGTGGGAGGTGCGGCGGTAGTTCTCTTTGCAGTGGTTATGGGTGTATTTAATCGACAAGTCCGGAATTTAGGTAGTGTTGCCTGAAATTAGACTGGCTGGAGATCTTGTATTGGGTAACTACACTGACTGACTTGCCGTTCATCAATTCGAGGAGTACAATGCATTTGATTTCTTATTGGACTCTTATTAATACCGATATAAAAGGCAAAACGCATGGATATTAACTCCGTAATAACAGCTGAACCCAATCCTAAGATTCCATCATTTAGGTCTGGGGATAGGATCAAAGTCAATATACGCGTCCGAGAGGGAGACAGAGAGCGGTTACAGACGTTTCAGGGTGACGTTATAAGAAAACGTGGCGGTGGCCCTGGCTCAACTTTCACTGTTAGGCGCGTCTCTCATGGCACAGGTGTAGAGCGAACTTTCCCTCTTCACTCACCATCTGTAGAATCTGTTGAAGTGGTTCGTCATGGATTGGTTAGACAATCTAGACTGTATTACCTACGTGGACGTCATGGGAAGTCAGCCCGCATAAAAGAAGACAGAAGGCGATCACGGTAGTGCCTGTACGCCAAGTCCTTAGTTAGATTAATAAGATTTCTGTGAATGATAAGATATGCCGAAGTGGCTGTTGACGTCAGAGCTGGATACGATCGCACCTTCACTTACTCCATTTCCGATGATATGTCCCATCTCCTTGGTCACTTGGTTCTTGTTCCTTTTGGCCCGCGCTTAGTACCAGGAGTCGTGTTTGACGTTGGTGAGATTCCCTCATCGGAATACGATCTTAGGGAGATATCATCCATAGTACATCCGGATCCAGTGTTGCAGCCATATCAACTCGAGCTCAGTAGGTGGATGAGTGAGTATTATATGGCGTCTCTGTTTGAATGTGCTTCTTTGATGTTCCCACCTGGCTTTAGAATCAAGGCGAGGAATTACTTGTCGCTTGCAGAGAGCCAACCGGAAGCGCAGATATCTGCTGAGCAACAGCGTTTAGTGGAATTTGTGAAGCAATCAGGCCAACGCGAATTACAATCTGTTTTCAGTGCATTTGGCCATAAAGTGTCTGCGCATATAAGATACCTAATTGAAATCGGAGTACTGGAATCAAGGTGGGAGTGGCAAAAACAAAGTATCCGACCAAAATATGAAACGATGCTGAATCTATCAATATCTGAGGCTCGGGCAGTAGATGTCTCTAATTCTATATTGAATAAAGCTCCCCGGCAGGCAAAATTGCTTCAGGCTTTGGTTGCCGCGGGCAAACCGATGGCTTTGTCTGATGTGGGTAAAGAGTTTGGCTATTCCGTTCCATCAGCTCTGAAAACAAAAAAATGGATTCACTACACAAATAAACATGTGGAGAGAGACCCATTAGACAGGGACAAATATACCCAAGACTTCCCACCTTATTTAAATAATCAGCAGTCCGATAGCCTGAAACGTATCGTTAAAGCCATAGATGATGAGAATCACAAGGTATTTCTAGTCAATGGGGTTACTGGCAGCGGTAAAACTGAGATATATCTCAACGCATTGGAATATGTTATCAGCAAGGGAGGAAGGGGTATCGTAATGGTTCCAGAGATATCGCTTACGCCTCAGATCATAGAACGATTTGAAAGTCGATTCCCAAATCAAGTGGCTGTTCTTCATAGTGGCCTTTCTAGGGGGGAACAATTCGATCAGTGGTGGGCAATTCATAAAGGGCAATACGATATAGTAGTCGGGTCAAGGAGTGCAATCTTAGGCCCACAACCAAATCTGAAATTAATAGTTATAGATGAGGAACATGAATGGACGTATAAGCAGCAGGATGTATCTCCAAGATATCACTCTCGAGATGTGGCTATCAGGCTCGGAGAGTTGACTAAGTCAATTGTAATACTTGGCAGCGCTACTCCTGATGTGGTTTCTTACAATGCAGCGCTAAAAAAAGGGGACGCTATATTGAGATTACCACATAGGATATCTGTTGCTGGTGATCAACATGATGGTGTCTCTAGCGCCACCCCACTGCCAGATGTGCGAGTAGTTGATCTCAAAACGGAACTAAGGGATGGGAATAAGAGTATATTCAGCAGGGCATTGCACCAAGGAATAAAGAGTTATTTGGAGGCTGAGAAGCAGGTAATACTTTACATTAATAGACGTGGGAGTGCTGGGATAGTTGAGTGTAGAGATTGTGGCTATTGTATTGCTTGCAGGAGATGCAATGTGACATTAAATTATCATGGACAAACTGGCACCCTTGTCTGTCACTATTGTAATTACAGGGTAAGACCTCCTACAAAATGCTCTAGATGCACTAGCTCTAGGATTCGTTATTTGGGCCTTGGTACTCAGAAAGTCGTTGACGAGGTCCGTAATGAGTTTCCTGAAGCCACAGTGCTTAGGTGGGACAGAGATACTGCGACTAATTTGGTTGAGCACGAGAAACAAATGAGAAGGTTTTCCAATGGTGAAGCTCAGGTTTTGGTGGGAACTCAAATGATAGCGAAGGGCCATCATTTTCCAAATGTATCATTAGTTGGGGTACTCTGTGCTGATATCGGGCTTTTCGTGCCTGATTTTCGAGCCGGAGAAAAAGCTTTTCAAATTCTTTGTCAAGTTTCAGGTAGGGCGGGCAGAGGTATTGATCGAGGGGAAGTGTTTATACAAACCTACAACCCTGACCATTACGCTGTGTTGGCAGCAGCAGAGCAGGATTATGACCAGTTTTTTGAAAAAGAAATGAACTTAAGAAGGGAATTGAGCGCTCCTCCGTTTTCGAAATATATTCGTCTCTTATACTTGGACAGGAATATGGAGAGATGCGAGCGGGAGGCAAACAGATTCGCTCGAAGATTGGATACTGTTGCAAACCAATGGGGGCTGAACGATATTGATGTTTTGGGCCCTGCCCCTGCGTATCCGACTCGACAAAGAGGTTTGTATAGGTGGAGCATAATGCTGAGAGGGGAGAAACCTAAGTTACTTCTTGATAAAACTTATATTCCTCAAGGTTGGATTATCGATGTAGATCCACAGTCCATGGCGTAGAATTGTGTGTTTGCATTGATTGGATTTACAAGTCGGAAAACCAAAACTATAATTTCCATTAAGGCTAACAGTCCATTAGGAGGTGGTCATTGACAGTGTTGAACATTCGTATACTTCCGGATCCTGTCTTGAGGCAAAAAGCAAGGAAGGTGTCCAAGATAGACAACTCAACACAAAAGCTGATTGATGACATGATAGACACGATGAGGGCAGCTAATGGGGTTGGGTTAGCAGCTAATCAAGTGGGAATTCTTCAGAGAATTGTCGTGATAGAAATACCTGAAGAAGAAGAGGTTCGTGTATTGATAAATCCTGAGATAACCCGTAGAGAAGGGGAGCGGGATGTGGATGAAGGGTGTCTCAGTATACCGGGCTATAGAGGAGAACTTACGAGATCTATTAAGGTTGGGGTGAGGGCTCTGGATCGTAATGGTAAGACAGTAAGGATCAAAGCTGAAGGGCTTCTTGCTCAGGCCCTTGAGCACGAGACAGACCATATCAACGGGACTCTTTATATAGACCACCTTCAAAGCTCTGATCATCTCTGGAGATTAAGTCCTCAGGAGGTGATTGGTGCTGAAGATAAGAATTGACTTTACGATATATCCAGCAAATTAATTCCTCTCCTTCTCTTAAATCATTCGGGAACACACTCAGGGAGTTATCAAAATTCTTTTCCTCTAGATCTATTGCTAGTTATATAGTGGGAGGGTTTTTGCGCGACTCACTGTTAGGCAGACCCTCTCGGGATATAGATATAGTTGTAGATGCTGACCCAAACGGATTTGTGGGAGAGTTGGCGGGAATACTCGGAGGTACTTATGTCAGATTCAAAAATTCTCCATCTATGGTCAGATTTGTTTTTCAGGGCAAGGGGCAAGAAAGCCAAAACAAGCTGGAATGGCAAATAGATATCTCTCGTCTTAGGAATGATATAGACCAAGACCTCGCGAGCAGAGATTTTACCGTTGATGCACTTGCATTGCCTCTTTGGACGTTGTCTTCATTCTTTGCG
>CAYVMY010000021.1:12558-16762 GCA_964452695.1 uncultured Dehalococcoidia bacterium
CGGAGTCATATCAGATATACGCAACTCAACGATAAGGATGATCTCTGAGAAGATATTTAAAGATGACCCGATTCGACTTCTTCGAGCAATAAGAATCAAGAGTCAATTAGGGTTCACTCTTGATGAAAATACTGAGAATGGTATAGAAAAGAATTCTCAGTTGCTCTCATACGTGTCTCCGGAGAGACTCAGAGATAAATTTCTTAAGATACTGTCTATTTCGGGCGCAACTGAGAATATGTATATATTAGATAGGCTGGGATTGTTAGGCCGTATTATTCCTGAACTCGAAGATTTGAAAGGGGTTGAACAACCGAAAGAACATTACTGGGATGTTTTCCACCACTGTATTGAGACGCCAGGGGCGATAGAGAGAGCTATAAGTAGGAATACTGAGCAGTTGTCAATAATTCCGTGGCATCCTTATCTAGATCAATATTTCACGGAGGAAATTAGTGACGGGTGCAGTCGTTCCACAATTATTAAATTGGCTGGCTTGCTTCACGATATCGGCAAACCAATTACGAAAAGCTTAGATACAACTGGCCGGATTCGTTTCATAGGTCATGACGATTATGGATCTGAGATAAGTTCCAGCATTTTAAGGAGACTCAGAATTAGCAATACTGGGGTTCAATTAGTAAGCAAAATGATAAAGCATCACCTGAGACCCACTCAGATGAGCCAACATTTGGAAATGCCTACTCGACGAGCCCTGTTTAGATACGCCCGAGATCTTGGGGAGATTGCTATTGATACTCTTTTCTTAAACCTTGGAGATTATCTTGCTGCGAAGGGCCCTGTTATTGAAGATATTAGCGACTGGACTTCTCATTGTGAATTGATCGGAGACATTCTTTTCAGGGGTTTGCTAGAAACAGATCTACCCATATATCCCCACACAAGGCTTATAGATGGGAACGATATCATGGATTTCATCAAATTACCCCCAGGTCGTGTCATTGGGCGGATTTTACGAGTCATAGACGAAGCGTATGGCTCTGGAGAAATAAATTCCAAAGAAGAAGCATTGGAATTGGCCAGAATAACAGCGCTAGACCCCGAAATTGCTTGTAACTACCAATAGAGTTTCACTGAGATAAATACAAATCTCATGGCTGTTTTATTCCCGTAGAAATTATTCGATAAAGTATTGCAATTAATTCTATTTGGTGTTAATTTAGGTGCAGTTAGGTGCAATAAGGCACAAATTGGTGTAAAAAGGTGTAAATGGCCAGATGTTGTTCTACGGAGAGCATGAGCATAAGGTGGACTCTCAGGGACGAATATCGCTCCCGGCTAGGTACCGGGACTCTTTCCGTTCGGGAATCGTTTTCTCTAGAGGGTCCGACAGGTGTGTGATGGCCTACACCCCATCTGAGTGGGAATCTGTTGCCGAGCGAATGTCTGGATTAACGATAAACAGGTCAAAGAATAGACGATTAAGACGTATGACCTTCGCTTTGACTTTTCATTCTGAAACGGACAAACAAGGAAGGACTCAGATTCCTATAGCTCTCAGGCAATATGCACATATTCAAAATTTGGGTCAGGTTGTCATTGCTGGAATGGGTAATTTCGTAGAAATTTGGGATCAAGTGGCTTGGAATCAAGAAATAGAGGATTTGGAAGAAGAAGCTTGGCATATTGCTGAGACATCAGAGGATCAATCTTGAGTGTGGCAGTCATGAAATATCACGTTCCGGTTTTGGTGGAGCAGGTCCTAGATGGGTTGGCTGTGAAACCTGGCGGCACATATGTTGATTGTACGCTAGGGGAAGGGGGCCATGCCAAGGCAATATTGGAGACATCTGGCCCCAATGGTCTTGTACTAGGTTTAGATTTGGATCCGCATGCGATTCTCGCTTCTAGTAAGAATCTAGAACCTCATGATGGATCTTTTGTTCTTGTGAATGACAGTTTTAGTGATATGGGCAGAATAGCAAAAGAAAATGGATTGTGGGAAGTGGATGGCATTCTTCTAGACTTGGGAATGTCGTCTTTACAATTACAGGGTGAAGGTAGAGGATTCACATTCTTAAACGATGAGCCTTTGGATATGCGATTCGACCCTACTCAGCCATTAACAGCCTATAGTGTGGTTAACGATTACACAGAAAGCGATATCGCAAATATTATATGGGAGTACGGTGAAGAACATAGATCTAGACGGATAGCTCGATCAATAGTTTCTAACCGTCCTATAGAAACATCATTACAGTTGGCGAATTTGGTGATAAAGGCTATAAGGCAACCTAGGGGCCGTATCCATCCGGCCACCAGGACATTTCAGGCTATAAGGATAGAGGTGAACGGAGAGATGGATAGATTAAGAGTGGCTCTTCGGGAGTCGATGGCTTTGCTAGGCTCAGGTGGAAGGCTAGCGGTCATAAGTTATCACTCCCTAGAAGATCGATTAGTAAAGGAGTTCCTCAGAAAAGAGAGCAGAGAGACTGGAAACTTTAAATTAATAACAAAAAAAGTTATCTCTCCCTCTCGAGAGGAAGTCCTTATAAATCCAAGGAGTCGAAGCGCCCGTTTAAGGGTAGCCGAGCGTATTTGGGAGGATAGTCCTCCTATAGATCAGGGAATGATATGGGGGTAGGGTCGTAAGGCAAAAAAGATCCCTCATTTGATGGGACTATATATTGAAATATTTAGGTCGAACCTCTCTCCTCCTGCGGCCTTATCCCGTATCATAACCTATCGAAAACCTCATAAAAGTCGAGACATATGATGAGGAAAAAAGACATACAAGTCGCAATAGACATCGGAACATCCAAAGTGTGCACCTTGGTTGGGTCAATGAATTCCATTGGGCAAATAGAGGTGCTAGGGGTAGGAACTGTCCCGTCTAGGGGTATAAAGAAAGGGATAGTTAGCAACATAGGTGAAGTATTGCAAGTTACGAAACAATCAGTAAGGGAGGCTGAAGCACAGGCGGGTGTGAAGATATCCTCAGCTTATATTGGTCTCACTGGAAATCACATAAAGTCTATGAATGCTCGTGCGTCACTCGAAAAGAGGCGATATGACGTTCCGGTTGGCTCGCGAGAGGTAGATCGAATTTTAGATGCCTGTTCGAAATATGGGGATGATGCAGAGAGCAAGACTGTGCACGTGATCCCTAGAGACTACGCATTGGATGGATTTTGGGGCGTGGGGGACCCAGTTGGAATGTTTAGTTCTAAGGTTGAGGTTGAAAGCCATGTAATTCAAGGTGGATTCGCTCCTATAGACAACCTGATCAAGACCATTGGTAAAGCTAAAGTCAAAGTCAAAGGAATGGTGCTGGAAACTTTAGCCAGCGCGGAATCAGTGTTGGTTAAAGATGAAAAGGAAATGGGCGTGGTGTTGGTGGATATAGGTGGTGGTACGACTGATGTATGTATCTTTTTGGATGGTACCGTGTGGCATACCAAAGTGTTACCGGTGGGGGGATTCAACTTTACAAGAGATTTGTCGGTACTATTTAACACTTCCATGGATGCAGCCGAGGAAGTTAAGTTAGATGTTGGGAGTTTGTTCGCAGATGATGCTGTTGCTAATGAAAAAATCGAAATGCCGTCTTTGGGCCGGGACCAGGCCCAGAGAGTTACCCGTGGGGCAATATGCGAGACTTTGGCACAGAGAATGCGGGAACTTTTGGATATGATTGGTAGTGAAATGAGGGAGGCTGGGATTGAGAGTTTGCCGCCGGGGGGGGTGGTTTTCACGGGCGGAACATCGAAATTTATTGGTTTGGAAGAAATGGCGAAGGATGTGTTCGGATCGCCTGTGCGAATCGGGACTCCTATGAATGTGTTACCTACTCTGGGTAATGTGAAAGACCCGTCAATGGCCACCGCGGTCGGCTTGTTAACTTTGAGCATTAGTAAAGGGGGAGATTACCAGTGGAGACCGAGAAATCCGTCCTTTGATTATGTAAGCGCTGGTTATCAGATGGTAAAAAATGTGAAAATGTCGTTTATAGGTATGAATAAGAAGGTGCAACAACAACTCAGGAGGTACAATCATGGGTAGTTCTTTGGAAAATGACGGCGTAGCTAGTATAAAAGTTGTTGGCGTGGGAGGTGGGGGTTGCAATGCAGTATCACGTATGTTCCGGGAACGCATACAGGGTGTTGAATATGTGGGTGTTAACACTGATGCACAAGCCTTAATGCGCTGTGAGGTCCCGCAGCGCATAAGGATGGGTGAGGTC
>CAYVMY010000022.1:0-1976 GCA_964452695.1 uncultured Dehalococcoidia bacterium
CCCATCTGGCGGTATAGTCACTACAGTCGATCTTGAAAGCTTTAACATCCCTCATGGAGACCCAATACATAGATCAGTAGCCCAACTTGAAATGGAAGCACCTGAGGATGGAGACTATACTTTCAATGTTTATGTAGACGGGAATAGAATAGGTTTTGCCGTACTACCAATCACGTTTACTATCACGTATGAGAAATAGATAATTTATATGAATTTCGTTTTCCATTTGCAGAGAATATAGCTGAAAATACTGTCATATACATATTGACACGCCACCATTGGCTGCAAATATGATAAGAGTGCAGGGTGGTATTGATTGCAGTTCTAACAAAATAAATCCACTCCTCCTATAACTGGCTGCTCAATTCGTTCATGTCTTCGTATACAGGTCCATTTCTTGCGGTATGTGGTCGTATCTATTACTGAATTGGAGCCCTTATACATGGGAATTGAAGTACCTAAAGTGTCCCTTCTAAGTGATGGGATAATCAAAATGGACGGAGGCTCCGTTTTTGGACAAATCCCAAAACACAGGTGGGAATTAAAAGCGAAGCCTGACCGTATGAATAGGATTAGTCTAGGACTGAATTACCTCCTCATAAAATACCATGGCCTTAATGTTTTAGTAGATACCGGTGTCGGTAACAAAGAAACAGATGATCTCAAGGATACATACGGGATAACATCTGGCAAGTTATTGAAAAATTTAAAGAACGAAGGGCTATCAGCTAAGGACATAAATGCTGTGGTACTAACGCACCTACACTTTGATCACTCTGGAGGTTGTACCAAGATTGACCGCTCCGCCAACATCATTCCGGCCTTTCCGAAAGCTACCTACTATGTCCAGGAAGATTGCTGGAATGAGGCTCATAATCTCAATGAACGTTCTAGGGGTACACACCACTTTGAGGATTACAGTTGCTTAGAGAATTCAGGTCAACTTGTTACGATAAATGGTGATGTGGAAATATTACCTGGTATAAATGTAATGAAAACTGGAGGGCACTGCGTCGGGCATCAATCAATCCATGTAAATGGTGGGGGTGAGAAAATAGTCTTTCTCGGGGATATAATTCCCACGTCTCATCATATTGATCTGAGTTGTATTGCAGCTAGTGATCAGTATCCCGAAGAAACATTGGAACACAAACGAGAACTAATAGATCGGGCAGCTAAGGACGGGTGGTTGGTAGTTTTCAGCCATGGATCTACGGAAAAGTCCGGATACATTGAGAAAAGAGATGGCCAAGTGCGATTAAAATCTATAACTTTATAGGGCGTTAAATCTGCTCAATACACTTCCGATTACAACTTTCGCTCCAAGGTTTCATATACCCTTAATCATTCAGCTAGCACTCCGGTCATAATTTCAGCGTCTAGGCTAACCAGTTTTAAAGATGATATTGTGTTCGCCACAATGTTTTCGTCTGTTGCTTTTACTCTTATATAATTGTCTGTTAATCCTTGCCAAATTGTATAATTGTTTTGTTCTGTTTTGGTCTCCCATAATACTGGGCGCGTTTGGCCGATTAGGTGTTGTCTGAATCGTTTCGATATTGCTCTAGCTAATTGATTTATTGCCTTACTTCTATATGTTTTAGATACGTCATTAATTTGCCCAGAGAATAAATTCGCTGAGGTAACAGGACGCTTAGAGAATGGGAACGTATGTATATTAGCTAGCTCAGCTTCCAGACATAGGTCATAAGTTTCCTGAAATTCCTTATCTTCTTCTCCAGGGAATCCAACTATAACGTCAGTCGTTATTGATGATTCTGGTATATGCTTTCTAACCATTTCTACAGTATTACGGAATTCTTCTCTTGTGTAGCGGCGCCTCATCGCCTTTAATACCTTGTTGCTACCGCTTTGAAGTGGTATGTGAAAATGTGGGCACATTCTTTTGTTGTCCCATATAGAGAGCTATTTGGGCGTTATTTCTTGGGATAATATGTTTGCCAAATACATCATAC
>CAYVMY010000022.1:1986-14696 GCA_964452695.1 uncultured Dehalococcoidia bacterium
GACAACCTTATTCTTGGTATAGTTGTATTTTCCAATATATACATCAGAAGAGCATAGAGATCGGTATCTTGGAGATCAAAACCATATGTGCCTAATTGGGTTCCAGTTAGAACTACCTCTGAGTATGAATTTTTCTCCAACTCCAGGATATTAGTTACGATGCTTTGTGGAGATATGCTCATTTCTCTACCCCTTACTTTGGGAACAATGCAGTAAGCACAGATTTGATTGCAACCCTCCTGTATCTTTATCATAGCCCTTGTCCTACTCGAAATAGTTCCTTTATCGTTGTCACTCAAATATTTGTTTGGTTTCGTTACATTGTTGAGCCCGAAAGTGTCCATAGATTGACCGAGCAGGTCTGTGACTTTATCTACTAATGACTGTTTTCCTACATTTCCTATAACCAAATCTACATCTACTAGGTCGCCTATTTCTTGCCCGATCCTTTCTGCATAACAACCGGTTGCCACTATTACGGAATTTGGATTCAGCTTCCTAGCTGTTCGGATAGCATTGCGTGCCTTGCTATCTGCTACATGAGTTTCAGTGCATGAATTCTATTCGTAGACGTCTGCATTCTTGTTTTTTGGGACTATATCGTAGCCTGCATCCAGGAAATGTTTAGCCATAGCAAGTGAGTCAGCTTGATTAAGTTTACACCCATGTGTGTCTATTGTTACGGTAGTCATGAATCTCCAGATACTAGGTTGTATGAGACTCATTATACATCAAACTATGCGGGTATAATGAGCAACACATAACATTGATTGTTGCATAGATTTTTGTATACCAATGAGTAGCTATTTCTGATACAATTGTGTCTAAAACAGGATAGTTGCGTTCCGCTAGAAGATAACTAATTACCTTGGGGGTTGATTTATGACCAGTAGAGTAGTTGTTACGGGCATCGGAATAGTGAGTCCCTTAGGTTTAGGGGTTGAAACTACCTGGGAGCGTTTGACATCCGGTGTTTCCGGAGTCGATTATATAAGTAGTTTTGACCCGGAACCATATGAGACTCGCTTTGCTGCTGAGGTGAAAGACTTTAACCCGGCAGATTTCCTAGACCGCAAAGAAGCCCGCAGAATGGACAGATTCACTCAATTTGCCGCTGTTGCTGCGCAGGAGGCCGTTGCGAGTTCTGGGCTCGTTATAACCGACGAAAATTCACATCGTGTTGCTACCATGATTGGGAGTGGTATTGGCGGCCTCATAACTATATCGGAAGAAATGCAGGTGCTTTCAGAGAAAGGACCTGCTCGGGTGAGTCCATTCTTGATTCCCATGATGCTAGGAGAAATGGCATCTGGAAGAGTTTCGATGATTACTGGGGCTAAGGGGCCCAACTTCAACGCAATTTCCTCTTGCTCGACCGGAGCTGATACAATTGGAGAAGCATTTGAGTTAATAAAAAGGGGCGACGTGGATGTGGCGATCACAGGGGCAAGTGAAGCTGCTATATGCCCTATCGGCATTGCTGGTTTTAATGCTTGTCATGCCCTGTCAAGGCGAAACGAAAGTCCTCAAAGGGCTTCTAGACCCTTTGATGCCGAACGGGATGGATTTGTTATGGGTGAAGGTTCTGCAATCTTGGTGATAGAAACTCTGGACCATGCTTTGAGTCGCGGGGCAAAGCCTATTGCTGAAATGGTAGGATATGGATCTACAGCTGATGAGTATCATATTACACAGCCAGCACCTGGGTGTGAGGGTGGCGCGAGGGCGATGAAAATAGCTCTTAAGAAAGCAGGTATGTCACCATCGGATATAGATTATATCAATGCTCACGGTACATCCACACCTATGAATGATAAATTCGAAACAATGGGTATAAAGTCTGTTTTTGGCGATGATGCATATCGTGTAGCTATAAGTTCGACAAAATCCATGACTGGACATCTTCTCGGAGCAGGTGGTGCACTCGAGGCAGCTATATCTGTTCTTGCATTGAGCAGGGGCTCGATTCCACCTACTATAAATCTTGAAAACCCTGATGAAGACTGTGATCTGGACTATGTTCCTAATGAAATGAGAAAGGCTGAGATTAGAGCAGTTCTTTCGAATTCTCTTGGCTTCGGTGGGCATAACGCGTCTTTGTGCTTCAAAAAAGTATCGGACATATGATCACGCCCCTATATTATTATCTTCAACTGGGACGACTCTTGCCAGTTACTTACCTTAAGGTTTCCTATATCTGGTAAGGGGGAGCGTTGACCGTATCGAAAACTTGGAATATATACCCTCGTATCTCAAGAGAAAGCATTGATAGGCTTTCTCCATTTTCTCCGTTAGCAGCACAACTTCTGCATATCCGCGGTGTTTTTGATTATGCGAGCGCCAAGAAATTTCTGGCAACAGACTCGAGTCAACTTAATGACCCACTGCTTCTTCCTGATATGCAAAAGGCATCTGTTAGATTAACTTCTGCGATCCAAAACAATGAAATAATAGGTGTGTTTGGAGACTTTGATGCTGATGGTATAACGGGGACAGCTTTGATGTCCCGCGGGCTACAATCCTTGGGGGCCCATGTTATACCATACATTCCAGACAGAGCAGCTGAAGGTCATGGATTAACTAAGGATGCCGTGGACTTTTTTACCCAAAAAGGTGTGTCTCTACTCGAAACAGTAGACTGTGGAACAACTGACGTTGTTGAAATAAGCTACGGGAAAACCTCGGGAATAGATATTATAGTAACAGATCATCATTTGCCTACTTCGGAAGTGGGAATACCATTCGCTCTGATTAACCCGCAACTGAAATCATCCTCCTATCCTTTTCCAAATTTGTCTGGAGTAGGCTTAGCGTTCAAACTCATTCAGGGATTGTACCAATACATTGACATTGAATGGGATGTTAATCTACTTCAATTAGCTGCTATCGGTACTATAGCGGACTTAGTTCCTTTATTGGGTGAAAACAGGTATCTAGTTGCTGAAGGTTTGAGGAGGATGAATACTGATCCGTTGCCAGGAATAACTGAACTAGTTAATAATGGCAGGCTTAACCAAGCTGGGCTATTGGATGCTAGTTCTATAGCATTTGGGATAGGGCCTCGTATCAATGCCCCAGGGCGATTAGATACGGCTTTAATAAGTTATCAGCTATTGATGTCTCAATCTCGTGATGAGGCTTACGACATTGCTAGAACTGTAGAAAAATTGAATCGAGATCGTCAAGCAATTACACAAAAATCAATGCTGATTGCTGATAAAATTATAGAGAATACTGAGTTGAAGAATAAATCTATTATCATGCTTGAGAGCGAAGATTTCTCACCAGGGGTTTTAGGACTCTTAGCAAGTCGGTTTGTAGATAGATACTATCTTCCTTGTGTAGCTGTATCAATAGAAGGACCTTACGCCAGAGGAAGTTGCAGAAGTATTCCAGAGTTCAATATGGCTTCGGCCTTAAGCGAATGCGAAGATTTGTTTCTACGATTTGGTGGACATGCTGGAGCGGCAGGGTTTTTGATCAATCGAGATCAGTTGGATGACCTAAGTGATAGACTTAATGAGATTGCAGCCACCCGATTGTCCAAATTGTCACTTATGCCTAGTCTAAATATAGACGCGCACGTCCGTCTGTCTACCTTGGTAGGGGATAATTTCTCTTTTCTTAAGGAATTACAACCCTTTGGGGTGAAGAATAATGACCCTCTATTTGTGACCAAAGGAGTAGAAGTAGTAGAAACCAGGAAGTTTGGTAAAAAGGGGGACCATCTAAAATTGGTCCTGCGTTATGAGGGATCGATTTGGAATGGGGTAGGTTTTGGTCTATCAGAGCGATGGAATGATAGCTGGAGATTTGTAGACTTGGTATACACTTTTGGTTTGGAAGCGTGGAATGGTTCCAGCCAATTTAGACTTTCAATAAAGGATATACGTCCAACACTTGAAAAGTAAGCTACATAATTCGCATGATTTTATCTAATCTCTAGTTATCAAACGCGCTTTGTACACAAGGATTGGTATGGTAATAGCCATTAGTAATATTGTGATAATATGGGCTTGCTGTAGGCCAGCTATCCAGATTTTATCTTCCCTAAGAAAAGTGATAAAAAATCTTCCGAAGGAATAAAGGGCAAGGTAAAGTGCAAAAAGCATACCGTCCGGTTTGATTCTGTCTCTCATCAAATAAATTATTCCAAGCACAACCATATTCCAGATTATTTCATAACCTACACTAGGATGAGTGGATTGAAGGCCATACACTCTGTTGGTTAGGCTGTTTGGGTGGGTGTATACGAACCCCCAGGAAAAGTCAGTTACTTTACTGACGTGCTCTCCATTTATTAAATCTCCGATTCTTCCGATGCTTTGAGCTATAAGCAAGGCTGGTGCGGTCAAGTCTGCTAGTTTGCCTATTGGATATTTATTGATATAGGCATATATAGATCCTGCTATCAAACCTCCCAGTATTGCTCCCAACAGAGCGATACCTCCCTGCCATATGGCAAATATTTCTGTTGGATTGGCACTATATAGATCCCACCTGTCTATGACATGAACTGTTCTTGCCCCAATTATGCCTCCAAGTATTACCCATATAGCTGTTGCATATACAGTATCTCCACCTATATCTTCTGAACGGGCCCATTTGGTAACTAATATAACGGCGACCATGACTGCTATAAAAGAGAAGAAGCCATGCCATGTTAGAAGGAATGCTCCTAGTTTGAACATAACGGGATCGATGCCAATGTGGACCATGTGAGGGTATTCCTTTCAGACAGTAGCGAAGTAGGCTAGATTCTACATAGGCTATACGAGGCTGTCAAGGAATGAGGATGAGGCAGGGGTAATATATTTCCCAGAATGAGCACATGGAGAAGAAGATATTTCGGCAACAAATTAGATGTATGAGTACATTTCAATCAAGATAATATGTGAATGTAATATGATAGAATGAGGTGAGGGCTAACTGAAGGAAAATGATAGATCCATTGCAATCTTTTCTAGATCACTTAACTGTGGAGAAAGGCTTATCATTAAATACAGTTTCCGCCTATAGATCTGACCTAAAACAGTTCGAGGAAATTATGGCTAGCTTAGCAATTTCCAATACAGACCCTAGTTACTGGAAATCAATTGACCGAGAACTGTTAACCAAATTCTCACGTAAATTGCAAAATAAAGGCTACTTACCAGCTACACAGGCTAGGAAAATAGCAGCTGTTAAATCATTCTTCAACTTTCTAACAGAAGAGGGTTTGTTGGATGTGGATCCCACTGAATCTATTGAATCTCCTCGAGTTGGCAGGACATTGCCTAGATTTTTGTCCGAACAAGATATAGGATTTCTTTTTAAGGTTATAAAGGAATCAGATACGTTCGAGTCCAGACGTGACTATGCGATGCTGGAATTGATGTATGCTACAGGAATGAGGGTTAGTGAACTTATATCAATTAATATGAGAGACCTCAATTTTCAGGAAAAATATATTTTGTGCAGAGGTAAAGGGTCAAAGGAACGTTTATTGAATTTACATGAACTTGTTATAGTTATTCTGGAGCGGTACATAGAATTCGTTAGACCTATATTTCACGTGCGTAGGCAAGATTACTCCTCTAAAATTGATTTACTTTTCTTAAATCGTTTCGGACAAGGATTTACGCGGCAGGGGTTTTGGAATATGCTAAAGAAGTACGGTGAAAAGGCTGCAATAACTGTGCCTCTGACTCCACATATATTGCGGCATAGTTTCGCTACTCATATGTTGAATGGAGGAGCGCCCTTAAGGTACATACAAGAGATGTTAGGACACTCAAGCATTGCCACTACGCAGTTGTACACTCATGTGGCAGGAGATTATATTAGAGAAGAATATGATACTGCACATCCTAGGGCAAACTGATATCGACAAAATTACAACATCTGACTCGCTCACCAACAATTCAGATACTAGCGTGGCAGGGATCAACAGGAGGGCATGATAATGCCGAATAAATCTCGGAAGATAGCTTCAAAACAGGCACAAATAGGACATAGGAAAAGGAAGCCAAAGTCTACATCTAGCGTTTCTGCAAATGATGGCTCTGCTATTTCCCCGAACTATGAAGTAGCTGTAGGCTCATCCAGCGTTCCAGACCTTCTGGATCCAATCCGTCATACTGCAGTCAGTTCTGCAGATATACTTTCTAGTAGGCCAAACGTTCCTAAGGCCGTCAATAGACATATATGGTCAGAAATTCGCTATATTGGTGGGCTTAGCTTGATTATATTCATTATCATGGGAACTCTCACAACAGTAATCGACTGATATGAAAGTTCCAGATTTCTTTTACTTCCTGGTCTAGGTTTCTAATCATTGGGATTAGATTTCCATAACTACTTTGATTGAGTTATCTTTTTTCTCGCTGTACATGTCATAAGCAGACTGAACCTCGTTGAAACCCATGCGGTGAGTGATTAAATGAGACAAATCGAGTCTTCCTTGGGACATGATGTCCACGCACTCTCCGATTGATCTTATGTTCTCCCCTGCCCTAGCAGAGTTTGTTACTATAATTCTTGGTAATCGCATGTACATTGCATGGTAATCGAATGGGAAGACGTCCTCTACATGTGTCATACCAAATAATATAGCTTGCCCTTGCATTTTTAGTATTTGGAAAACTTGATTACAAGTCTCTGGTCTTCCGCATGCCTCAACGGCTATATCTACCATTTCGCCGTTGGTTATATCTGCTATAGCGGATATAACATCCTCCTTAGCAGCGTTTATGGTGTGAGTAGCTCCTATTTTTTTGGCAACCTCAAGCCTATTATCAAGGATGTCTGTAACTATTACTTGCCTAGCTCCTGCTTGGGCCATTAGTTGAGCGAATGCTAATCCTATAGCTCCTTGACTTAAAACGGCTACGCGTTTGCCAAGAACACTATCAGCTTGTTGTAAGGCATACATCACGGTTCCAACCGGTTGTGCCATTATCCATTGTGATGGATCTCCAATATTGGGTACCTTTATGCATCGGTCCGGACTTTCGGCCACATATTCTATCAGCCCACCGGTCTTTGTTGGCAGTACAATAACCCTGTCTCCAACAGATAGCCTATCGGTTTTGCTTTCCACCACCTCTCCAACACATTCATGGCATGGAGCTCCTATGCCAAGTGGGTAATTTTCTTCTGGATGGGCTCTGTCATAACTTCTAAGGTCACTGCCACATATTGACAACCGTTGCATTTTTATAAGCACTTCCCCATCTGTGGGTTCGGGAGTGGCGATATCAATAAAATCTAAACTTTTGTATCCTACCATCCTTGCTGCTTTCATAAAACTCCTTTGAATATTATTCGCACTTTGTCGATTGTTTGGTAAAATTATAGGCTATGTTATACCATGGATAGAAGGTTTTTAGTCGCTAACATTTCGGTGAATGGTTCATTGGGTTCAGCGATAAATATTTTGTGGAATGGATTTGGAGATATATCAGACTAAGAAGCCTGTATAATTTTCCTTTCTTAGGCGAGGCTATCTCAGTTCCTTGGGTAGTACAAATGAAATGTTTTCTTCAATTAATTCTACATCGCGAACACTGGAAGGTTTGAGGTATTCCACCACGCTAGCAACTACCCATTCCGGTGTAGATGCACCGGATGTGACTCCAATTTTAGTTATTCCCTCAAGCCAAGATTCCTTTACTTGATCAGGTCCGTTTACGAGATAAGCCGTAACCCCTTCTGCTTCTGCAACTTCCCGAAGCCTGTTACAATTCGACGAGTTTTCAGCTCCAATAACAAGTACCAATTCAACCTGATCCGCTATTGCTTTGACAGCAGCCTGTCTATTCGAAGTGGCATAGCAAATATCATTTCTGTTAACCATTTTAGGGAAACGCTCTCTCAACACGTCTATTATGTCTAAGGTGTCTCTTACGCTTAAAGTGGTTTGCGTGAGAACGACCACCTTTTCTGGATCCGTTACTTCTACAAGTCTAGCAGAGTCCGTGTCCTCAACCAATGTTGTAACATCTGGTGCTTCTCCCATAGTTCCGTCAACTTCTTCATGTCCTTTGTGCCCAACGAGAAGTATTGTATATCCTTCTCGAGCAAATTTTATAGCCTCAAGGTGAACTTTTGTCACCAGTGGGCATGTAGCGTCAATCACGTTCAATTCAAGTTCTTCGCTTTGCTGTCTAACCTCTGGGGATACGCCGTGGGCGCTAAAAACAACTGTGCTTTTTGGAGGCACGTCTGCAAGTTCCTCAACAAATATGGCTCCCTGTTGACTTAGTTCTCCGACGACATGTGGGTTGTGAACTATCTCTTTACGGACGTATACCGGGGATCCAAACCGCTCTAGGGAGAGGCTTACTATATCTATGGCTCTTACTACTCCAGCACAGAACCCACGTGGGGAGGAAAGCACTACTTCTACCATGCTGCTCATTATATTCGATTCTAGATTTTAAACCAAGTTTTGGCCATATATCATGCCAATATAGCCTATAAAACAAATCCCGTTTTATAAATACTTAATATATATGCCCAATCGCTATGTTACAATTCTTATCACATGATCTCTTATGACTTAGTTGAACAACTCAAGATATCTCCACAAAAACCAGGCGTTTATTTAATGAAAGACATCGCTGATGCAGTGTTGTATGTAGGGAAGGCGAAGAATCTAAGGAAACGCCTTCAGTCATATTTTCGCACCTCTAACCAGAGCGATCCCAGAATAAGAAACATGATAACCCTTATTAAGGACTTTGAATTTATAGTCACGTCATCTGAAGAGGATGCCCTAATACTTGAGAATACACTCATAAAAAAATATAAACCGAAATATAATGCCAGATTAAAAGATGACAAAACCTATCCATATCTTAAAGTGGATATTAGTGAACCTTTTCCGCAAGTATACATAACCCGTCGTGTAGAAAATGATGGCGCAAGATACTTTGGTCCGTATTCAAACGCTAGGTCTGTTAGGACCTCTATGAACTTACTAAAGAGATTATTCCCTTATAGATCATGCACTAAGGAAATAACAGGGAATGATTCTCGTCCATGTCTAGAATATTACATAGATAGATGTGTGGCTCCTTGTACTGGGTTAACTAATCAAGAAGAGTATGGGAAGGTAATTCAACAAGTTGTAATGTTCATGGAAGGCCATACTGATAATGTTATAGCCGATTTGAAAAGCAAAATGCAACAATCCTCTGATAGTCTGGAATTTGAGAAAGCTGCACTTTTACGTGATCAAATAGCATCAGTGTCACATGTAACCAAAAAAAGAAGCATAATCTCGAGTGATGCACCCCATAATAGTAAAGCTAACCAAGATGTTATAGCATCAGCGATTCTTGGTGACATGGCATTAATAGAAATATTTTTCGTACGAAACGGTACGCTTGCTGGCAGAGATCACTATCTTATGGAGGGTGTTTTTTATGAAAATCAATCTACAGTTCTTTCGAATTTTCTCAAACAATACTATCAGTTTGCGACATTTGTCCCATCTGGAATAGTTATTGAAAGAAGTGTTGATGATCAACACTTGATTGAAAACTGGATAAGTCAAAAACATGGCAAGAGAATTAAACTACAAGTTCCTATAAAGGGTAGGAAAAAAGCCATTCTAACGATGGCTCGTGTGAATGCAGAGCAAGGTCTCGAGCAATTGAGGGTGAAATGGCTTTCAAAAAAGAAATCGTCAGAGGCAGCACTAGAGGAAATCCAAGAGTTTCTGAATCTTCCGAATCTCCCTGTAAGGATGGAATGTTACGATATATCAAACATACAGGGAACATCTTCGGTTGGAAGCATGGTGGTTTTCAATAATGGCAAACCAAAACCTGGCCACTACAGAAGATTTAAGATAAAAACCGTGGATAAAACAGATGATTACGCTATGATGAAGGAGATGCTCAGGAGGCGATTTCGACATATTTCGGTGGATCCGGGTAAGAAAACGGGTGATGGTGTACATGTGTCTGATTCGGCAAAAAATAAAGATATGGACGTCTGGAGCATGGATCCAGATCTAGTTGTTATAGACGGTGGCAAAGGTCATTTGAACGCCGCTGCTGAGGTGTTCTTAGAGTTGGGTATACACGATATTCCACTTGCTAGCATCGCTAAACAGAACGAAGAAATATTTGTGAGAGGTACGCAGGAATCTCTTATGCTTCCAAGGAACTCACCTGCTCTTTTCATGATTCAGCGTTTGAGAGATGAGGCTCATAGATATGCTATAAGATATCATAGGCTTAGCAGATCTAAAAAGGCTATTAAATCCCAGTTAGATGATATTCCCGGTATTGGTGCTAAGAGGAAGAAAATACTGTTTCAGAGATTCCATTCTATAGAAGGAATGAAAAATGCCTCGGAGGACGAAATACTAACCACCAAAGGCATTTCCCTGTCCCTTTCAAAACGCATAAAGGAATTCTTAAACGAGTGATTAAGAACGCTTTTATCGGATTTATTGTTAGTTTGCTCTGCATTGCCCCACCGGTGATTCATTTCGTTACCGGCCCTTTGGGTCCTCTTATTGGAGGTTGGATTGCTGGTAGCAGAACAAAGTCGTCACTGGAACAATCTATAGTAATCGGCTTTGTCATGGGGTTTTTCATGACATTTCCTGTGGCAACTGTGATGTTGGTGTCAAGATTTGGAGCGAATGAGGAAGCAACTGTTGACGGATTGCTTCTGATTTTGATTGGCGTAGGTGTGCTCTGGTACACGACAATCCTCGGAATTGTCGGTGCGGCCCTAGGAGGGAAAATGACAAACAAATCCTAAGCTAATCGTCTAAAATAGGCTTCTCGCATTACTTCCGACTCTTCGCTAACCGCTGAATCACATTTGCAGCTTCCGTCTAGAACCGCCCCAGGCAAAAAATTGCCTAGTCTTCCGGAGACATTGTAAAATCAGGGATAGATTCATCTTCGCCTGACGCCATGGGCACCCATGGCTCGTTTCCAGCATCATCCATCCACCAAAAGTGGAATCCTGCTTCTAGGGAAAATGACTTGTCTAGATCCCTGTCTCCTGTGTGTACGTAAAAGTCAGCATCAAACTGCTCGATGACTTTATCTAGTTCGTGCTTGCGTGCTATAAAATCATTCTTGATACCGGCTCTATCCCATAGGGCCTGTTGAGCGCTTAGGGCTCTATCCGAAGCACTTCCTATAATGCATCCTAATTCCTGTGCTTTCCTAACCATGTCATAAGTCACTGGACCGGGCGGATCTCCGCCTTCCAAGGTACCGTCTATATCAAAACTTATGAGAACTTTCAAGTACGGTCCTCCCTTTCAATTCATCCCGTTGCGAAGCGTGAAATATTCACTTCGAACTTGCGCTATGTGAGCCTACCAGCTCAAGTAGCTGGTAGGCTCACTTTGGCTTCATAAAGTCCGGTCCTATTCCGGGGTATGGCCCTTTTTTAGTCGGGGCTGGTGCTAAAGACAGTCCAGTCAGAATGGTTAGGCGTGAAAGCTCCGGATACCGCGGTCTCCGGCCTTCCGTTCTTTATTCTGACCTGCCTCTGCCCCGCCTCGCCTCGGAGTTTCTGTATAGCTTCAGTATAGTTCCTCCACCTTGTTCGTCCGTTTCCAGCTGTACCTCCACTTGAGCTAAAAGGATGAGGCCCTTCGACGCTTATGTCTCCATTGTAGAAGTCATGAGCCTCGCCTCTTTTTACTCCGTGCCATTGGAATCCTTCCAGGTAATACTGCGTGAATAACGTGAATCCATCGTATGGATTGAACACATCTATTTCTGTAGATGCCAAACCAGATCCCTCAAGAACCTTTTTGGCTATACTGTCTGTATATTCCTCTGTCTCTGTGAGGGTTTCTGCGCTACTGCGAGGAGTCGCCCTTTGAGTCACGTGGTTAAGGATATAAATGGGGGTTGTTTTAAGATCTCGTGCTCTTTCTGCGGTTGTAATTATATACGCTACTGCAGTCTGTATAGGCATGTCAGCATCGTAAAGGGACATAGGCTTGCAAACCCAGCGAGCCGAGAGATAGTCTTCGACTGTTAACATCTCAGGACGATTCTGGTAGTAGAAGCCTTCCGGCATCATTAAGCCATTGCGATGCTGATTCACCACAAACGCTGCCATTTTATCGTGACTTGAGTTGTATTTTTCAACATACTTGTTGAATCCGTAGGCAATCTGAGGAATCAACTGCCAACCCCATGGATTTGTCCATTGCCCGCCACCAGAAGCTGTGTCAGCCGCTGCTGCTCCGTACTGCCCGTAGCGTCCCTGTATATTCCCAGTTCCTCTAATTACCACACATGTGTCGGTCATTCCGTCTCCGACCGCTTGACAAGCTGCAACTAGGGCCGTCGATATGCATCCCGGTCCGTGTGCAGTGTAACGGACATTATCAAGACCCATGTTACGAACAAGCCAATCCGCACTAACGCCTGAGATACCGTCATCAGGCTTACCAGGTGTCTGAGTGTATGCTTTTGCAAAATCCTCCGGTATTTCTCTTGGAGCCCATGGCTCACCCATGCCTTGGTCGCATGCAACAACACCATTTATTTGATCTTTCGATAACCCAGCCTCTTCTAAGGCTCTTTCTACTGCTAGTATCTGCCAAGCTCCAACGCTGGTTTCAACCTTCTCGTCCCATCGACGGGCGGTTGGAGAGTGACCCATGCCAGCCACAGCAATATTGCCCCTATGTTCCCATACCCCCAAGCCTACCAGGCTTCGGTACAAGGATT
>CAYVMY010000022.1:14706-16627 GCA_964452695.1 uncultured Dehalococcoidia bacterium
GTCATATTATAATCCCTTTCGTGTCTGGTTTTTATTTAATGATAGCCAGCCGTTTAACCTACTACCTTCCACTCTGCAACCTTCTGTCCGGAAGGTCCAGCGGTCGTTTCGAACACTACTTCGACGCTGGCTCCAACAGGGACTTCGTCTGCAGGCGTTCCTGGTAGATGGGAGAACATGAGTATATCCGGGTCCTCTTCTAGCTCTACTATCACTATGTTAAATGGTTGATCTGCTTGGAGCAGCCTGATACGGGAGTCGTGCATCACGCAGTAGCCATTTATCTTCCCTTTCCCGCTCATTTCTCGCCACTCGAAATTGTCTCCTGAGCCACACTCTGCGCACGTTGGCGTAGGAGGAAATTGCATGCGATCACAGGTTGTGCACGTCTGCATTACCAATCTTTCCTCGTTACACGCGTCCCAGAAGGGTTTGCTAGTTTCGTCAGGTACCGGGGATTGTTTAGGCAAACCTAACCTCCATCCGCTAATTTGGCGCCCTTAAGAGCGCCTAGCAGCATACTAGCGTGGGCAAATTTCTTTGTCAAGGATTCGCTTGCCGCTGCCGAGAAATGTCTGGTGAGAAACAAGCTACCCTGAACACCAAAAGTCCGTATGGGCGCTTTCTAAATGTTAGACTTAACCTCATTCAAAATTAATCTTATTTTTATGGCTTTCCTCATATGAAACTTGGAGTGTATTCAGCATTGCTGAGTACGAGGAAGTTGAGATATTGTCGGTAGTCATTATATGGGCATCCTCATTGTTGTCCGTGTAATATCGTTTTCTTATTCCCACGTATTTAAACCCGTATTTTTCTTAGAGCGATTGGGCTATGTTATTGGATACACGAACCTCTAATGTGACCGTTTTAGCCTTGCTTATGACGGCTTGTTCAACGGAACCCATTAACAGAAGTTCTCCAAGTCCCTGGCCTCTTTGTCCTGATCGTACTGCAATTGCCGTTATGTGGGCTTCATCCGCTATAAACCAGGTTGCTATGTACCCGGCTATGAACCCGCCTGTTGAGAATGAAGAAATCGTTCCAGTAATTACATTGGTCAGTTTTTTTATCGGCTCTAGGAGTATTGAGAGAAATGGGTAATGCTTCTGTGATGAGGCCTGATCTAGATCAGAAGAATCCATTTCCCAGTCTTGATAGGCAACTAGAATGCTTTTTTTGTTGTTTTGTAAGTCTCTTCTAAATGAAGATAACGGCCAAGATGTTGGAAATCCATCCTTTTCAATTTCCTCAAGTTGAGATATGTCTCCGATAACAGCGGGCTTGATGTTATAACTCATGTGTGTTCTTTTGTAATGATTAACTCGATATGTCCAGCCACTTGGTCTCCCGTAGCTAAATATCTAATCACGTGGAATTGTCAGTCTGGTCGTATGTAAGCTTTGGATCTTTATTTATCTTCTAGCTTACGGCCAATTTCATCTAGAAAATTCTCGATATCAGGAGAAAGCGGCGTCTTGTCTTCCTCGTTAATATCTGAATTTGCCGGGTGCTGGTCATCGTAGTATTCTTCTAATCGTTCTACGAGTGACTTGATTTGAGAGTTGGATTGAATCTCTTCCCATAGATCATCGTATTGCTTTTCCCCTTGTTGGAAGTCGGCTAGATCGCTTGGTAGGTCGTACAAGCGAGAGAGTACTTGCACTAGTTTAGCTGTTCCAGCATAGTCTTCATCCAAGTTCAAGTAGTGAGGCAGGTGGGCCATAACACTTACGATTTCAATGCCTGCACGTTCTAGTTCATCATTAACGTTATTTATGATGCTTGTAGGTCCTTGGTATCCACTCACAGCTGTTCTTGGTGTAACTAAATCAGCCATCCCAGGCATATTCTCTAAGCCAGGGGATCCCATTATTCTTATAGGCCTAGTGTGTGGAACAGCATTATACATAGCACTTAC
>CAYVMY010000023.1:0-8955 GCA_964452695.1 uncultured Dehalococcoidia bacterium
CAGAATGCATCCAAAATCTTGTTCTTCCACTTCCTGTGTTTCCCCCACTAGGAGACACAGGATTGGGGCCTTCAATGCTTATATCAGTCTGATAGAAATCCAAGGCCTCTCCATGCTTCACTCCACGGTACTGCAGCCCCTCAACAAAATATTGATGGAATAATGTATACCCATCATACATGTTCTCTATATCCAATGAAGACGAAGTCAGTCCCGATCCATCGTAAAGCTTCCGTCCAGTGCTATCAACTGAGGCTTCGACTTCATCCAACGTCTGAATCATGCCTCGATTTCGCGGGCGTGTTGTAGCATGGTTGAGTATATAAACGGGCTTCTGCTTCATATCTTTAGCTCTCTCGGGAGTGGTAAACAAATATGCAGCAGCTACTGTTATGGGTATGTCACAGTCGTACAGATTAGCAGGTTTGGCTATCCATCTTGAAGCCAAATAATCCTCAGCCGTAAGCACTTCAGGTCTATGTTGGGCCCAGAAACCCTCTGGGAATAGAAGCCCATTTCTTTTCGAGTTAACCACAAAGTTCGCCATCTGATCGTGGCTTCCCCCATATTTTTCAGTATATTTGTTGAACAGCCACGAGTACTGAAATGGTCCAGTGGGACCCCACGGGTTGGTGAATTTCTGGTTGCCGCTAATAGTATCTTCGGCATTTGCCCCACCTTGACCGTACCGCCCTTCAAGGTTGTCCCATCCCTTCAGAACCAAGCATGTTTCTGTCATACCAGATGCAACAGCTTGAGCTGCCACGCATATGGTATTGGACATGCAACCTGGGCCGTACATCGTGAATTTAACATTGGTCAATTCAGGCATGTTCTTGAGTAGCCAATCGCTACTCATAGCACTTATCCCGTCAATCGGGTTGTCAGTCATATGAAATGCCTGTGCAAAAGACTCAGGTATAGGTCGCCCTGCTGGCCACATAGCACCAGTTGTTGTAACGGGATCGATAACAAGACCATCTATCTGATCAGGTGAAACACCGGCGTCCGCTATAGCATTCCTAAGTGCTATCATCATATAAGCACCAATACTAGTCTCGGGGCTCTGATCCCATCGCCTTTCAGTCGGAGAGTGACCTACGCCAACCGCTACGACTTTACCTCTTCCTTCCCAAATTCCCAACCCTTCATCTCGTCTATACATCGAAACTGGAGCATTCTGAGTTGTCAATTTGCACCTCCCCCAAAATAATTGTTGCGTAAGAGTAATAAAAGGAATACTAGCTAACTACGCGCCATTCTGGAACTTTTTGTCCGGTTGCTGGTGTGACTTCAAATTCCACCTGTACAGTCGCTCCAACCGGAACCTCCTCAACTGGTGTGCCTGGTAGGTGAGAGTACATATTAATCCCTGGCTCATCTTCCAGAGTTATAATGGCGATATTAAACGGCTGATGCTCTTGGAGTACTCTTACCCGACAGTCGTTCATGACTCCATATCCAAGTATCTTTCCTCGGCCGCTTACTTCGCGCCAATCAAGATTATCTCCTGAACCACATTCCGCGCATGCCGCCTGTGGTGGGAATTGCATGCGATCGCATTTTGTGCAGTTTTGCATGATCAAACGATCTTCGTTGCAGGCATCGTAGAAGGGCTTACTTATCTCGTCAGGTATAGGGGATTGTTTTGCCAAAACCCACCTCCCAGTAAGATTACAGTTAATTTCATTATGTCCAGAGAGGTATTCCTTGTCAATACTCGACAAACCAGGTGCACAACGCGATAAATAGGAGGGGCGTGGTCTAAAATGGTAGACCACGCCCCTCCTATTTCTTATATGTGGATTACTAAGAGCCCTAATCTCGGCTTGTGCTCCAAACTGTCCAGTCACCACCTGTTGGCCCCATAGGCATAGGCCCGCCAGATATAGCAGTTTCTGGTCTCCCGTTCTTAATCCTCACTTGCCTTTCCCCTGCCCTACCTTGTAATTGTTGGATACTATCAGTGTGCATCCACCAACGAGTCCTACCGCTACCCGAGTTCCCTCCACTAGAGCTAAATGGGTGTGGGCCTTCAACAGATATATCGCCCGCATAGAAATCATGTGCTTCACCCCTCTTAACTCCGTGCCACTGGAAGCCCTCCAGATACCACTGAGTGAACAAAGTAAATCCGTCATAAGGGTTAAAAACGTCCACATCACCAGGCGTAAGTCCCGAACCTTCGTACACTTTTTGGGCTAGTACATCTTGTGCAGGCTCTATCTCATCAAGAGTGTAAGTTGTACTCCTGTAAGGAACTCTATTAGTAGCATGGTTTAGTATATAGACCGGTTTCTGCTTCATATCTTTCGCTCTCTCCGGAGTGGTGAACAGATACGCCACGCAGACCTGAACAGGCATATCATTATCGTAAAGATTCATCGGTTTATTTATCCATCTTGCGGCCAGATAGTCTTCCACTGTAAGAGCTTCAGCTCTGTTTTGAGCAAAGAATCCGTCAGGGTTCATTAGCCCGTTTCGTTTTTGGTTCACAACAAACGGGGCCATTCTGTCATGATTTGTGCCATATTTACGGCAGTATTCATCAAAACTCCATGCTACCTCCGCTCCACCAGTTGGGCCAAATGGCCCCATCCACTGCGCATTCCCAGAAGCTGTATACTCTGGCATTCTATGATAGCGTCCAGCCAAATTGCCTGACCCACGAACAACCAAACACGTTTCAGTCAACCCAGACCCTACCGCTTCTGCGGCGACGCATAGAGCATTAGACATACAAACTGCCCCATGCATAGTGAAATTCACATTGGTAAGTTCTGGCATATTGGCTATCAAAAAATCTGCGCTAACCCCATATATACCATCGTCTGGATTACCTTCGGATAACTTGAACATGTTCGCGAAGTCTTCAGGAATAGGTCTTGGGGCCCAACGATCTCCCAGACCAACAGGACATGTCACAACCCCGTCTACTTGATCCCCTGACACTCCAGCATCCTCCAAGGCATTCCTGGCTGCCAAAAGTGTCCACGCAGCAACACTGGTTTCAGCTGTCTCATCCCATCGACGGGTAGTTGGAGACATACCTATTCCAACCACAGCAACATTTCCTCTATGTTCCCAAACCCCCATCCCTAGTTTATCTCTATACATAGAAGCCGGTGCATATTGAGTTTTAGCCATAATTTCCACCTCACTTAGTTATTTGTAAAATTTCAAATCGAATCAGCCTACGACCCGCCATTCATTAATGAGCTGCCCAGGCATTACTAATTCGAATTCTACCTGTACTGTCGCCCCAACAGGCACCTCATCAACAGGCGTTCCTGGAAGATTCGAAAGAAAATTAATACCTGGATCTTCTTCTAATTGAATAACTGCTATATTAAATGGTTGATCAGGCACTCTAAGTAGTTGTCTAGTATCATGTACCACCACATAGCTAAGTATCGTTCCCCTTCCACTAACCTCACGCCACTCTAAATTATCACCAGAGCCACACTCTTTACACGCTCTCTGAGGAGGATGTTGCAACTTACTGCACGATTTACAGGACTGCACAACCAATTTCTCCTTGTTGCATGCATCCCAAAAAGGTTTGCTGACATCATCCGGTACGGGAATTAGCTTTGGCAAATCTCACCTCCACTCTCAAATATGGACCTATGAGGGCATTCTCCATCGTTATATAAATGGTGTCAATAGTGCATTATCATTGTTTTTTCTTACTGATTATGTGCAATTTACCTCCAAGAGTTTGCGCAATCTAATCAATCGCATTCCTTCTACGTATTCGTACCTATCAGAGCCGTATCCTTAATAAGGGTAAACCAAACAGAAACTAGAGATAATATTTCTCAATGTACCAAATCGACAATTCCCAAGTGCCTATTCTGGTTGACACTGAAATCAAAATCTCGTAGAGTCTTAGACTGTGGTAAGCACCAACCCAGTGCCTTGCACATTACGGTGCCCAAACATGGAGGTCCGATGCCAACCTACGAATATCAATGCAAGAATTGTGCCCATAGATTTGATTTGAGACAAGGATTCGATGCAGACCCTGTAGAAACTTGTCCGCTGTGTCAATCCGAATGCCGAAGGGTAATACATGCCCCTCCAGTTATATATAAAGGAAGTGGGTTCTACACCACAGACTACGCACGGAAAAACTTCTCTGCAGACGAACAGGCAGAAAAAAAGGGCTCTGACAGCACACCATCTTCAAGCGAATCTTCATCCACTGGCAAAGAATCAAATAAACCATCCGCCTCAAATGCCGATTGATTACTCAGCAACTTAAATGCGAGCCCTAATCCAAAGAGTAAAGGAAGCTAGGGTAGATTCAGATACGGAAGAGTTGGGCCAAATTGCAACTGGGCTCGTAGTTTTCTTAGGCGTCGCTTCTGGCGACCTATTGAAAGACATCGAATACATAGTAAGAAAAGTCGTTAATATTCGTATATTTGAGGACGAATCAGGTAGATTTAACAGATCTGCCCTAGAGATAAATGCGGAGCTACTTGTTGTAAGTCAGTTTACCCTTTACGCAGACACCAGAAAAGGTAGAAGACCGTCATTTTCAAAAGCCGCCCATCCAGACGAGGCAAAAGCCTTGTTTGAAGCTTGCCTGCGAATGTTTGAAGCTACGGGATTGAAAATATCAACTGGACGTTTCCAGGAATCAATGCAGGTAACGCTCCAAAACGACGGCCCGGTTACGATGTTAATAGATAGTATGGACCAAGCATAGAGTCTTAGCCGCATATAGAAAGAGAAAGCCATCAAAAATCCATAAGAATCTATTAACATCGTAGGTAAAATGCCCGTTACTACACAAAGTTGCGCATTAAAAGATGGTTCCACTTGATTGGGATACAGAACCCCAACGTGATCTTTCTCTCTTATTGACACTACCCTCAATAAACCCCCCGCCAAGCACCTCTTCCCCATCGTAAAACACCACGGCTTGACCAGGAGTTATGGCTCTTTGAGGCTCCTGAAACTCAACCATAGCCCAATCTGCATGAGCGTCAACAAGTGCTCTACTTGTTTTGGCCTTATAACGTATCTTAGCGTCTACTTCAATCGGGCTTTTAGGTAAACAACCCGATATAAAGTTAACATCACTCGCCCACAAGGAATTTTCCAACAATTCCTCCGCATTTCCTACTACCACTCTCTTACTCTCTGAATCCACGTTGATTACAAAAAGTGGTCTCTCTGAATTTATCCCCAAGCCTCTCCTCTGCCCCACAGTAAAAAATTCTATACCCCAGTGCTCCCCCAAGACCCGACCTGAAGCATCAACTATCTCACCAGGAGACGGGCTCAATTCCTTTGTCAAAAATGACCTATAATCACCTTGTGGAATAAAACATATATCTTGGCTATCCGGTTTGTCCGCCACTGGCAATCCTGCATCTTTAGCCAGTTTTCTGATCTCGATCTTGTCATACCAACCTACTGGCAACAGTAGCCTGTTAATTTGATATGGCCTAAGGTTAAATAATACATATGATTGGTCTTTTGAATTATCTAGTCCCTTAAGTAGCCTTACTCCTTCAGACCCCCTGCTCAACCTAGCATAGTGGCCTGTTGCTACGTAATCAAATCCGAGAGCATCCGCATTACGCATTAGAAAATCAAACTTTATCTTGTCGTTGCAAGCCAAACACGGATAAGGAGTTCTTCCTTTTTGGTATTCACTGCTGAAGTAATCTATAACGTGTTCATGAAACTCTTTTTGGAAGTCCATCACGTAGTGAGGGGCTCCTATTATTTGACACACTCTTCGTGCATCTTCCACATCTTCCAAGCTACAACAGGTGTTGGATCTATTCGATACCTCAGAAAGATCTTCATCCCACAACTTCATCGTTATGCCCACGACCTCATATCCATCCCGTCGCAAAAGATAGGCTGCCACTGAGGAATCTACCCCTCCACTCATAGCAACAACTACTCTTCCCTTTTTCACACTCACATCCTTATATTGATATTGTTAGAATAATTCACAACTCGAGTTTTACTACGCCTTACAATCTTAGTCAAGTAGTCCAAACAATTCCTAGTAAATCAGTGTTGACCCTAAAATAAAGCGAAGCTAAACTAACATATCATGACACAAAAGCGACTTCTAGACATCTCGGACGCTACCCGCCTTGTGGTTCAGCTCGCTTCAGAGAAACAAGCTAGCGACATTTCCTTGCTAGACATGCGTCAAGCTTGTTCGTTCACTGACTACTTTGTACTAGCCACTACGGAGAGTAGTCGCCAGATGAATTCCCTAGTAGATGACATAGCTAAAGCCCTGAACGCCGTAGGAATATCTGCCCACCACCTAGAGGGAAACAAAGGGGGAGGATGGACTCTCATGGATTACGGAGATTTTATTGTTCATGTATTTCGACAAGAGGAACGAGATTTTTATCAAATGGACGACTTTTGGTCAAAAGCCCCCCTGATTCTTAGGATTCAATGATCCATCTATCTACATCCCTGTCATAGGTCAATATTTCCTCTGGACTGAAAAACAAACCGATTTCAACAGACGCTGATTCTATGGAATCAGATCCATGAATCAGATTATGTTGTATGTCCAGTCCCAGATCTCCCCTTATAGTCCCGGGTTGAGATTTAACGGGATCAGTAGACCCCATAGTGGATCGTACCGCTTCTACAGCTTTGTGTCCCTCTATTACAAGAGCTATCAAAGGGCTAGAGGTAATAAAATTAACTAGACTTTCGTAGTGTGGTTTACCCTCTTGAGCCTCGTAATGAGTCGACGCCAACTCTTTAGATACGTGAAGCATTTTCATCGCAACTGGTTTGAGACCACGGGATTCTAAACGTGACAATACTATACCTGACAATCCCCTTTGAACCGCATCCGGCTTAATTAATACTAATGTCCTTTCAATACTCAAACTTACTCCTATCTATACAAATTTTTGCGCACTGTTATAAAGAGTTCAGTGCAATCTTAGGATAAACCATTTAAATGCTGGCAATTGATGCTTTGTTTACGTTGATGTAATCCTAGGGCTTGTTATAGATGGACCTCTTAGATATACAGGTTCCAAAGAGGAAACATCATCTACAATTCCTTTCAAATAGCCTTCGTATCCCACCTTCGCAAGATAGGAGGGATCTCTTGTAGGGTACACAGGCAATTTAATAATGGCTTTCGAGCCAAGTTTATCCTTCAATGCTGAGGCCACATTATAAACCCCTTCCCCGCAGAAAATAGTGGGCTCTTTGATCCCAAGTACGAGATCTTCTATCGAAACTAATTGGTCTTTCCAAACCTTACCAGACCCTCCTTCTCGATCATCGTAAAGGCTAGATGCCATCTGATTCCTGCCAGCATCCAGCAGTGCACACACAGGCATGCCCATTTCCCGATAAACACAAGCCTCAAGCCAAAGAGTACTGAATCCCAATATAGGTATTCCTTGAGACATGGCCAATCCTTTAGCAACGCTCATGCCTACTCTTAAAGCGCTGAATCTACCTGGGCCTTTAGCGACAAAAATACACGATATCTGTTCCAAAGAACTCCCTGAGAAATTCAACAGGTTGTCTATTATTGGCAACAACTCTACGGAGTGGTTATGTTTAGAGAACCAGGATAAAGACGATCTCACAGATCCCTCTTCCGACAAACACACAGAAGCGTATCCAGTTGATGTATCTATAGACAGTTCCATATTTTAATTAAGCCTCGAACCAAGACAAAGTCTTTTTAAGATCTGTTAACCCTTGCGTTCTATCTATGCTATCCCTTAGTTTACTAAGGAGGTTTACATATCTCTGTCCAGTCGGATTCATGGTTATTGATCGAGATCTGATCCCATCATACTTGAAATCTATCCTCAGAACATCGTGCTCAAACGCCTCTATAGCTCTATCCGCCCATTCGATTGCTGAGACGCCATCAGCGCCCATGTATTCCTCCAACCCAATATCTAAAACTTCAGCCACGTGATCCAATCTGTATAAATCTATATGATAGAGGGGCATTCGACCAAAGTGGGATGTAACTAAAACGAACGTAGGACTTCTAATCTCTTCTTTTATGTCCAACCCCTTAGCAATACCTTTTGTCAAACGCGTCTTCCCAGATCCTAAGTCTCCGACAAGCAAGAATACATCGCCAGGCTCAGCATGCCGTCCGAGCAATTCCCCGATTAATCCCGTATGGTTTGCCCCATAGCTTCTAAAGTAGAGATTCTTAGGCATTTGTGAAATGATCCCAACCGTTCTCTTTAACTGAGTATGTCCGCTTTTTTGTACTGTCCTCCAGCATAACTGTTCCTGGGACACCTTCTATAACTTCCCCAAGTATCGAAGCTCCTGGTGATAATTGCGGTAAAAGTTTTGACACTAGATCAACGGGACCTGTAAATAGTATTTCATAATCCTCGCCTACGTAGAGTGCAAGATCAAGGCAATCTTGTGAAAATTCATGTCTCAAGGATTCCTCCATGGGTATACTGTCAATACGCACCACAGCCCCAACCCCACTTGGTGAACACATTTTTGAGAGGTCACCGATAAGACCATCGCTAATATCCATTGCGGCCCTTACCCCATTGTTCGCCAAGACTTCCCCATCCTTTATTCTGGGTACAGGATTATTATGTCTTTTGATCAACTCAGTGTGCCTAGTGTTCCGCTGGTCGTATCCATTCTGTAGAAGTCGCAACCCTCCTGCAGATGAACCCAGATATCCTGTCACTGCAACCACATCTCCAGTCTGCGCAGAACTTCTCGTCAATACTGTGGATTTTGAACAGCCGGTCATAGCAATTGTAACAAAGGTAACTGGGGAATTCACCACGTCTCCGCCTATGATATAGCAACCAAATTCCCTACACGCACTTAGCATGCCATCATACATAGACTTTATATTGGCCACCTCTTCATCATGTCGCAAGCCAAGTGTAACCAAAGCATAAACAGGAACACCGCCCATTGAAGCTATAT
>CAYVMY010000023.1:8975-16061 GCA_964452695.1 uncultured Dehalococcoidia bacterium
GACACAACATCTCAGGTATTGGGTTCACCTGATATCATTTCAGTTAGTATGGATATGAGTCCAAATTCTCCTAGCTCTCCAACCTTCATACAACGGATTATATAATCAGGTCGGCGCTCCTACAAGATTTAGCTAGTTAAATAGTAAGTCTCACATGCGTAAATCAGGCAGCAAACTCAAATTGTCCATCACTTCAGAATAATGCTACCTTACCTAGGAGACCAACACACACCAATTCAAATGTTAGCATATGGCTTTTGAGCAATAATACGAGCCACCGATATACGAGAATCCGGTAGATCCTCCAAAGTTTCCGAGTAAAACCTCACATGAAAGTCCCTGAAAAGATTCAACAACTCACCAGGCCTTAATCGAAATCTTTCTTCTGCGGGACCAGCAACATCAAATTCAGAGTCACAATGCTGCTCCTGAACAATAAACCCCCCGGGCCTCAGGGCTTGCTTAATAGACAGATTCAGTTCCGGGCTACGGTTGACATAAAAACTAATATTCACCAAGTCATAACTATCTTCAAGAAAAGTATGCTCGTCTATGTCACCAAGTTCAGTTACAACAGACAAATCCAGATCACGAGCTCTCTCATTAACCATATCCAATGCTTTCGAAGATATGTCTAAAGCGTGAACCCTGAACCCTCTCTGAGCCAGATATATTGCATTCCGTCCATCGCCACAAGCCAAATCCATAGCTTCCCCGCCGTTAGTCACCAAGGCCAAAATTGTTAGCGTTGATGTAGGCTCACGAACTATATCAGGGTCCAAATCGGCCCAGCGACGCTCCCATTTTTGTCTCTCGTAATCACTCATCTGCTTTCTAGCGGAAACTCATGCTATCAAGAAAGCAGGGTTAATGCCGGCCTCATTTTATGAGAGTATTTATCTTTCAGTTTAAGCATTTTGGGGCTTATAACCACCTGACAATAAGGAAGATTGAAATTTCTACGATAGTATTCTTGGTGATAATCCTCGGCAGAATAAACAATCCCAACAGAACTGATTTCCGTAGTGACAGGGTTACCCCATTTTCCAAGGAAACTCTCGTTCGAGAAAAGTCTATCTATATATTCCTTCTGTTTATCATTGTGATAAAAAATTGCCGATCTATATTGAGTTCCAACATCATAACCCTGCCTATTAAGAGTCGTAGGATCATGAATGTCAAAGAAGATTTCAAGAATGTCTTCCAGCGAAACAATGTGATTGTCGAAATTAACTTGAACAACCTCTGCATGTCCTGTGGTGCCGCTACAAACTTCATGATATGTAGGATTGTCCGTATTTCCACCGGCGTAGCCAGATTTAACCCAATTTACGCCATTTATTTGTTCAAATACAGCTTCCACGCACCAAAAGCACCCCCCGCCAAGAGTAATTGTTTCGCTAACATCAGTCATGTCCATTTTTAGATCTCCCGTATATTTATTGCCCTGATAAATCCGGTGTTTAGTCCTGTAATAAGAACACAATGTCGATCAAGCATAGCCATCAGCCCAGCTTACTTCAAGCCCCATTCCAATTGCCTGACAAAATCCCGTGCCACACCATACCAATCTCGACAATTCCTGTTGCTATTCGACCCAATGCCTCTGAATATCCGTAGTTGGGAAAATTGCTAAGAATTTAGCCGTATCTCCACTGATATTCTTTAAACCATGGACTGTATCTGCAGGAGCTATAACGGTATCCCCAGCACTAACTGATTCCACAACATCCCCCATTGTAGCCTGCAAATCCCCAGAAAGTATTACCATACATTCTTCGTGACCCGGATGAGTATGTAGGCGTATTTCACCTCCAGGTTCAACGGTTATCTCTGTGACCGTTAGAGATGCAGATCCCAAATCTTTATTTGCAAAAACCCTGGCTGAGTTTCCAGCCAAATCCCCCGCAGTTATTTGTTCTTTTTTGATAACAGGCATTATGACCTCCACACCACTTATATTAATACTTAATCTGATTATACCTCAGCAATCACCCTAATGCCCAAAAAAACTTCTCTATCCAATTTTATTCAATTGTTGAGTCAAACCTACGCTTACATAAGCGGTAGTAGTAATAAGTGGGCACCCCGTCAAGAGTAATAATCACCCCCACAAATTTGCAGCCCCAATAGTTGAAAATATTCTCCATACGACAGACTTCAAGCATCATATTATATTGACAAGGATATAGAGCATCGGTAGTATTTTGGTGACTAAGATCGTTCTCAAGATGCCGCCAGGCTTCACCGCAAACAACATATCGCCTGACTGCATATACTCTACACAGCATACGGAGGATAAAATGACGACAATAAACCTAGCATCCGGCGATTCCATGCAAATAAGTGAAACTCTGTACGACTTCGTAAGAGACGAAGTCGTAAGCGCATCCTCGCTATCCGTAGACCAAGTCTTTGAAATCCTGGGAGACCTTATCGTGCAATTTGGCCCCAAGAACAGGGAATTGCTTGAAAAAAGGGACTCGGTTCAGTCCCAAATAGATTCCTATTACATAAACAAAAGAAAAGAAGGTTGGACGCCCTCCTTACAATCCGCCGAAGATGACGCAAGAGACTTCGAAGAATTCCTTATGGGAATAGGATATCTTGGTCCGGCTAGGCCAATAGACTTCCGAGTTAACACTCCATCACTGGACACAGAAATGGAGCAAAATGGCCCAGAGTTAGTTACTCCTGTAACCAACGCCAGCATGGTAGTTGGTGGAGCGAATGCCAGATGGGGAAGTCTATACGACGCCTATTTCTTGAGCGACATAAATCCATCTCTAGACCGAGAAACCCAAAGACCTGAACGATTACGAATGGTTGTAAATGACACAAATAAGTTTCTTGACGAGCATATAACAAAGTGGTCAAAGGACACTAGTTTCAATGCAATACAATCCTACGGAATTCAAAAAGATGAAAATGGTAAGCATCTCTTAACAGGGAGAACGTACGACGGTGACATCTTAACCCTAGAACATCCTGAAAAATTCATCGGGTTCCACCTAGACGAATCCGGAGATTTGTCGGATTTCTTCCTAATAGATAATGGATTAAGGATACAAGCCCAACTCTACCCCGGAGGATATATTGACAAGGATAATGGTCAGTTCAAGGACCTTCTTGTAGAATCAGCAATCACAAACATTATAGATTTCGAGGATGCGGTAACGATAGTTGATGCTGAGGATATGGTATTAGCATTAAGAAACTATCTTGGAGTTATGACAGGTGATCTCGTAGCCTTTGGTTCTAGGGGAAATCTCAAAACAATCAACTCCGATAAAACTATAACCGATATTAACAATAATCAGGTTACACTCAAAGCTACCAGTTTAATGTCAGTGCGCAACGTTTCATTACATATGTATACGGATATGGTTCAAGTCAATGGTGAAGATATCCCTGAACGAATACTCGGATTACTGCTCACCACACTCATAGCCTCATCTCACGACAAAGGTTCAAAAGGTGAACCCAACAATACAAACAAAGAGGCTATATTGCCCGTAAGAGGCCCAAACAGCAACAAAGGGTTTGTTTACCAGGTGACTCCTAAGCTTCAAACATCCGAGGAGGTTGCAGAGCAAATACGTATCTTCGAAGCCATAGAGGAAAGGTTGAATTTATCTAGTGGGACTATTTTAATAGGCATAATGAACGAAGAACTAGGCATGACCCTACAACTGGCTGAGGCTATCCAGGCAACCAAAGGTCGCACATTTTTCATTAACACGGGTTTCCTAGATAGAACCGGCTCACAAATAAGGGTACAAATGCAGGCAGGTCCAGTACATCTCAGAGACAGCCTAAATCAAGAAAAATACATAACTAGCTACGAACTTCACAACGTAGACGTAGGCATTCAAACTGGTGTTCATAAAACTGGCAAAATTGGTAAGGGAATGCAAACTAAAAACCGAGCAATGTCTGAAATGATGGAAAAGAAGATAGACCATCCAAGGACAGGTGGTAATACCGCATGGGTACCGGCTCCATACCCAAGTGACTTACACTCTATGCACTATCACATTGTAGACGTTGACGAAGTACAAAGCATAATGGAGGACTCACCATCCCTCAACATATCCAGAACCTCACTACTTACGTTCCCGTTGCTAAATAGCAACCTGGTCTACGAGGAACAATCAAAGGAGGATCTGGTATTGAGATACATCCACAGTATGTATGCATACGCAGAACCTTGGATAAATCGCGGTGTAGGCTGCAGCGGTGTGTTAAGTTTCGATGGCGTGGAAGAAATGAAGGATCGGGCCACTGAAAGAATAGATGGCGTAGTCCTTGCAAACTGGAAGCTACACGGGATCATAAGCCAGGCAGATATAGAAAAAGCCATAAGTAACGTGGTGTCTGTAGTAGACGAACAGAATTCTTCTTCCCAAGACTACATACCACTTGGAGATACAGAAGAAAAGAAAAAACATATACTTAGCAACCCTACCTCCATTTCAGTGATGGAGGTCATAGACGAAGCTCTGTCCTCAACTAGTGCATTCGTAGAGCCGGCCATGTTCAGAAATCGTATAGGCGTGAAAAACTCCGCTGGGTAATTGATAACCTAGAGTTGTATTCTGTATAAGTTATAACAGCTACGGGGCAACTCTATTCTAATTAAGAGAGTTTACCCCAAAGAGCTTCATGAACAATTATTTACATCTCCCACATACGCGCCGATTTTTTTTCTTAACAATCCTAAGTCACACTGCAATCAAACCATCAACAACAAACCAGATACATAGAGAAATACTTGGAACCAAACGTACACTTAAACACATATAAACCGCACGTATTCAAATACTTATAATGAACTCCCTCTACATACTAGCCACACCTATAGGAAATTTGGAGGATCTCTCATTTAGAGCGTTGAGAATTCTCGCAAGCGTAAATCTAATCGCGGCGGAAGACACTAGAACAACCAGAAAACTATTGTCTCACTACCAAATCCACACTCCCCTTACCAGCTTCCATGAGCACAACAAACTCACAAAGATACCACGGATACTTCAAGCCATAAGCATCGGGGACGTAGCGTTAGTTTCAGAAGCAGGAACCCCGGGGATCAGTGATCCGGGGTTGGAGTTGGTTAAAGCTGCCATATCTAACGAAATACCTATAATACCAATACCGGGTCCATCTGCGGTTGTAACCTCCCTGGCAGTATCTGGTTTAGACGCAAACAGCTTCCTCTTCCTCGGATTTCTACCTAGGGGTAGTACTAAGCGTACGAACATACTGAAGTCTATATCCACCCTCAAATATACAATAGTTATTTTCGAGTCACCACGCAGAGTTCAATCTACCCTAAAAGCATTACACCAAACCCTCGGAAACAGGAATATATCTGTGGTGCGAGAAGCCACTAAGCTATATGAAGAGGTATTTCACGGAACACTCCTATCGGCGCTGGAACATTTTCATGCTCCAAGAGGTGAATTTACGATTGTTGTCGAAGGAGACAAAGAAAAGACACCAGTTTGCCAAGCCGAGGCTGAAGATTTGTTACTAGATCTACTTAACCAAGGCATGCCAGCAAGAGAAGCTAGAAAATATCTACACAACATAACAGGCATACCCAGCTCGGATATTTATAAAACTTGGTTACAGATCAAAACAAAGGTTACGTTAACTCCGCGCATGGATAAATCACCATAATTCTGGCACAAATCTGTTGTGCATGTGCTAAATTAATACGACCAAAGTTGTAACTTCATTGCTATTTGGAGAAAGTAGACCGATATGGAATTGTGGGTACCAATAACTGTTATTGCCGCATTATCACAAACAATACGCACAGCAATACAGAGGCAAATGAAAGATCCTATAGGAGATCACGGAGCCGCAGCCATACGGTTCCTCTATGCTGTACCCTTTTCTTGGTTTGGGCTTTTTCTTGCGTACTCCATATACGAGAACAATTATAGTTTTGCAGACATTGAAACCATAGACGCCATATTCATTGTTTGGGTGACTATAGGTGGCATTGCACAAATATTGTTCACGGTTTTCCTGATAAAGCTGTTTAGTTACAAGAATTTCTTGGTCGGAATAGCTTTCTCTAAGACAGAAGTAATTATCGCTGCCGCAATGGAATCTTTGATCAACTCAAAACTAGTGAGCCTACAATTCGGCATAGCAATTCTAATAGGGACTATATCAGTAGTGCTCTTGTCGGTACGCAGCAATATCTCTTCCTACTGGGCTCTCGTATCAAGCCTTCGAACAAAATCCACGTATATTGGCCTGATGTCTGGTTTCTCATTAGCGATAAGTGTCATCGCCTTTCGGTTGGCAGTGAACAGCCTCCCAGAGTCAGATTTCTTGGTTCGAGCAACAACCACGGCTGCAATCGGTGTCACTGGTCAATCTATAGTAATGCTGATATACCTAAGCATTTTTCACCCTTCACAACTGAGAGCTGCAATTCGGCTATGGCGTCCCGGATTGGCAACCGGCGTTTTTGCAGCAATTACCACAGCCTCATGGTTTTCGGCCTTCGCATTACACAACGCAGCCCCTGTCAGAGCCGTTGGCCAGATAGAACTGCTATTTTCCATGGCCATTACTGTACTTATCTTCAGACAAAGATTGACTGCAATTGAAATCCTAGGCACCACTCTTTTGGTATGCTCTATCCTGTTGGTGATATTCGATTAGCTATATTTCATATATCTTCCCACCTCCATCTGCCAGGAGACGTATGACGCCCTGGCCCTTTCACCTTGACATGTATAAACGCTCAGGGCATTATACCGTTCGTCACAGTTTTTACGTTGAGATATGAAATGGGGAATCAATGAAAATACACGAATATCAAGCAAAAGCGATACTTTATGAGAATGGTATACCAGTACCAAAAGGAGGCGTAGCTTACACCCCAAGTGAAGCAACAAAAATTGCATCAGAAATAGGCAATGCATCCGTTATCAAGGCACAGATTCACGCCGGCGGGAGAGGTCTATCAGGCGGTGTGAAAGTTACACAGACTCCCGAAGAAACCCATACCGAGGCTACAAGACTTATCGGCAACAACTTGGTAACCCATCAAACTGGACCAGA
>CAYVMY010000024.1:0-15843 GCA_964452695.1 uncultured Dehalococcoidia bacterium
CCATCAATACGATAAAGTTGAGATGTATAAACTTGTCGAGCCACAAAACTCTATTCTAGAACTGGATAAACTTGTAGACAATGCCGCAGAAGTATGCAGAAGGCTTGAGATCCCCTATCGCGTATTACAACTTTGTGCTGGAGATATGGGATTCCCTTCTGCTATGTCATACGACCTAGAAATGTGGGCACCTGGTTCTCAGGAATGGCTAGAGGTAAGTTCCTGCTCCAACTGCACTGATTTCCAAAGCAGGCGTTCGAACATAAGATACAGACCCAGTGACAACACAAGGCCAAGATTTGTACACACTCTAAACGGATCAGGCTTGGCACTCCCACGTGTCATAATTTCCATCATAGAGAATTACCAACAAAAAGACGGCTCTATATCTGTTCCAAATGCTCTACGTCCTTACATGGGAATTGATGTAATAGAACCTGTATGAGATGAGCGCGATGGGCAATAGACGCTCGTAGTGGGCCATATGGCCTAACTACTATTTTTCACGCATTTTACCAAGATTCTGATCTAACATTGGATCTATCAACCCCTCCAGAAACCAACATATCTATAAAATCCTCCGACATCCCTTTCGGGCCGCTCACAAAAAAAGTCGTGTCCAGCAGCGAACTGCAAAGCTCAATAGTTTCAAAATCTATCCTGCCTGAATGTACCGGATATTGAACATCTTCCCCGGTGATAGCAAAATAACAGTCGAAATTTTCATACATTTCAGACATTCGCTCCAACTCATCGAGGAAAACTATTTCTGTCATCTTTTTGGCACTGTAGATAAGCACTAATTTTGTGCTATCTACCCTAGATTCTATTATGAATCTAATCATACTCATGAATGGGGTTACGCCTATTCCTCCAGCAATAAATGTAGCAGATGTACCATAGCCACCTTCATAGCAAAAATCACCTCCTGGGCCATCAAAGTCAAACTCATCCCCTACCACCGTTCTTTCATGCAAGTGTACAGTGGCTGCAGCCCCAGGAATAAGTTTCACAGCAATGCTTATCGCGTGACCACTCAATGGACTACTTGTAATCGAATATCCGGCTATCTTTGACCCTTCCAATGTATCAACATACAAATCTATATATTGGCCTGGGGAAAAGGCGAGTTTTTCGCCCAACAGGTCTAACACGAAGGATTTAACCGTAGGAGTTTCTTGAATTATTTCGATTACTTTAGCGTGATACATAAATTAATTCTAGATGATAGACCTTAACCAAAAATCTATACATAACGAAACAAATATCAAACCAAGGAATGGATAGGCTGAAAGTTTGAATAGTTTATAAGCCCAGACAGTATCACCTTCCCTCAACATCATCCAGTTGGCACTGATCAGGAGTAGCCCAGCTATATTACACGAAACCAAGTAAACAACCCCAAACTTTCCCACAGAGTATATTGCTAGGCACGCTGCATACAGAACTAGACAAAGCATCATAGACGTTCTAGAGGCCATGACATTGCCAGACTTGAGGGGGAATATATCGACACTAGCGTTGAGATAATCTTGCCTAAAAACCATCATTAAATTCCAAACATGTACTGGTACCCAAAGCATTATAACTATCGATAGCAAAACTAAGACAGGTGTTATGTTAGGGTTAATAGCCAGCCAACCAACTAGCACCGGTCCACATGAAGAGAGTGAACCTAAGAAGTGAGTAGCCCACGTCTTTCTAGCTATCACCGCAGCTCCGACCCCAATACATCCAGCCAGAAATGCAATCGGATTAAGATACCATGCTAGACTCAGGGATATACCAACCAAGAACAAAGACCAAATAAGTGCCTTTCCGGCCGGATATATAAGTCCAGCCGGAAGAACCCTTGACTTCGTTCTACTCATCATAGAATCTACGTGTCTGTCTAAATAATTTGTTAAGCCATTGGCACCGCCGCTACCCAACGTTATCGCAACGAATGCGAGAATAAATCGACCCATGTCAGGAAAGCCATTGCCAGCTATCACTGCCGCGCACAGCCCAATACAAGTCAGCAATATTGTTTCCCGTGGCTTCAATACCAAAATATATTTATATATAGAAATCCCAGACACTCCATTTTTAGAACTATAACCTCTGTGTCCCTTCACCTTGATCTGTCAGTACACGTAACTATTATACGAGCTAGCTGGAAAGGGATGATACTACATCGTTAACAAGCCCTATTGGAACATCAGATCGAACCACGGCGGTTCCTATCCCTTCCAATAGCACCCAATTGATTTTCTTGCCAGACACTTTCTTGTCGGATTCTATAGCAGTCAACACACCATTAGTGTCAACCAAAGGTCTACTAACCGGTAATCCAAAGTCTTTGAGTAGACGCTCTTGACGATTAACTATTTCCTGTGGAATAAGTCCCATCTCCTTACTAATCCTAACGGCAGCCATCATGCCAATAGATACAGCCTCACCGTGCAGTAGTTTTTCATATTTAGTCACTGATTCCAAAGCATGGCCAACCGTGTGCCCATAATTCAGCAATATGCGGCGACCCGAACTTTCTTTCTCGTCTTGCCCAACTATGTTTGCCTTAATGGCCATACTACGAGTTACAACATCAAGGGTGACATCGGAATCAAGAGCCATGAGATCATGTTGTTTTTCTTCGAATAACTTAAACAACGAAAAATCGAGTATAAGTCCATGCTTTATGGCCTCTGCCCAGCCCGACGCTAATTCCCTCTGAGGCAAAGTCGTCAACGTATCCAAATCAGCAATAACAGCCTTGGGTTGGTAAAATGCCCCAACAAGATTCTTACCACCAGGTAAATTTACCCCCGTTTTACCACCTATTGAAGAATCAACCATTCCAGCTAGCGACGTAGGAACTTGTATAACGTCTACTCCCCTCAAAAATGTGGCTGCAACAAACCCAGCCAAATCGCCTACAACGCCCCCACCGAGGGCAACCACAAGGTCTCCTCTCTCACACCTATGCTTAGAAAGCCATGAGTATATCTCTTCTGCCATCCCAAGATTCTTACTCACCTCTCCAGCTGGAATTACATAAGTCTCCGCTTTTATGTTGACAGATCTAAGGGAGGACTCAACCACTTCTGCATATGGAATCGAAATGTTTGCATCAGTAACTATGAAAGCTGATCTATAGTTCCCTATACTACTGATATAATTTCCAATGTTGCCCAAGACCCCCCAGTCAACATACACAGGATAGGATCTGGAAGAAGTTTCAACTGAGAAAGAGGGGTGATTTTGAGTTGGTCTTTCTGACCCATTTTCTACGGACAATTTTCCCTCCAAATACTTATAACTTGCATTGCAACATCCTCTGGCTCCAAGTCGTCAGTATAAATTGTCCAATTTGCCAAGGCATAGTATTGCTGTCGAGCAGACTTAAGAGTTTTGATATTCAATATCTTATCGCCACCATCAAGCATAGGGTATGCTTTCCCTGTCTTTTCCATGCGATCGACTATAGTTTCAGCACTGGCCTCTAGACACACCACAAATCCACCTTCAGTCATAGCAGTCCAATTATCTGAAGAAACTACAGATCCACCCCCAGTAGAGATAACCACATTTGATGAGGCACAAGCGTCACGAATGGCTTCTTTCTCCAAGTCTCGAAAATGTCCCTCTCCATGGTCATTAAAAATGTCAGATATGGGCTTCCCCGACATCAATTCGATTCGTTCATCTGTATCAATAAATTCCAATCCCGTAAGTTCAGCGACAATGCTACCCACATGAGATTTACCGGTACCAGAAAACCCTGTTAATACTAAGTTACTCGACATGACATCTAAAATGGCCTTGTGGATTTGATCTAGCCAGTAAGTTCAATATCCAAGCGCGATATGCACTTCGGATCACCGACTTTATTATCGTGGACTTAGTTCACACTTGCAACTCAATCCAACCAACAAGCTATTTTATCTCGGTATGCACCAAGTATGGCCAATAAGTTCATACAGCATGGGACACGCTAAGATAGAGTTCCATATCTGAGAGCAATAGCCAACGCCCTATGCCATATGGACCCGTATGTATGATCAGCCCATGAACCAGGAGGAATTGCTCCAGTTACCTTGGCAAGGCTAACGTAGAACTTATTGGATTCAGAGTAAAGCTGCAGAGTGTTAGAGTTTCAGGGTCTCGTTGATCAGATACTCCAATATGATTATCTAATGGGCACAGCGACACTCGAACACTTTTCGGAAGCCTTCTAGATAGCAACACCAAAAGCCCTACGAATCTTTTGGTGGCATCCAGAAAGCTCTACTAGTCGGAGATGGAACAAACGCTGCATCAGGATGTTTCGAGAACAGCATAAGAAAAACTCCAGTGAAATTAAAAACAGACAACGCCATAAATGGCACAGTGTAAGACTTGAAAATCTCAAACAACCATCCTGCTGCCCACGGCGCTCCAAACATTATGATATTCATTGGTATTTGAGAGACTCCTAATATGGTGCCAAAGCTATTTCTTCCGAAGTAATCCCCACGGATTGAAGTTATGAGCGGCACACGTGATCCAAGTCCTCCTCCATAGAGCGCAACGCCAACAAGTATGGCAACAGTCGCGTTCGAAGAAATACCCATCGCAAGTATTAGTACTCCCAATGCCTGAATACTAATGCATACAAATATGGCCGGTTCTTTACGCACCTTATCTCCTACTATGCCTCCAAGCATTTGAAAGAGCCCTGTAGCAGTTGATTGAACAAGTAGAGCCCATCCTGCTGCCGCTAGAGACCAACCAACGTCCGTGAGGGCTGGCACCATATGAATAGAAAGCGTCACTGGAGCCATTGCAGAAAGCCCATGGCATGAGGAAATTAGCCAAAAACCCCGGGTTTTCAAAGCGCTCCTCACACTGGAGGAGGCTTCTTCGGTTTTTGCTATCTCCTCTGGGTCTATATGCGTTATTTCATCTCCATCAGGCAAAAGTCCATAATCTTCCGGTCGATTTCGTACCATTAGTCCTATGGGTATGGCGAGGAGAGCGATTGCGACACCAAAGCCCCTAGCGACCAACCTCCAGCCCCACAGATCTATAGATAACCCGATCAGTGGGGCCAGAAATCCACCCAGGCTTATGCCTAACATGCCGAATGCCATGGCCTTTGCCCGGTTCCTTCGAAACCAGTTATTGATAGCAGCAATAAGAGGCATGAATCCACCGAATGCACCACCCGCAGTTATCACAAGAAATGCAATGAAAAACTGGGTGAAATCTTGTATCCAAGAAAATGCAAGGAAGCCAGATGAGAGTAAGAAAAGACCAAAAATAACCGTTTTTCTACTTCCAAAGCGATCTACTACGTATCCTTCGATTGGCCCCATAAGAGCCCCCTCTACTCGTGCCAGGCTAAATGGCAACGACAGCTTGTCGCGCGTCCACCCGAATGTCCGCTCTAACCCAACAAAGAAAAACCCCAATCCCTGAAAGATTGGGGTGATTATCACCGTCATTGTAAACACAGCTAAACCGACAAGCCACCATCCATAGAAGATGCCAAATGGACCCTGTTTTGGAGTTTGCCTTGAAGTTTCCTGCACGCGCCGCCAATCCGAATTTTAGATGTTTTCTCAGCCGCGGGTCACCGAAATCTGATTCTACCACAAACCCTGAATAACTGACAGGTGGAAAAGTAAATGCTCAGTTCACTACTATATTTTAATCCTTACCACAGCGTTTAGAGTTCTGAACCTACTCAAGTCAGAGTATTTCCGATCCTCGGCGTCCCTGTCAAAAATAACCTCACCATTCAGGTAAACCTCCAAACCTCAATAACCCACTGGAGTCAGGGTAACTCCCAGCCTTACACGAATTTCACTGAAAAATTCAGTGTTGTCCAAGCAGCTTAAGGCAAGTAGCCTCAGGTAACGCAATATTTGAACTCCAATCAGCTAATTTGACCTGATATTTTAACCCCCATAGAACCCATCCTACAATTTTAAAAGTTTGAAAGCTGGATGTTGACATTTAATTCCTCATAGCGTATCCTAGGTACTTGTCTATTTATGTCCTCAGAAAACTCTGTTCTTTTCCTATGTAGGCCGGCGGTCCGGTTATGTGCGCGTCCGTTAATATATGCCTACACCTCAAGGAGTGTGATTTAGGATGGCTTCTACAACCATAGCAGAAACCAGCACAGCGGGTATCGATAAGAAAGTTCAACAATCCTACGGCAAGATACAACAAATACTCGATGTCCCAAACCTGATACAATTGCAGATTAAGTCATTTGACTGGTTTAAAACCAAAGGCCTAGAGAACCTGTTTGAAGAAGTTTCCCCGATTCGTGATTTTCAAGGGGGAAGGTTCGAGATCTCGTTCCTGGATCACGAGTTCCAAGAACCTAAAAGGACAGAAGAACAGTGCAGAGAACAAGAGGCAACCTACTCCGCGCCTCTCTACGTAACGGCTCGCTTGCTAATTAGAGAGACGGGGGAGATAAAAGAGCAAAAGTTATTCATGGGAGACGTACCGATCATGACTCCCAAGGGTACATTCGTGATAAATGGAGCCGAAAGAGTGGTAGTCAGTCAGTTGGTGAGGTCTCCTGGATCCTACTTCACACTGGAACGAGACACGGTAACTGATAGGGATTTGTGCTTTGCTAAGCTAATTCCATATAGAGGAGCCTGGTTAGAGTTTGAGACAAGTGCTAAAGACGTGATTTCCGTTAAGGTTGACCGCAAACGGAGGGCTCCAGTAACGACTCTCTTAAGAGCGCTGGGGCTTGCAACCATCGAAGAGATTGAGCAGATCTTTCAAGATGTAGACGATGACCCGGACCACCAGTTCATCAGGGCCACTCTCGAAAGGGATATACAAACACGAACCGAAGATGAAGCACTACTGGAATTCTACAGAAGACTCAGGCCAGGCGAACCGCCTAACCTAGAAAACGCACGTAACTTGATGCAAAACCTGTTCTTCAACCCCAAGAGATACGACCTTGGGGGTGTTGGACGCTACAAACTCAATAGAAGGTTAGGGCTCTCTATAGATAAAGATGAAAAAACCTTGACCAAAGAAGACTTGCTAGCAATCGTCAAAACGATTATATCAGTAAACAATAACAGACAATATTCTGATGACATAGATCATCTAGGCAATCGGAGAATAAGAGCTGTTGGTGAGCTGCTTCAAAATCAGCTGCGAGTAGGATTTCTCAGAATGGAAAGAGTGATCAGAGAGAGAATGACTACACAACCCGACCCCACTCTTACCACACCTTCCTCTCTAATAAACGTCCGCCCTGTTGTGGCAGCAGTAAGAGAATTCTTTGGAGGGTCTCAACTATCCCAGTTCATGGACCAAACCAATCCTTTAGCATCACTGACACACAAGCGCAGATTATCAGCCCTCGGCCCTGGCGGGCTCAGCAGAGAAAGGGCCGGGTTCGACGTAAGAGATGTACATCACTCCCACTACGGCCGGATTTGCCCAATTGAAACCCCTGAGGGGCCTAACATAGGCCTACTTGGCTCACTTGCCACTTACGCGAGAACCAATGACCATGGATTTATTGAGACGCCGTATAGAAGAGTTTTTCAAGATCTTATGAACACAGACCCAGACCTTATTGGCCGCACAATTGCTGAAACGGTATTTGGAGCCAAAGGGAGATCAATCGGAAAACCAGGGCTAATAATTAACGAGCGTAAGGCTAAGACAATTGCAGATCTTCCACCTCATAAAATAAAAGTTAAGCCATTTGCTTCAACTAACCCTGATGACATAGTTTACCTGGCAGCAGATGATGAAGAACAATACAGTATATGCCAGGCCAACTCGGTGCTCGACGATAAAAACCAGTTTGTATCCGACAGAGTCGAGGTAAGGCACGGAGAGAAATTCGCAATGGAACCTCCTGAAAATGTAGCATATATGGATATATCCCCTATTCAGATAGTCAGTGTATCCGCCGCATTAATTCCATTCCTTGAACACGATGACGCTAACCGAGCGTTGATGGGATCAAACATGCAAAGACAAGCCGTACCCCTCCTAGTTCCTGAGGCACCATTAGTAGGAACTGGTATGGAAAACAGGGTCGCCAGAGACAGCGGCCAGGTGACTCTTTCCGACGTATCTGGTGTGGTAACGGCAGCATCTGCAGACGGCATTACGATACAGGATTACGATGGTGAATTGCACGAATACTCACTTACAAACTTTCTCAGAAGTATCAGGGAACCTGTATAAGTCAAAGAACCATCGTGAGGAAAGGTGACCAAGTAGATATTGGCACACCTCTTGCTGACAGCTCATCTACAGATGGGGGAGAACTCGCACTTGGCCAAAATATACTTGTCGCATTCATGAGCTGGGAAGGGTACAACTTCGAAGACGCCATCATTCTTAATGAGGATTTACTTCGCCAAGACAAGTTCACGTCCATACATATTGAAAAATATGAGGTGGAAGCAAGAGATACCAAACTTGGTCCGGAAGAAATAACCCGGGACATATCAAACTTAGGGGAAGACCAACTTAGGAACCTGGACGATGCAGGAGTTATCTACGTTGGTGCCGAAGTTGGCCCCGGAGACATACTTGCCGGGAAAATCACTCCTAATGCAGAAACAGAACTTACAGCTGAAGAGAAACTGCTACGGGCAATATTTGGAGAGAAAGCCAGGGATGTGAAAGACACATCCCTGAGGGTACCACACGGCGAAAGAGGTAAAGTTATCGCTGTAAAGGAACTCAGCAGGACCGAAAAGGATGAACTCTCTCCTGGAGTCAACAAGTTGGTACGCGTGTGGGTAGCTCAAACCCGCAAGATAGCCGAGGGAGACATGATGGCTGGCCGCCACGGGAATAAGGGAGTCATATCTCGAATACTACCATCTGCAGATATGCCATACCTCCCGGATGGAACACCAGTAGATATAATATTGAATCCAATTGGTGTACCTTCGAGAATGAACTTAGGACAGATACTTGAGACGCACTTGGGTAAGGCCGCAGAGTCGCTAGGAATAAGAATAGCGACTCCTGTATTCGATGGGGCGACTGACATGTCTATACAAGACGCCCTAAGTAAGGCCTGGATTGTAGACACCTCAGGTTCTCGACACACAGACCCGAATAACCGAAACGATCCATGGAACAAGCAGGTTGTTCAGAATTGGTTAGCGGAGCGTGGGCTCGAGTTTGACACATTGTTTGCGGACGACTCTACTCCAGGTGCAGCGACTACCGCAGCTCTCCAAATATGGCTTAAAGAAGAGATGGGCCTTAATACAGAAGGAATGGCCCATGATGAACTGGTACTTAAATCCATTGCCATAAGTAAGGGGTCTAAGGAAGCAGCACCTATTCTCGGGAAGAGTGTCTTATACGATGGACTAACTGGGGAGCCTTTCAGCCAACCTATAACAGTCGGGCAAATCTATATGCTAAAGTTGATACACTTGGTGGAAGACAAGATCCATGCCAGATCAACGGGACCATATTCTCTAATCACTCAACAACCCCTAGGTGGAAAAGCACAATTCGGGGGACAGAGATTCGGGGAGATGGAAGTCTGGGCCCTTGAATCCTACAGTGCAGCCTACAATTTACAAGAGATTCTTACCGTCAAATCTGATGACGTTGTGGGCAGGGTGAAAACATATGAAGCAATAGTAAAGGGAGAAAACGTTATTCAGCCAGGTGTACCAGAGTCCTTCAACGTCCTTGTAAAGGAACTACAAAGCCTTGGTCTATCTGTCGACCTTCTAGGAGGTGACGACCAGATGAATGAAGATGACGAGGAAATCGGACCAGGGTCGGAAGAGGATATGATACTGGAAGAAGACTCGATGCAATTGCTCGGCTTTGAAGAAGTGGATCTAGCCGAAACAGAAGAAACAGAAGAAACAGAAGAAAATCTCTCTGATGAAGAAATCGACGCTGAAGAGGAGTCAGACAATGCAACAGACTTTGGACTTTAATGCAGTACGTATATCCCTAGCTTCCCCTGACGAGGTGATAAGTTGGTCGAAAGGTGAAGTGACTAAACCCGAAACTATAAACTACCGCACCCTCAGACCTGAGAAAGATGGCCTTTTTTGTGAACGTATATTTGGGCCAACAAAAGACTGGGAATGCTTCTGCGGAAAGTATAAAAAGATAAGATACAAGGGGGTCATTTGCGACAGGTGCGGCGTAGAAGTGGCTCGAGCTAAAGTCAGGCGCGAGCGCATGGGCCACATCCAGTTGGCAGCCCCAGTAGCTCACGTATGGTTCTCAAAAGGCGTACCAAGTAGACTCGGCCTACTTCTAGATCTGTCACCACGTAACCTTGAGAGAGTGCTTTACTTCGCAAAATATATTGTCACCAAAGTAGACGAAGTACGTAAATCGCGATTAATAGAGATGCTCAAAGAAACCGAGGAGCTCTCCAAATCAAATCACCAGGACAAATCCTCCGAAGAGACACATGCAATTTCAAATGAGGCGAGTGAAAACGTAGGCAATGGCCAACCTTCAGACAACTCAGCTAATGATATTGCCGCAAGTGTTGATAATCAAAGCAGTCCAAATACAGCAGAGAAAACTCAAGCATCGATAGAGGAATTACAGGAATTGCAACCGATGCAACTCCTCACGGAATCTAACTACAGGGATCTCAGAGACAAATACGGAGACCTTTTCTCTGCCTCTATGGGAGCCGAAGGAATCCTGGAAGTCTTGAAAGACGTAGACCTGGAAGCCCTTAAGGACGCCCTGCATATAGAAGTACAAACCACATCTGGACAGCGTCGCAAGAAGGCTATAAAGCGACTCAGAGTGGTAGAGTCCCTTAACAAAAGTGGGAACAAGCCTGAGTGGCTAATACTTACAGTTCTCCCAGTTTTGCCACCGGATCTAAGACCAATGGTCCAATTAGACGGAGGTAGATTTGCTACTAGTGATCTAAACGACTTGTATAGAAGGGTGATCAATAGAAACAACAGGTTGAAACGTTTATTGGAACTTGGAGCGCCTGAAATTATAATCAGAAACGAAAAACGGATGCTTCAAGAGGCAGTAGACGCCCTGATAGACAACGGGAGAAATGCCAAGGCCGTTTCAGGCAGCCGAAACCAGAAACTGAAATCTTTGGCCGACCTCCTCCGAGGGAAACAAGGCAGATTTAGGCAAAACCTTCTTGGTAAAAGTGTAGACTACATTGGTTGATCAGTAATAGTTGTAGGGCCAGATCTTGCCCTTGACCAATGCGGCCTGCCAATAAAGATGGCCCTCGAATTATTTAAGCCTTTCGTCATGAATCGTCTTATCCTCGAAGGACACGTAAGTAACATCAAAAGTGCCAAAAGAATGGTGGAAAGAGTACGGCCAGAGGTATGGGATATTCTGGAGGAAGTAATAAAGAAGAGGCCAGTTCTGCTGAATAGAGCTCCCACCTTACACAGGCTCGGAATACAGGCTTTCCAGCCGGTTCTAGTGGAAGGTAGCGCTGTAAAGATACACCCATTAGTGTGCGCAGCCTTTAACGCTGACTTCGATGGAGATCAAATGGCGGTGCATGTACCTCTTTCTCGTGAAGCCGTCCAGGAAGCCAGAAAGCTAATGATGAGCACCAGAAATATGTTATCCCCAAGCTCTGGAGAACCAGTGGTAGCCCCAACTCTCGATATGGTTTTCGGATGCTACTACCTAACCTCTGAACAGCCAGGGCTAAAAGGCGAGGGGCTCAGATTCACGAGTTTCGAAGATGCCAGAATGGCACACGAAAACGGACTTGTGGACCTAAGGGCTAGAGTAGAGATTAGAATGGATTCAGATCAAGCAGAGACAAAATGGCTTCAAACCACTGTCGGCCGTATTATTTTCAATGAAGTACTGCCTCCAACTCTTGACTACCGAAACCAAATCATGGATAAGAACTCCCTCAAAGAATTAGCAGCTGAGTGTTACAGAACTGAGGGTAACGACGAGACTGCCATAGTACTGGATAAAATAAAGAAGATCGGATTCCACTATGCCTCCAAATCTGGAACGACTATAGGAATCAACGATATAGAGGTTCCGGCTCAAAAAACCCAGTTGATTGAAGACGCATCTTCTAAGATAGAGACACTTGAAGGTCAGTTCATGGACGGTTTAATTACGGAAGAGGAAAGATACAACACGGCTGTTCGCATTTGGACTGACACTAGCGACCAAATGACTAAAGTGATAGAAGAGCAGCTACCGACATACGGCTTCAGAGAGGGATTATCCGTGCTAGAGTACTTCATATCAACTCACGGTGCCAGGAAAGGACTCGCAGATACCGCTCTTAGGACAGCTGATAGCGGATACCTCACCAGGCGCTTGATTGATGTCTCACAAGAAGTTATTGTCCTGGAGGAAGATTGTGGAACCCTTATGGGCATTAAAATAACAAGTGATTCTAGCACACCATCTGGTTCGCTGGCAGCGCCATTTTCTGAACGATTGCTAGGTAGAGTCGCTTCGACACCAATAGCTAATCCCAAAACCGGAGAAATTATAGTTGATATCAACCAAGAGATTAATGAATCGTTCGTTGAAAAGATAATCGACTCTGAAATCAGCGAAGTCCAAGTAAGATCACCACTCAATTGCGAAGCACAAGACGGCATATGCGCGTTGTGTTATGGAAGAAACCCCGCAACGGGTGAGATCGGAGCCCATGGGGAAGCTGTAGGCGTCATGGCGGCTCAAAGCATTGGAGAACCAGGAACCCAGCTAACCATGCGAACTTTCCATACCGGAGGCGTAGCTGGACTAGACATCACCAGTGGACTACCAAGAGTTGAGGAACTTTTCGAAGCCAGATCTCCACGTGGACAGGCATATCTATCAGATATAGACGGACACGTGGAAATAATAGTAGACGGTAATGATCGTAAAGTTACAATCACCAATGCTAACGAGTATTCCGAGGATTACATTGTACCAACTGGATATTCGAGTCCCCTATCTGATGGGGATGAGATAGCAATCGGTGGTATAATCGCTCATCCAAACGGACCGGAATCTGAAACAACAGATCCGGACAACCCTCTGGACAATATCATATCGGCGGTTGCTGGCAACGTAAACATACAAGACAATAATGTATACATAAGATGGCAGGAGAATGAGGTCAGAGAATATATGATACCTCCCGCGTACCACCTTCTTTTGGAAGATGGCGACACCATAAAGGCCGGTGATCCTATTACCAGCGGCCCCCTCAACCCACAAGATATACTACGTATACTTGGCCCAGAGGCGGTACAACAGTATCTCATTAAAGAAGTCCAAAATGTGTATAGATCTCAAGGTGTAAATATCAATAACAAACATATAGAGATAATAATACGCCGCATGTTGAGCAAGGTAAGAGTGGATTCAACTGGTGATACTGACATGCTGCCAGGAGAATTGGTGAGTCGCAACTCATACGACGAAACGAATGATCAAATTATAGCTCAAGGTGGTGAGCCAGCAATGGCATCACCTGCTCTACTTGGCGTTACCAGGGCTTCATTGAACACAGATAGCTTCCTGGCTGCGGCTTCATTCCAAGAAACCTCTAGGGTACTAACGGATGCCAGCGTAAGCGGATCCTTAGATAAATTACGAGGACTCAAGGAAAATGTGATCATCGGAAGGTTGATCCCAGCTAACCTAGAGGCTTATCCAGAAGGCCGTAAGCGCTTGGGTATAGACACAGATGAATGGGCTCCAGACAGCAACTCAACTTCGCAACTAACACTAGAAACAGAAAATATAAGTAATGCCGTGGAAAATAACTCGGATAGCTTCGACTTAATGGACTAGTCGGTCAGGATATATTTTTCTTTAGTAATTCGAAAATGTTGTGCTGCTCTAGGGCGGTTAGCTCAGTTGGTTAGAGTGCTGCCTTGACATGGCAGAGGTCAGTGGTTCGAGTCCACTACCGCCCACCACTCTGTCTATATGGGGCCCTACTTAGGTGTGCTCCTTTGGCATTGTGTCCACAACACCGTTGACAAGCTCTTCGCATATGTTCCTAATAGCATCAGACAATTTTCTCTTTCCATTGACCAATATGCTTAAGGTAAGAAGGTGCGATTCCTAGGATTGTGATTGGCCGTTATCTGGTAACTGCCAATCACACAGTTGGGTCATCTACAGTAAGTAACCTCAAAGCTTCGCTGGCATACCACCATCCACATTTATGAATTCTCCTGTTATAAATCTGGATTCATCTGTTACCAAAAATAGAACTACGTTGGCCACATCATCCGGGTATCCTGGGCCATCCAATATTTGCATCATGTCAAAGTTGGCTTTCATGGAATGAGTTTCCCCATCTGGCGCTGCTAGTGGTGTGATTATTTGTCCCGGCCTAACCGCATTGACCCTAATATTATGTTGACCTCCTATACCAGCAGAGTATCTTGTGAAAGCATCAACTCCTGCCTTTGCTGCATAATAAGATGCAGAAGGGGCCCTGCCAACCCAATCATACATATTCTTACTAAATCCACGTTGAGCTGCTAAGGAGGAATTATTGACTATTCTACCTCCGCCACCTTTAACCATATGAGGCCAAACTGCCCTGGACATATAAAACGTACCAGACAAATTAACTGCCAGAACCCGTTCCCATCCTTCATCAGTCTCATTTGGGAAATTATCCCCGTCTCCCCCACCGGCGTTGTTAAAAAGAATGTCGATTTTGCCATATTCCTTAATGACTTTCTCTATCGCCTCATCTACTTCTCCAGATTTACTCACGTCGCATGAAACAAATACAGCTTCCCCACCATTTGCCCTTATTTCATCTCGGACCTCAACACCCTCCTTATCCCTCCTAGCCAAAATTGCTATTTTGGCCCCCTCAGATGCAAAAAGATGGGCAGTTGCTTTCCCAATTCCGCTATTGCCACCGGTTATCACTGCCACTTCGTTAGATAATTTTCCTGTCATACCAGAACCTCCATAAAGTTTTTATGACCCGTCAGATACACATGTTTTACAAGATTCACCAAATTGAAACTACACTCCCCACAAATCAATTCTGGTTATTGTTATTTATGAAATGATCTGCAATGAATATCACACATCCCACTATCCATAACAGCCCAATTATAAGGCCCATCATATCATCCTCAAATGCAGCAATACCAATCCATAACAGTCCACAAACCAGAAAGAATATCCAGCCTAACAATTTGAGCCAGTCTTTCATATAATGTTCATCATTGGAAAATCAATACCCAAAATGCCGGGAATTCATCGAATTTTTCTGTACACCTCTACAGCAGCTTCTTTGACACGATCAATTCCTCTCCAATGGGCGAACTGATCTCCAATTGCTAAGGCAGTATGAATACTCGCCGCGTTTTCATCTTGCCCATCATCCTTTGCCATCTTAATAGCCGATACAAATTTATGCATAAAATCCCTAGACTCGACCATGGCTTTATGGGTACCAATGGGGCCATGCCCGGACACAAATCTGTCTACCTCCAAATCAACCAATTTATCATCAGTTGCCGGCCACTCTTCTGGATAACTATCCGCTAGAAATGGCATACCCGCATCCTGAATCACGTCACCTGTGAAAACAATTCTTTCTTCAGGAAGATAGATAAACGTATCCCCGCTTGTATGAGCTCGGCCGAAATACAGAATCTGTATCTCCCTTCCGGCAAAATAAAGCCTCATACTAGTGTCAAAAGTTAAGGTTGGGGGAAGGATGTTTACAAGACCAGCCTCCTTAGACCATGGATCATTCGCGTTAATCACTTTTTCTCTCCAGGCATCATTCCACTCTACATCTATCATCTCGTTATAGCAGTTCTGATGCCCAATAATGATAGAATCCGGAAATTCCTCATT
>CAYVMY010000025.1:0-11948 GCA_964452695.1 uncultured Dehalococcoidia bacterium
GTTGGGCCTAGTCCACCGGTTGTAAATACTATGTCGCAAGTTTTTATGGCAAGAGTCAAAGCGGAGATAATTGAATCATATTTGTCATCCACCTGTGATATTGAGATGACATTTATTCCGATATCTGGAAGTTTGGAGGCGATGTATGGCGCGTTAGTGTCGATTAACTCACCCATCAATATTTCTGTTCCTATTGATAATATATGGGCATTAAGCATATATTCCTCAAATTAAGGTCCGGGATTTTGGACTGAATTAGATCTCGATGGGAGGACCTCGAATTTATTCTAATGTTGATTCTTAGTAGTCAGGAGTTTGGAATTACAGTGTGTGGCTCCTAATCTATCGTCGAGGAGTCAATCTTGGGATTATCTTCGATTATCTGCAGTAAGTTCTCAACCCAGGTGGATTCGATTTCATATACGTCTGGTCTACCCGTATCTTGACTAGATCTTCCATAGTAGCCTGTGCCGCTTTCGTTTTTGTCTCCAATCCACATTAGGTGTTCTTTTCTGTAGGTTATTCCATCTTCTACGCGGCCAGTGATATAAAACATGGTCAACATGGGAGTATCCAGTCCGTAAACTGCGAGACCGTCGTCGTATACTTGGGGCTCCACTGATTTTTGAGAAGTGGGTTTTTCAAGGGAAGTAATTATGTGAGAGAACGTTTCTTCGTGAACTTTAGTCTTGTTAGCATCGTTGAAATTCCAATGTGATCCTTCCTTAGTAATGGAGACCTCTTCGTCATTTGCTGCTAGAGCGATGTGTATTAACTGAGATGTATCTAGTTGATAGTACCATTTTGGATACGGTGGATCCTCTATCAAGCGACCTAGCACTTCCCCCCATCCTGAGTAAACTGTAAATACTTGTTGATAACCGTCTATTTGAGCGTATTGGTTTCCTTCATCAGGGGTTTCGCTGCCGAGCACGAGGGGAATAACTCGGCCATCCTTGAGCTCTATCTCGACCCTCGCTACAGGTGAGTCTAGGCCGTAAGGAACCAGATCTTCTGGTTCTGAGTCCAGGAGTCTTCGTGTTTTGGGGCCGCTAAGAATTAGTTCAATGCCAGCCCATCTTTCTCCGGCTACAGGAATGCCTCCTACAGGTTCTCCCATATGCCACAGTCCGTTGCCGATGGAAGAGAATATTGCCTCTTTACCCTCCACGGTTATAGTAAACCGATTCATATCTTCCATATCTACATTATAGAGCCATGGGGGTTCTTCTTCCGTAGAGGTCTGGATGCTTACGTCTACAAAGAAAACATATCCCGATATTAAAGCCAGTATAGCTAAGAGCAATATAGATGTTCGAATATTCACGGTTTATTTTATCTCTGTCGCCACCATGCCAATCCAGCTAACATCAAAATGGAGGCTGGCATCATGAACCAACTGGAGTAGCGTATGAAATCGAATTCTCTTTGGTTGACTATAAGCTGTCTAAATGCTTGAGGTTTAGGTCTTATAGAGATTAAGTCATACCTTTGGGCGAGCCAATCCACGGCGTTAATCAAAAAGTCGCCATTGCTGAACGCGTAATAGAATTTGTTAGAAGCAAAGTCTGAATCTCCAAATACAACTATAGAAGTAAGGTTGACTTCATCATCATCAGAAGTGTATGGGTTGAATACAGGCGATCCCACAGGGGCTACTGCCTCTATCGTTATTGCTATGGCATGAGGTCCAGGGATATCATCTAAGTCGTAGCAGTCTGTTTGGTCTTTATTTGCTGTTATGCAACTAAAGACTGAAGTTTCTGCTAGTAAGTTTAGACTTATGTTTTGCGCGTCTGGGTTTGGCGGCAATCCCTCTGGCGCCCGTTCCAATGCGTCCAAGATTCCAGTTGCTTCAGAGAAGAAAGTGTCATCAAGAGGAATTGTGATTGGGTGGTTTTGATTGTACTGGCTACGTCTTACTAATGGACTTCGTGGGTCACCAGCCAGAGAGTTACCTTGATCCACTATAGCGCCAGGTATCAAGGAGACACCCCATTTCTCGAGGATTTGACTTGTAGAAGCATTTGAATGGGTGTCCACTAAGAATAATGCCTGCCCGCCGGCAAGAAGGTATTCTTGAATTATTTCCCTTTCGTCCTTTAGGAACGGGGTGTCTGGCCCGGCTACTATCAGCACAGCAGCAGCTGATTCCCCGCAGTTGGCACCAGTGGTAGTAGTAGGTATCGAGGTTATTTGTCTAAGGTTTACGCTACATACACTGTAATTCTCCCCAATTAGTCCACTTCGTACGAACCCGTATCCGGCGCTTTCCTCCTCAGTGTCCTTGAGGTTGCGTTCTCCATGTCCTGTCGTGAAGTAAATGGTTTTCTGTTCCATTCCCGTGACTATCAGCAGAGAGCTTACTAGATCTTGTTCCGATACGTTGAAGGTGGCCTTACCAGCACTGTCTTCAAAGAATACTGGTGTGAATCTGTATGGGTTCTTGTTGGAATCTAGTGATTTGAAGACAATTGTAGGATATTGAGTTACGCCGTCTCTCCTAGCCTTTGATGGTTTCAGGTCTGGATCAATAAACTCGTATGAAAAGTTTCTGTTGCGTCGGCTGAATTCATGGAGAAAATCATCCACGGTACTCTTTACTGCTTGTTGGGTTATGTCGCTTGGGCTAAAGTATCCCGTTGCCTCGACATTCTCGTCGAGTTCTGAGAGAACCTTGAGTGTTTGTGGGGATAGCGTAAATTGTCTTGTGGCGGTCATATCAATACGCTGAGAGTTTTGGAAAGATATGTACCCTAGCAATATTACTATGGCCGAGAAAGCTAGAAGCATCACTAATGTATTGGTTGTATATTTTCCGGTGCGGGCTGTGAGAACGTTCTTAACTGACCCTAAATCGTTTAGGATAAGTATGCCAATGACAGTGAAGGCGATGCCAATCAATATAAGTGCCGGAGTTTGCAACTCTGGTACCACCAGATAGATTCCTGTTCCAGCAACTAGGATCAATATAGAAGCTATGGAGAGGGATAATGAAGCTCCCCTTAGGGCCGAGCGCGGGCTAAACTGGCTTACTTGATCAGAATCCTGGGTGTCTGGAGATTGTCTTGACCGATTCCTTCTCATGTTTACTATCTCCACCTTCGAGATTCAAGGGATCTGACAGTAATGAAAAGCAGAAAGGAGGTGAATATCAGATAGTAGAACAAATCGTGTGTGTCTATCACTCCTCTGGAAAAGTCGTCGAAGTGATGGGTAAGGGACATTTGTAGCACTATTTCTACCAGCCCGCTTCCAACGTAGTTTGCAGCCATGTCTATGACAGAAAGGAATAGCAATATTCCCATCGCCACGACAGCTGATACAATTTGATTTGGGGACAGTGATGAGGCAAAAAGTCCAACAGACAGTGAGGCTATACCGAACAGCACGAACCCGAAATACCCAGTCAGTATTGGCCCTATATCTGGAGAACCGAACCAGAAAAGAAGAAGCACCAGGTAGAGAGTTGGCACTAGCGTTGATAAAAGAGTTGCTATAGCGGCGATAAATTTTCCTAGGACTATTTCGTAGTCGAGGAGTGGGGCGGTCATAAGAAGTTCTAATGTTCCCAATTTTTGTTCTTCCGCAAGAAGTCTCATTGTAAGCACAGGTGCAAGTAGAGTGAATATTAATGTACTTGGCATTAGAAATCCGCGAATACTAGCCTCCGGAAGAACTCCGCTAATACTTGAGACGAAATAATAAGAGGCAAGAGCAGTGTAGACGGCTACGATAATGTATGCCATAGGGCTTGCAAAGTATGTTTTGATTTCCTTCCAGGCGATTGCTGTAGTGTTTCTCATATGTGCTACTTTTCTCTATTGGTAAGGCTTAGGAATATCTCTTCAAGGGTCATTAGAATAGGCTGCATTCGTTGGAGTCCCCATCCTCGTTCTGATATCGTATTGGCAATCTTTTCCCTGAGATCTTCGCCTCCTGATGACTCTATGTAGTATGTGGAATATCCAGAATCATCTGTTCTGCTCACATCCCTAATCCCAGCGATATCTCTTAATGCACTCATAATTTCTGTTGCAGGGCCTCTTATATCCGCCTCGACTCTCTCTGCTCCACTTAATCGTTCCGAGAGAATTTGGGGCTTATCTATCGCTACGACTTGCCCTTCGTGTATAATTACAACCCTTTCACATACGGTGCTGACCTCTGGGAGTATGTGGGTGCTAAGTAGTACCGTGTGCTCGCCGCCAAGACTGCGAATAAGGTTTCGAGTTTCCACCACTTGAATCGGATCTATTCCTATCGTTGGTTCATCCATAATCAGCACATCGGGTTCGTGGATTATCGCTTGTGCTATGCCAACTCGTTGACGGAATCCCTTGGAAAACTTTCCAATGTGTGATGATTGGTATTCCTCTAGATGACAAATTCCAATGACGTCACTAATACGCTTTTGCCTCCAATTTCTATCCATTCCCCTAATTTTTCCTAGGAAATCCAAGTAGTCCTCGACCGTCATGTCTAGATACAATGGTACAGTCTCAGGTAGGTATCCGATTTGTTTTCTTGCGTCTAGAGATTCTGACACAACGTCGAATCCAGCTATTTTAGCGGTGCCACCACTGGGTGGCATAAACCCGGTCAGAATTCTCATAGTTGTGGTTTTGCCAGCACCATTTGGTCCGAGAAACCCGAGAATTTCACCCTTGTTTACAGAGAAACTCAGGTCTTCTATGGCAGGGTAATCACCGTAGAATTTGGTTAGATTTTTTACTTCTATAGTTATCTCTTGGTCTGTCATTAGTATTAGTACCGTATGTCTTTTTTACGTGCAGCAATTTTGGGAGCCACGATAGCGGATTATATCACAAAAGCGTAAGCCTTCAATGGCATTTATAACATTTTGGGTTTATGGTTGACTTATGTTGAGGTTGATTCTGTTCACTCTATGCCTCTCTGGTGGCTCTTTACCATATCGAGAAATGTGGAAAAGAGGTACACATTATCCATTGGACCCGGGGAAGCCTCAGTGTGATATTGTATGCTCATAACTGGCTTATGCTTGTGCTTTAGGCCTTCTATTGTTCCGTCGTTAAGGTTTGTATGGGTTATTTCCAGATCTGCAGGCAGAGACTCTGCAACCACAGCGTACCCGTGGGTTTGTGCTGTAATATAAACCTTTCCCGTAAAGGCACTTTGCACTGGGTGATTGCCCCCCCTGTGACCAAATTTGAGTTTGAAGGTCTCAGCACCCATTGCCCTTGCTAGAATTTGGTGTCCGAGGCATATGCCCATAAATGGTATTTCTTCTATGAGAGTTTTCGCTGTTATGGCTTGGAAATCTAGGAGAGCGGGATCGCCGGGCCCAGGGGACATAATAAGGCCGTCAGGGGTGAGGGATAATATGTCTTTTGCTGAAGTTTGGGATGGAATGGCCACTACCCTGCAGCCCATCGAAGTTAGCAGCCGCATAATATTGTATTTGACGCCATAATCGCTTACGAGTATTAGGGGGCTAGTATTAGAGTCATCTCCCCATAAGTAATTGTGATCGGTGCTGATTGATGAAACCAGATCTGTAGTGCCGTATCTGGGCATATTCTTTATTTCCGAGAATGCTGCTTCAGGAGATGTTCCTAATGTTATCATTCCCATCATCACGCCGTTGGACCTAAGCCTTCTAGTTATTGCCCTTGTGTCTACACCTGAAATCCCCATGATTCCTTGAGAAGATAGATACTCATCTAACGTCATTTGAGACAGGTTGTGGCTTGGGCGTGTCGCATGCTCCCTTACTACGAAACCAGAGACTTTTATATTGCTGGATTCCATGTCTTCTCCGTTTATGCCATAGTTGCCTATTATCGGGTATGTAGGCATCACGATTTGACCAGCATAGGAAGGGTCCGTGAGCATTTCTTGGTAACCAGTCATGCTAGTATTGAATACTACTTCTCCGTAAGCTGGCGACAACGCTCCAAAGGCAATCCCTTTATAGAACGAGCCGTCTTCGAGAACCAATAGAGCTTCTTCAGTCATCTAACACCCCGTTGTTTTCATAGACTACGGTGCCGCTTAGGATTGTAAACATCACTTGCCCCTTAAGATTTAGCCCATAGAGAGGCGTATTTTTCCCCTTTGATTCCAGGTGGACAGCGTCCACAGTCCATTCCTTGGAGGTATCGAATATAGTTATATCAGCCAATGACCCACGGCTAATATTGCCGGAGCTGGAATAGCTGTGTCCGATAATTTTTTTGGGACCGTATGTAAGTTTGTCTACTAAGGTGTTTAGGCTGATTCTGTTTTTGGAAACTAGTGGGAGGAGAGATGCAAGTGCAGTTTCTAGCCCTGTTATACCGAAGGCGGCTTGATTGAAATTAGTAGACTTATCTTGCAGCGAATGAGGAGCATGGTCTGTGGCAATGCAGTCTATAACTCCTTCTGAAAGGGCCGCAATAAGGGCATCGACGTCCTCTAGCGTTCTTAAAGGCGGATTGACTTTGGCATTGGTGTTGTAAGAAGAAACACCGTTTTCATTTGTGTGAACCCAATCCTCTGTGAGTGTAAGGTGGTGAGGGGTAACTTCTACAGTCATATCTACCCCACGGTTTTTGGCTTTTCTAATTAAATCAATGCTTTCTTTGGTGCTTACATGTGCTATGTGGAGTTTTCCTTGTGTTAACTCCGCAAGGGCTATATCCCTTGCCACCATAACGTCCTCGGCTGTAGATGGCCATCCCTTCAGGCCAAACATATGGGAAATTCGACCTTGGTTCACCACTCCCCCGTCGGATATTGTAAGGTTTTCGCAATGATTTATTATTGGAAGGTCCAATTCTGTGGTTTTTGCTAAGGCCTCGTGCATTATTTGATCACTGCTGACAGGATTGCCGTCATCACTGAATCCAACTATTCCAGTCTGGGCTAGTTTATGCATATCCACTAGTGTTTCGCCTTTTCTCCCAAGTGTAACGCATGCTATTGGTAAGACACGAGAGTAGTTGTGGGATTTGGCTATCTTTTTTACCGACTCGATCGTATGTATATTGTCCATATCAGGATTAGTATTTGGCATGGCGCAAATAGTAGTGAATCCCCCTTTGGCGGCAGCTCTAGTTCCGGTTAGTATAGTTTCTTTGTGTTCGTATCCTGGCTCCCTGAGATGGCAATGAAGATCTATAAAGCCAGGGCATACTACCATGCCTGAAGAGTCTATTATTGTTGCATCTGTGGATCCATCTATGTGATTAGCGATGTCGGCTATTATGTTGTGGTCGATTAATATATCGCCTACAACATCCAGTTGTTTGGATGGGTCTATGATTCTGCCGTTCTTTATTATGGTTTTCATAAGAGATTGTTCCGTGTGAAAGCCAGCCATGACTTGGCCGATCTTCCCTTGTCTGGATCGTATTTCCCCCAGTTGCCTGATATGTATCGATATCCCTGCGTTTCTGCCTGTTCGGCGGAGTCGAAGAACCTGACGTGCTCCAAAAGGACCGAAGGGAGTATTCTGTCCAGAAGATACGATGGATAGTATACATTAGAATTTGTGTTTCCGGCGTAGGTGGCAGGGGTTTCCCAATCGCAATATGAACATGCGAGATTGTATCCGCTCCTATCTACAATCTCAAATTCCGATTTAGCAAATTGGCTTTCCATGTTCGACACGCATGTGGGGTTTCCACATGTTATGGTATTTTGCGAGTAAATTACCTTGGGCTGGTTGAAGAAATCTGCTGCATGTTGTTTCGTTGGTCCATTTTCGAGTAGACCGAGCACATGGCATATCAGAGCCATCCTAACGGGGACTCCAAGCGCAGCTTGTTTGAAATACAAACTTCTCGGATCTTCGTCGAGTTGTGGACTAAGTTCGTCAATTCTAGGTAACGGATGGAGAATGGATATGTCCTTGAATGCACTGGATTGTAGTGCTTCGAACGTCATTTTGGGATACATTTTGCTATCGCTCGCGGATAATGTCCTTTCAGTTTGCCGGCGTGTCACATATATTGATAGGTCCTCTCCATTGGATACTTCAAATTTCATTTTGGTTCCTTCAATGGTTGACATAGCTAGTTGGTGAGAGTCTTTTGGAGTAATGTATATAGCGTTGACAGTTTCTAGGTTGTCGCTTTCTTCGGGTGTGTTGAAAAGAGCGCTTAGGATGCCAAGCTCTTCCCTTTGTATGTGGGCGTTGTAATCTGATTCCAATCTGCGTAATACGTAATCAGGTATGTCATTACCCTCACCTGGAACGAATATTATATTGGCACCGAAACGAGCGAGTGCGAATGCTAGTGAATGGATAGTTCTACCGTTAAGTAAGTCCCCACATAAGGCCACCTTAAGGCCTTTTAGAGACCCGTGGTGTTCCCTGAGCGTATATAGGTCACATAGGGTTTGAGTTGGATGTTCGTGGCTACCGTCCCCAGAATTTATTATTGGGACTGGAGAGTATTGAGAGGCCAACTTCGCGGCGCCTTCCCACGGGTGCCTAATCATTAAGATGTCGGCATAGCTTCCGACGACTCGAACCGTATCAGAAAGTGACTCTCCTTTTGCAGCTGATGATGAGCTTGCGTCAGCGGTGGATATGGTACCTCCACCTAGTCTCTGCATGGCTGCCTCAAAGGATAGACGAGTTCTGGTGCTTGGCTCGTAAAACAAAGTAGCAGCTATAAGATTGGAGGCGTGCTTTTGATATTCATTCCAGTTTTCACGTATGTGATCTGTTGTTTCGAAAATGGCTTCGATTTCTGGTATGGACAGATCCTCCAAGGATATTATGCTTCTACCGAGTATTTCACGCATCTTTCAAATGCCTCCGGTTAATTCCGCATTGGACAAATATTTTGTCTCAGCAATGTTGATGTGTTTGAAGCATGAGTGATAAGAATGTGCACTTATTGGGACTGCCCGTTGGGCGCGCCGAAGTTGTGAGTACCTTCGTTTGGGAGTGTTACAAACAGTGTTGTATGTGTATGTCTCCAGGGACAACGGCATTTCGGACGTCTTGGTAGCCATATGTCTCAGGTGAAGCGGTGTCATCCCTATTTAGTGTAACCCCTGGCGATGTTTTCTGCAAGAAAATGGGGTTGTAGATTGCAATAAAAACGTCTGTTGGATCTTGCCTATATTCTTTAATATCTGGAATATCTGGCCTCGACAATTCTTAAGACTAGAGCTTAAAGTGAATTTAGAGATTGTAGCTTGTGGTCGACGAGTTTATAATAGTGGGTATGCTTACTGGATTAATTAGCCCAGCTGTAGAGGTGGCATAGTGAATGTATTTTTTGATTGTGACTATACATTGATTACTAGGGACGGTGAGCTTCGCCCAGGGGTTTTCGAGACCTTCACTAGGCTCAAGGAAGAAGGCCACTCCATATACGTTTGGTCTGGCATGGGTATCCGCTGGTTTGAGGTCAGGAAACACAATTTGGAGTCATTTGTCACTGATTGTTTTCATAAGCCACTTAGCGATTATATGAGAAGGCTTAAGGGCTTTGGGGTCTCCATTATGCCAGATATTATAATTGACGATTATCTGGATATAGTTAGGGTTTTCGGTGGGATTAGAGTGACCCCTTACGTTTATAGTGATCCGTCTGATAGGGAAATGGAAAGTATATACCAGATAATTCATAGTATCGGGCTGTTGCACGATTCATACAACAATTCATTTAAGTCCAGTACTTCGCTATGAAAACACGTTGAGGGAGATTTCGTAGAGGATTGGCAATAAGAATTCTCGATTCCCATGTAGCCTCCACTATTGCGGCGGGAGAGGTCGTAGAACGGCCTTCTTCGGTTGTGAAGGAATTGGTTGAAAATTCCTTGGATGCAGGTGCATCTTCTATTTCTGTAGAAATAGAAGATGGTGGTTTAAAGCTTATCAGAGTTGTTGATAATGGTGATGGCATAACTTCTTCCGAGGCCAGAATCGCAGTTGAGAGATTTGCTACAAGCAAGATAGTTAATGGGAATGACTTGGAATATTTATCCACTTTGGGGTTCAGGGGGGAAGCCCTTCCGAGCATAGCCGCTGTTTCCAATATGACTTTGGTCTCTCGTACGAGTGAGGAAGTAGCAGGCACATTACTCAAGTTGAATTTCGGGGAAATTGTAATTGAGGAGCCCTATGGCAGCCCAAAAGGCACTACGGTGTCTGTGGAAAGATTGTTTTCAAACACTCCAGCGCGGCTTAAATTTCTCAAGTCTCATTCTTCAGAGGCTCACAGGGTGCAAGTCGTGGTGCAAAGGTTAGCTTTTTCCTTTCCGAGTGTCAGCTTTCGAGTTACTCAAGATGGTCGCCGTACTTTTTCGACAATAGGATCCGGTGACCTTGTGGATGTTTGTTCATCAATATATGGGGTCAAATTGGCAAGTGACTTAATACGTCTAGGCCAAGATTTCGAGAGTGAGGATACGGGCTTTAGGCTGAGGGTGGGAGGGCTAATTAGCCCTCCGCATGTTAACAGGGCCAGTCGTGGCTATATTAATTTATTGATCAATAGGCGGTGGGTTCAGAACCGAACACTTGTTTATGCTATCGAACAGGCATATCGGGGATTTCTTACTACAAGAAAATATCCAGTTGCTATAATAGGGCTGGATATTCCGCCGAGCGATTTGGATGTGAACGTGCATCCTGCCAAATTAGAGGTGCGTCTGAGCAGGGAGAAGGAGGTATTTTCATCACTGGAACGCTTGGTAAGAGCCAGCTTAATCTCCAGTTCACCAGTTTCCCATTGGCCTGGACTAGATACTAAAGTTAAAGAAGAGTTTTCACTTGCACAGGCACCGGCTAGTCTGGGACATACGAGACAGTCTTCTATGCCTGTAATTCGACAGATTGCTGATGATGCTCCTAAGCACAGTCAGTCAGCTGAAGTTTTATCTGAATTGAAAATTCTTGGTCAATTACAGAATACTTACATAGTGGCAGAAGGTTCCAATGGTATGTACCTTATAGATCAGCATGCCGCTCATGAGAGAGTCCTGTTTGAAAAAGTTTGGTCAGGGTTTCAATCGAATGCTAATCATATTCAGGGATTACTAGATCCTGTTGTATTGGAAATCCCTAGTCATTTAACATTGGGATTGGAGATGGATCTCGAAAAATGGAATAGGTTCGGCTTTGAGATTGAACATTTTGGGGGAAATTCCTATTTGATCAGAGGAGTGGTGGATTATATTGCTAATCGTGATGTGTCTAGCATTCTGTTCGAGATACTCGAGGAATTGGATAGATATCCGTCTGAAACTCCTGAATGGGTGGAAGGTCTAGCGAAATCCATTGCTTGTCATTCGGCTGTTAAGTCGGGTGACACAATGGCTATGGACGAAATGCTATCTCTAGCGATCCAGCTTGAGGGCACGGACCATCCACTAAATTGTCCTCACGGTAGGCCAACTATGATTCGATTTGAGAGGGCAGAGCTAGATAGGCAATTTGGACGTATATAGATGTGGCGAAGGCTAGTCGTTAAACTCCATCTTCGCGATAGAACGGCGCTCGGCCTCGTTTTCAATGTTATCCAGTTTCTCTATTAGGAAGTCTATCCGAGAATATGGCACCAATTCCTTGCCTTCATAAACTATTGGAAATTTGTGGATGATTCTGACTAGGGAGCCAAGAATCGGTATGTTCCGAGATCTTTGAACTTGGTCTATGGAGTCTAGGATACGTGAAATTTAGTTTACTCCATCCAATGATCGGAGATGGTCAGTCACGTATAGCCTTTTGGATTGATCTGAGTCAATATCCTTAAGGTGTTCTGACAACTCTTCTACTCCAAGGAGACCATATTCACCCTTTAAATTCACTAATGTTTTCCCTTTGCAACTCACAGCTATCTCTTCTTGCAACGAGGATTCTAGGCTGTCTATCACACAATCTATATCTTCTCTTTGATTCAGATATGAGGATATAACATCCTGTTTTTGCGGTAAATCTGTGGCTGCGTCTATGTCGGCCT
>CAYVMY010000025.1:11958-12729 GCA_964452695.1 uncultured Dehalococcoidia bacterium
AGCATCTGAAGATCTTACGAGAGTTTTCCCTTCGAGGTGTACAGCGCTTGAAAGTGGATTGGATTGCGATAGTTCTAGAATGTGGTTAGCTTCGAGAGCGTGTGGGTTTGTAGAGCAACCTGCGGTTAGCAATGCAATAACTGCAAGTAGTGCGACAAAAGTTAACGTTTGCACGGATCTTTGAGATGGGTGTCTATTAACGGTACTCAAATTTATTATGATTGGCCTTACATCGTAGATTGCTATGTCTCTTTGCCATTTTTGCGATTTTGGCCTATCTAATCCTGAATTGACTGAACCATCTTCCTAGGAACTTCGTGCGGGAACCTGTTTTGGGCGTGAACATAGATTGATTCGCGACCTTGGTTTGTTTGGTTGTACTAGTTGCTGCTCTGGCCACAGTCGAAAAAGCCGCAGCCGCTGCCAGAATCATCGATGCCCGTAATAGGAAGGAGCGCCTGCTTAGGGATAGGGGTTCATTGTTTATTTGTTTGTTCATGATGTTATCCACCTTCTGAGCTAGGAAGTATTGACGAACTCGTTAGGGGGATTGTACACTATGTGAAACTTGTTGCAAAGTGGCGCCTTTATCAATTAAGGACTTCCAGAGATCGCATCGTTGGTGGGTTTTTGTGACAAGCCGAATGTATTTATAACAGAGATTATTGCAGATAAGATGGATCCAGAATATATCACCAGAACTGATTGGAACGAAACAGGTCGGGTGCTCAAGTTTCTTTGGTTGTTTGTTGCATTCTCGATAGGATTTGG
>CAYVMY010000025.1:12739-15051 GCA_964452695.1 uncultured Dehalococcoidia bacterium
GCGGCGAGCCAAGTCCACGGCCGCCAAGGTTCTTCCACTGCTACGGACCGCCGCCACGGTACTTCCAGTAGATCGGCGAATAGGAGCTCCCGGGGCCCTTGACCCGACCGAACGAAATAGGGCGAGAGCTCAAGTTTCTTTGGTTATTTGTTGAATTCTCGATTGGATTCGGAGCCAACTTCTTACTGGCCCACGCTATTGTTCCCTCCCTTGTTACTACCGGTCACTTACCCAGCGGTGTCCTAGCAGTGCGTAGATTCCTCTACATGGCTGCGCTTGGCGCGCTGGTGGGAGTGATATTTGCTATGTCTAATTTTATATCTGGTCTTGGACTTATCGAGTCATTTTGGCCTAGGTGGCTTATTTAGATGTCGCTGCAATCCATGTTGAAAGAGAACAACTAGAAAAAGTGCTAAGAAGAAAACACATCTTAATATTAGGAGTCCTTGGAATGGTTGCTACGGGAGGGTTGGTTCTCACCCTGGCGGGACTGTTCGAAGAAGGGGCTTGGGTGAACACACGCTTTGAAGCGCTTGGATTAGAGGCAGCTCCTGAGCCGCCTGTTGCGTTCCCGCATACGGTGCATGCAGGGGACGGTGTGCTGATGTCATTAGAAGGGCATCCTAAACTTAATGAAGATGGTAGCGAAGCTTACGGCTTGGGTATGGACTGCACTTATTGTCATAGAAACGTAGATAAAGGGGCAGTTGCAGGTGTGCCTCCAGTGGAACAGTGTATTAACTGCCACAAGGCTGTCGGCGGTGATTTGCCAGAAGTTATGAAGGTAATTGATGCTTGGGACTCTCGAGAACCCTTGGCATGGGAAAGAGTTCATAGGCTTCCAGACCATGTCCGATTTGTGCATGAAGCTCACATGAGATTCTTCACGCAACCGGGCAACCTCCTGCCATCTGGCGAACAGGCTCTAGTAGCCTCGGATGTGTGTTCTACATGTCATGGAGACGTGGCGAGCATGGCAGAGGTAAAGCAGGTTCGAAGTCTTAAGATGGGTGATTGTATAGATTGTCACAGAGACCACAACGCTCCTACGGATTGCGTCACGTGTCACTACTAAAGGTAGGTATGAAAAGATGGGTATAACCAGAAGGCAGTTCTTGAGATGGTCAGGAGTGTCCGCTCTTGGAGCGGTGATCTTTAATGGCTGTCGGATACCGGAAGAAGAACTCCAAATAGAGAGTCCTGTTGATATGCCTGAGGATCTTGTTTCTGGAATTGATAATTGGTTTGCCACTGTATGTCAGCTTGATATGAGTTCCGGTATTATAGTTAGGGTCGTTGAAGGCAGGGCAAAGAAGGTCGAAGGTAACCCGGACTATCCTATCAATCAAGGTCGTCATAGCGCTCGTAGCGAGGCTGCGTTGCAGGCTCTATACCACCCGGACCGGCTGGTTGAGCCGTTGTATAGAAGTCAGAGGTCTGGGCAACTTGCTCCTATAAGTTGGGATTCCGCTCGGCAAATACTGGCTGATAAGTTGTCTGATATGAGCGACAAGAGCAAATTTCGGCTTGTGACAGGTCCCTTGAGGGGACACTTGGGTCTTCTCACGTCAGAATTTATTAAGGGATACGGTGGATCCCACTTGGCTTTCGAATCTTTGGAACAGGTTACGTTAACGCAGGCGGTGAAGTCTGTGTTCGGTCAGGATAGGATGCCTGAGTTTGATATAGCCAACACTAAACATCTAGTTGCCTTTGGGGCAGACTTCTTGTCTACTTGGCAATCACCTGTGAGATATGCCAGGGCCTATGGGGAGTTTCGACAAGGTGAGTCAAGGCATAGAGGCACGCACGTTCAAGTAGATTCCAGGTTCTCCATGAGTGCCGCAAGTGCTGATGAGTGGGTACCTGTGAAGCCTGGTGGTGAAGGTGTTTTGGCCTTGAGTATGGCCTATGTGATGATCAGGGATGGCTACGTTCCGAGCGATTACAGCGAATCTTTGACCGATGGGCAATTCCTCCCATCCTTGGATAATTTCGATCCTGATAGCGAGAGCGTTAGGGTTGCAACTGGCGTGGATTCCTCCAGGATAGAGAGTCTGGCTCACGAATTTGCTAGCTCAGAAAATCAACCTGCTTTAGCGATCGGAGGAGGTTCCGCTGGTGCTCACACATCAGGCTTGTTTAATCTGAAAGCAATTTATGCACTCAATGTTCTTGTAAATAATATTAACAGCCGAGGCGGTGTGATACTGAATCCTGATCCTCCTTTGAAGGAACTGGCTGGTGAAGACGTTCTGTCTATGGGAGTGCCAGCGTCACTTGAAGACTGGCAAGGATTGAAGGATCAGGGT
>CAYVMY010000026.1:0-14946 GCA_964452695.1 uncultured Dehalococcoidia bacterium
ATACGATATTATGAAGTAATATGTATATTCAGGCTAACACATTACGCATAATACAATATCTTGGAGGAAATAATGAACAGCCAAGATGCTTGGTCTCTAGTGAAGGAACATTCAAGATCCGACAACCTGCTAAGACATTCCACTGCAGTAGAAGCAGTGATGCGTGCCTATGCTAAACACTTTGGAGAAAACGAGGAAATTTGGGGTATGGCAGGAATGCTTCACGATTTCGATTGGGATATTTGCCCGACTCCAGATCAACACCCTGAATTCGGGGCAAATATATTAAGAGAAAAAGGCTGTTCCGATGAGATAATTAGGGCCGTATTGTGGACGAATTATCTGGGTTTATAACTGCCGTAGGTCTCGTAAGGCCTACCAAAAGCCTTGAAGATGTGGACCCTAAAGTGGTAAAGCGCAAAATGAAAGATAAGGGGTTCGCCAAGTCCATAAACAGAGAAGATATAGTTAATGGCGCAACGGACCTTGGTGTTGACTTGGATCAGCACATAAACTTCGTTATAAACGCCCTAAAGCCAGTATCAAACTCACTTGGCTTGAAACGTGGCGGAGACCAGATCGGATGAGCCAAGTTTCAACGATGTGTATCAGATCAACCCACGTTTCATTACCCTAATTGAACTCCATATCGGGTTCAACAGCACATCAAGACCTATTTAGAAGAATACTTATATACCCTTATCCACCAAAAATGCACAAAGGTCTGCCGTACGGCACGAGTAACCCCACTCGTTATCATACCAACCCAGTACCTTAACCATATTCTTACCAATCGTCATAGTCGAAAGACCGTCTATTATGCAGCTATGAGAGTCTTGTCTGTAATCTGTGCTAACCAAAGGTTCCTCATTATACCCCAGTATTCCCTTGAGATAACCTTCTGAGGCCTGTCTCAAGACAGCATTTACACTTTCAACAGTAACTTCACTCTCCACGTTACATACGAAATCAGTAACGGACACCGTCGCTGTAGGCACGCGAAGGGATAGTCCATGTACTTTACCCTGAAGTTCTGGCATAACTATTCCACAAGCACGCGCTGCGCCAGTAGTGGTAGGAATGATATTCTCTGCGGCAGCACGGGCTCGGCGCAGGTCCCCATGACCTTGGTCAAGAATTCTTTGGTCATTGGTATATGAATGCACTGTAGTCATAAGTCCATTAGTGACCGTAAAGTTATCATGCATAACTTTGACCATAGTAGCAACACAGTTAGTAGTACATGACGCATTGGACATTACATTATGAACACTAGGATCGTAGTTTTGTTCATTCACTCCCAGAACAATTGTCATGTCCTCGCCAGTAGCAGGTGCAGATATTATCACCTTCTTGGCTCCGCCCTTTATATGGTCAGCTGCTTTGGCTGCGTCGGTAAAAACTCCTGTAGATTCTATTACTATATCCACACCCAGATCACCCCACGGTATTTTGGATGGATCCCTTTCAGCCGTAATCGAGATTTCGTGTCCATCCACATTGATAGATGCATCTCCTGCTTCTACCAATCCAGGGTAACGACCGTATGTACTGTCGTATTTAAGCAAGTGAGCGTTAGTCTTAGCATCCGTTAAATCATTAACCGCGGCAACTTCCAATTTGCCAGGATGTCGCTCCATGGTAGCTCGCAGAACCTGCCTACCTATTCTTCCAAATCCATTGATACCAATGCGTGTTGCCATGGTCCCTCCTTGTAAATCAAACTATTTTAGGTCGCCTCAAAATCCAACCGACAGACGAGGAGTCTAGCTAGCATATTCTCGATACTATACTTACCAAGTATGGCTCTTTAGTTTACCTCTTTCTCATCATACAGGAAATACATTCCTCCCTGCATATTGAGCATCAGGCCCAAGTTCTCTTTCAATTCTCAAAAGACGGTTGTATTTTGCCACTCTTTCACTGCGCGCAGGGGCACCCGCTTTTATCTGCCCAGATCCCGTGGCTACAACCAAATCAGATATTGTTGTATCTTCTGTTTCACCAGATCGGTGGCTTATAATCGCACTCCAACCGGCACTTCGAGTCACATTAACAGCCTTGAGAGTTTCTGTAAGAGTACCAATTTGGTTCAATTTTATAAGAACTGAATTACTACATTTTTCCTCAATTCCTTTTTCTATCCTACCCACGTTGGTTGTGTAAAGATCATCTCCAACAAGTTGAACTTTATTGCCGATCTTGTCCATCAATAAACCCCACCCATCCCAATCGTCCTCGGCCATGCCATCTTCAATACTTATTATGGGATAAGATGACACCCAACCCTCGTAATATCTAGACATCTCCGCGTTGTCCAATGTCAAACCCTCTTTAGGTAAGTGGTACAACCCATTCTCATACAATTCAGTCGCTGCAACATCTAGCCCTATAAAACAGTCCACGCCAGGTCTATACCCTGCCAAATCTATGGCCGCAAGGATAGCTTCCACAGCTTCTTTATTGGATTTCATTGATGGGGCAAAACCACCTTCATCGCCAACGTTTGTGCCATAGCCTCTCGAAACCAATACAACTTTAAGCGAATGGTATATCTCCACACCAGCCCTCAAGGATTCTGAAAAAGATTGAAGGCCTACTGGAATAACCATAAATTCTTGAAAATCCACGGAGTCCTGAGCATGTTTGCCACCATTCAAAATATTAAACATTGGGACAGGCATAAGGTTGTATGAACCTGTTGATAAATAACGATATAGGGGAAGGTTGGCAGACATAGCAGCAGCCTTTGCAACAGCCAAAGAAACCCCAAGGATGGCATTAGCCCCAATACGTTCCTTGTTTTGAGTTCCATCCAGATTTATCATGATACCGTCTAAGGCTTCTTGATCAGAAGCCGAGGCACCCTTTATGGCTAAGGACAACTCCTCGTTCACAATAGATACGGCCTTTAACACACCCCTGCCTTGAAATCTGCTGCCATCCCCATCCCTGAGCTCCATAGCTTCGTGAGCCCCAGTGCTTGCACCAGAAGGTACCGCAGCGCGCCCAAATGCACCGTCCTCCAAAGTGACATCTACCTCCACGGTCGGATTTCCCCTAGAGTCAATTATTTCTCTCGCGATTACTCTTCTTACATCACTCAAAACTTCTCCTAGTATCGAACGAATAGATGCCATGTCTCGAGGAGGCCGCGTCTATAGCTTTATCAACAGCGTCAGCAGCATTGTCCGCATAGACAATGGGTTGAATATCGTCGCTATCCCTTAAGATAGACCAAGTTCTAATACCAATCACAGGAATCCCTTCTCCTAGGGCATGTGCGATCTCAGTCAAGGTCCCAAAAGCCCCCGATACCGCAATTGCAGCCATTCCAGACTTAACCACGATAACATTACGTGCATACCCGATGCCAGTACATATAGTAAAATCAACATACGGGTTGGCATCAGATGGGTCACTTCCAGGCAAAATCCCAATGGTAGTCCCACCAGCCTTTTTTGCACCTTTGCAAGCTGCTTCCATAACACCACCTAGGCCACCTGTAACCGTAATCACTCCACGCTTACCATGCTCCAAACCAATTTCTTCTGCCAATCTATAGGCTTCTTCTGAGGGTTCACTGGCGCCAATCACAGAGATTTGCATTCTTTCTTCAAACATCCCTAAACATCAATTATACCATCCGTCAATCTGTAAGCTAGTGTCCCAAGCCATTAAAACCTATCGAGATTACACCACAACCCATTCCACGATTAACAATTCCCATGTATCAATGTCATTCAATACAGACACTCCTGTAGTTTTGCTAGACAAAAACACGGAATAGCGAATGGTGCTACCTGAAGGACGAATCAGAACATCAGGGTACTCGTTACTGGTATTCCTCTACATACCATAGACCGTGGAACTTGCCTAATAAACAGAAGGGTAAGTATAACGTTACGTAGAGGAATCTTCTTCAATGTCAATCACATCTAAACCGCGACGGACCGTTGCCAATAGTTCCTCAAGATCATCCTCAAGTTTCCGAAGAGTATTATGAGCGTATTCATCCGCCCCAGATATCCTTTGTTTCACCTGATCATCAGCCTCAGTAAGTACTCTTTGAGCTTTCAGTTGAGCCTCTGTAGCTAGCTTATCTGATTGATCTCTTGCTTCCTTAACTATTTCACTATCCTTTGTTAAGGTTTGAGCTTCCTCTTCAGCTGAAACCCTTATACGCCTAGATTCGGAGAGTGCCTGATTCATAAGCTTTTCCCTCATCTGCAGTAGATCCTGAGCTTCCTCCAAGTCTCGAGGCACGGCAACACTAATCTTAGCAACAAGATCAAGCACCTTCTCCTTATCCATAATTATTCTCCCGGTACCTGGGAGGGATGGCGCAGAAGTCAATAATCGCTCCAGTTCTTGTACTAATTCCAAGAGTTCCATAATTTTCCTCCTCCCTTTTATGCCTAAGAAGAACCCAATGCAAGAGACTTGGCTCTCTCCCACATTGCTACCTCCACATTTCGTGGGACGATATGACTTATCCTACCATCACCTTCAACTATCTCTCTAAGCAAGCTTGATTTGATATATATATGTTCCAATCTGGATATCAAGTACATAGTATCTATATTTGAGTTTAATTTCTCATTATTGAGAGCAAGCTCAAATTCATATTCAAAATCCGAACCCATACGAAGTCCTCTTACCATTACCTGCGCACCCAAGTTCTCCGCGACATCCACAGTTAGCCCACTGTAGGAGATAACTTCGACATTTGGTATGTGGCTAAGGGCTTCCTTACACAACTCCATACGTTCCTCTGTATTAAACCAGAACGACTTGGAGGGTTTTGTATAGACCACACCAAGATAAACCTTATCAAACAAATGAGAAGCCCTTAGAGCAATATCAATATGCCCATAGGTCAGTGGATCAAAGCTACCCGGATATATTGCGGTTACCATTAGACTTCCCCTCCTCTGTACATGGAAAATACAGTGTCACCATATTTGCGATCTTCCACAAAAGTTATGCCTTGATATTTGGGTTCCAACTTCTGCCTCTTAGAGTGTCCTAATGCTAATATTGCGCCAGGTGCAACCAAACTGCCAAGTCTGTGTATTACTCCATGTGGAGGCTCAGACGTATAAGGTGGATCCATCAAAACTATATCGTAAGAATTATCCAATATATCTATAGCTTTTTCCACTTTCATACAGTGAATCTTCGATCTTTCAGAAAATCCAAGAGATCTGATAGTATCACGCAGGAGTGAACATCTCTTGGAACTCGACTCCACAAAATCTACTGATATAGCTCCTCTGCTCAGTGCCTCTATTCCAAGTGATCCAGTGCCGGCGTACAGATCCACAACGCGCCTACCCTCTATTCCCAAATTCTCTATCGCCGAGAATATAGCAGACCTAACCCGCTGAGTGGTTGGCCGAGCGCCCAAGTTTCTCAGGCTACCTATACGGCGACCCTTTGACTCTCCAGCGATTACTCTCATGATTCAACACTTACTTGTCACGTGGCTTCAAAACGGGCCCATTTTAACATAGGCCTCTTTCTGGGTAAAGTTAAGTTTTCTATATCAACCTTACAGCGCCAACATAAGACGATAAACAGGTGGAACCGCCAAAACCAACTAAACCGTCATATAGTATAGTGCTTAAAATTGACACGTAGTACGACCAAAATATATCATAGCGACGAGAGATTCCGGTAGCCGTACCTTACACGGCAACGTAGCTCAGCGGCAGAGCGGGCGCTTCATAAGCGCTAGGTCGCAGGTTCGAATCCCGCCGTTGCCACTTTCCCTCATACCTAATCGGGCGGTTAGCTCAGTTGGTTAGAGCGCTTGCTTCACACGCAAGAGGTCACTGGTTCAAATCCAGTATCGCCCACCATTAATACTGACAGTAATTCCTCTAAAGAAAGGGTGAAATGATGAGATTGACCTCTAAAGTAGCTTTCGTAAGTGGCGGGGCACGTGGAATTGGGGCCACAATAACCACACTCTTTGCTGAACATGGAGCATCCGTAACTTTTACAGATACGCTTGATCAGGAAGGAGCCAAACTACAATCTGAGTTACAAAAAAATGGATTAAATACATTGTTCCTATCTATGGACGTGGCAAATGAAGTGGAATGGAACAAGGCTATCGATGCTACAGTTAAGCATTTTGGGAAACTAGATATTTTGGTAAATAATGCGGCTGTCCGAGACCACTCAGATATAGAAAATACCACTGTAGAAGACTGGGATAGAGTAATGACAGTTAATGTTAAAGGGGTTTTTCTCGGTACCAAAACCGCCATACCGGCGATGCGTAAGAGTGGAGGAGGTTCAATTATTAATATTTCCTCCCAATTTGGCATAGTTGGCACTGCTCTTAGTGGCCCGGCATATCAAGCGTCAAAAGGAGCTGTCCGCATCTTTTCTAAAACCACAGCAATTCGACATGGCCATGAAAAAATACAGGAAGTTCAAGTGTGCAAGGTTTTCTGGATAAACTTCCGTTGGGTAGAATTGGCACAACCAAGGATATCGCTTACGGAGCTTTGTACCTTGCGAGTGACGAATCGGATTTTGTAACTGGATCTGAATTAGTAATTGATGGTGGCTGGACGGCACAATAAGTGTAAGTCTTTTTGATGCATAGTAATTGAGGACTTACATGTAGGGAACGGAAAATACGGTCTCTAGCAGATTATTACCAAATTCATTATCTACTATACAGTGTTATTCATCTTGGGATAGAGAGACCTTCTATCACAGTAGCTGTAGGGATAGTAAGTAGGTCCGAAGGGGAAACTTTAAGCTTCCCAGATCTACTTCCTCCACCGAGTATCACATAATCTAGGTCCATTACCATGGCGTCTATATAGACAGGAAGCGATTCCGGCAGTGCGAATGGGGTAACGCCGCCGATCATCATTCCAGTCAATTGCATAGTTTCATCGGCGGTTGCAAATGAGACCCGGGAAATTTCCATTAGATTTCTTACTTTCTTGTTTACGTCTAACCTATCCGTACCGAGTACAATGCAAGCTGAATATTTCTTTTCCCCTCTCTTAGAAGCCACAACTATCGTATTGCCCGAGTGATCCATTGGAAACCCGTACTCTTCACAAAATGCCGCAGTGTCTGCAAACTCAGGGGAAACCTCAATCCACTCGTATTCCACGTTTAGGCTTTCCAAGGTTAACTTAACTTGACGTTCGATATCATCTGTTGTACTCAAGTTTCTCACCCCTGCTTTTAGGACTCTACATGCTCAGCTGTCTTTAAGGAGGTCATAGATACACTTTATCCTGTATAACTAATAGGATACTCATATCTTCAAAACCGTTCAACGTTGGTCTAACAACGAGAACACAAGGATACTACACATCCCTGCCAACCTTATAACCTCACGAGAACGCAAACTCAGGGATATACTGAGCGTGATAAGTTATAATAAATTCGGCAGTAGACTCATAATTAGTACATTCAATTAGAGTTAGGAAATCTGGCTGTATGTTCCCCAAACCTTCCACTTTATACTCCGTCATGACCATAGGGGTCACATCTCTGTCCTTTGCCGCAATCTTCATACGTCTAGCTGATGCGCCGCCCCTGATTATAGCCTCATATCGCCTCTCTATCGCATCTGTAACTATGATAGGCATATCCATAGGTTATAACTTACAGCCCAACAAACCACGAAACAAACCAAGTACGAATGGTAAACCCTTTGATAAAAAAGACTTCCTACTTCTAGCAATTTCGTCTACATGCTTGGCACTTCATTTCGTTTTCTGGATAACCTCTTTAAGCTATACCTCAGTCACCAGTTCCGTAATGTTAGTTACAACGAATCCATTCATTGTAGCATTAGCCTCCCGAGTTATATTCAAAGAATCCATAAATACTCATGTTTTTGCTGGTGTTGGTTTAGGCATAATCGGAGGACTAATACTAACCGTTGGGGATGCCATGGAAGACGGCAAATTATTTGGGGATCTTCTGGCGTTCCTGGGGGCCATTGCTGTAGTGGGTTACCTGTTAGCAGGACGTAGTCTAAGGAAAAATATATCTACCTTGACCTATGCATCGTGGGTTTACACTGGCGCTGCAATTATTCTGGTTTTGGCATCTATCATATCTGGTCAGTCTTTCACTGGTTTTTCTCAAGATACCTATATCGCATTGATTTTGCTGGCACTGGGGCCTCAAGTACTAGGCCATTCATTGCTCAACTGGAGTTTAGCTTACGCCACAGCAACCCTAGTAGCCATCACAGTCATGGCCGAGCCCGTTATAGCCACATTATTGGCAATTCCCATTCTCAATGAATGGCCTTCTCAGACAAGCATAATCGGAGGCATTTCAATACTAACCGGAATATACATAGCGGTCAGACCCAAGAGATGATTTGCTTCATAATCCCAGATGCCCAAGACTATCTGGAATTATGAAAGGGATACCCTACATACAATACTCCATTGCTATATCCTAGAAACCTCACACTAATCAGATCTCAAATTAAACCCCGCCTAGTATCCAGAAGAACAAGTATATGAATCCCCCAGCTACCAATAACCAAGCCAACAATAACCACAACCACTTCTGACCCTTTCCTTCATTTTTTAGTTTAATTACCCCCCAAATAGGCAATACAAAAACGAAGGCAATGACAAAGATAATAACAACAAACTTAATCAACCACTACTCCACAACTCTCGATTTACACACCACCAATTATACACAATAACAAAGCTTACAGTCCGTGTGGAATCACAAACCCAAAACAATAAATACATCGGAAACAGAATCCACCTGTTAGTATGTTGGTTTCAAAAAAATGGTATGGAAAATAATTGGGCAGAGTTAGTCCCATCAAGTTTAAGTTAGGACAGATCATGTTAAACCAATATGTTACAAATTCTGACCAAACTCCGAAATCCGTAGAAACCTCATCCATTCTGGTAGAATAAAACAACACTATACCAACCGAGAATGCCATAGGAATTGATGAGTATCAGATTCGATTTAATTAAAATTATCTCCCGGATGCACGGTTACGTATATAGTATTTCAAAAGGTAGAGTAGGGAAGCGGCTCTGGTCTCAAAATTTTTTGTTGCTAACGACCGTTGGGAGAAAATCCGGGAAAAACAGAACCGTTCCATTGGCGGCCATTACTCACGGTAACGGATACATTCTCGTTGCATCCTTCGGTGGTAGTCCAGTGAATCCGGCTTGGTTGATTAACATCCAAGGAAACCCGGAAATAGAATTCCAGATTGGGGCAGTTGTGAAACAAGCCAAAGCCTTTATCATTGAAACCACCAACCACTGCTACGAGGAGTTATGGGAAAAAGCAGTTGCCTCTTACAAAGGCTATGATGATTACAAGAAGGCTACTTCGCGCCACATACCAATCGTTTTAATCAAACCATACGAAGATTAAAGTTCCCAAGCAACGTGATATAACAAAAGAAGTGAACTTAGAGTGCGATATTATACTAAGGATTACTCTTATCCACTCTAGCTATAACGACAATGGTGTATGCCAAAATAATAATCCCGCCCAAACCCACAGCAATGGGGGCTCCAATCACACTAGCTACTGATCCCGCAACAAATCCTCCAGCTGGAGTAAATCCCCAAGTCATTCCATAAAGTCCCAGAACCCTGCCTCTCATGTTATCCGCTGATAAAGTTTGAATCAGTGTATTTATCGCTGCATCGTATGTAACTAGAGACAACCCAATAAATCCCACCAAAATAAGGGATAATCCATACCACGGAGAAGAGGCAAACAGAAGAATGCTGACTCCAGCGCCCATGGTAGCGATGGCCAACAGTTTCCATTTATCTCCAAACTCGCTCAGGACGGCTATCACTGCGGTTCCTATCAGTGATCCTATTCCACCTGCCGCCGCAAGATAACCCAACCCTGTCGGACCTACTGCCAAAACCGTTTTGGCTATTACCGGCAACATAATTAGATAAGAAAACCCAAAGGCCTCTGTCAGCATACTTAGGATCAGAAGTACTCTGAGAGGCTTATTCTGAAATACATAGTGAATCCCCTGGACGATATTACTTGCTATCGGCTCTCGGTCGGCTTGAGTCACATTTGAGACCCGCATCAGCATAAGTGGGATAATGCTTAAAAGACAAAATATTGATGCCAGAGAGTATGCAAACCCGATCCCCATCGTGTTCATCAAATGTCCGGCAGCTATTGATCCAGTTGCCCATGAAATATGAAATACTGCCAAAATGTAGGCAAGCGCATTCATCAATCTGTTCGGACCAACAGTGTCATAGATAAGGCCATTAAAGAAAGGGGCCATTAATCCATCACCGCTGCCCTGAATGAATACGATTATCATCACATGCCATAGTTGAATTTCTCCTGTGATTATAAGTAGACCCAATACAGCAAAAATTCCTGCCCTGAACAACGCTACAATGGCTAGCGCAGTTCTCCGCCTGATACGGTCGGCCATAACTCCCCCAATTAAGGCAAACCCTATGTGTCCAACACCTCGAATTCCTGAAGCCACTCCCACCCATAAGGCGGAATCTTCAGTCAAGGACAGAACTAGCCAGCCCTGAGCCACGAAAGTAGCCACCTCTCCAACTACATAAAAAGAGTTGCTAGACAATAAAAGGCGGAAATCCTTTATAGTAAGAGCCTGATATATCCCTGATAATGGCATAATGTAAATTCCCAAGTAACAACAAGAATTCCCTTACTATAATATACTCAATGTCACACAAAATACTCCTGGCCTAGGAATCCATATCAACAACACATTACAATAATAGAATCTCACAACCGTAAAATTGGAATACACTAGTCATGTTCCTTACAGTGAAAAAACTGGATTCGCAACAAGAGAAGGAAGCTATACACATTCTGCGTGCCGAGGTCTTTATTAATGAACAGGGTGTGCCACCAGAACTAGAGATGGATGAATTTGACAGTTCTGCAATCCACGCCGTGGCTTATGCTTCTGGGATAATAGTTGCTACAGGTCGCCTCATTATGGACACACCTAGTGAAGGCCGCATAGGGAGAATGGCTGTGGAAGCGTCCTTGCGGAGAATCGGTGTGGGAACTGCTGTGCTTGCTTTTCTCGAAAACGAGGCCAAGGCAAAAGGTGTAAAACATATAATTTTACATGCCCAGGACTACGTGAGGAACTTCTATATCAAACATGGTTACGTAGAACAAGGTGAATCATTCTTGGAGGCAGGTATTCTACATATAGAGATGAGAAAGAACATTTTGTGAGTGATATCAGTGCTCACTAAGATAACATCCACTCTCTAAACCTGTAGATGGATGTCCATATATGCACGAACCATTTGTTTATCTCTTCCTAGAACCAACATAGTTATGAGGAGCACCATATCCAACATTTGGTTTTATTCTGTTGCCAATATACAATTCCAGTTATCATCTTTGCTTGCCAGACGAGTAGGCATTTCAGGAGGGTACAATGACAGTTTCTGACTGGGGAAATATATACAGGGAAATAGGTGCTAAACCTGTGATAAATGCCATAGGAAGTGTAACCATGCTAGGCGGGTCCACTCCATCTCCGGAAGTCAAGGAGGCTATGGAAAGAGCCGACTCTGCCTATATACCTCTGATGGAACTGGAAGAGAAAGCAGGGCAGGCCATAGCCAATATGATAAATGTACCATCGGCTTACATTACCTCTGGGGCTGGGTCTGCTTTGACCCTGGCTACAGCAGCATTCATGGCTGGGGAAGATGACAACAAGATTCAGCAACTCCCAGACACCAGTGGGATGAAAAACGAGATCTTGATCCAAACAAAACAACGATACTGGTATGACAGATGTTTGACCTTGGCAGGGGCAAAATTGGTAGAATTTGGAACTGAGGAAAAAACCACGCGTAAATCATTAGAAAATGCCATAGGCCCTAATACTGCTGCAATCCATTATTACGCGGTGGAACAATCTAAGGACCCAGATGCTCTATCACTAGAAGATACAATAGCTATTGCTCATGGAAATGGGGTTCCAGTCATAGTAGATGCGGCCGGGCAGGTTTATCCAGTAGAACTCATGGGTAAATACGTTCGCATGGGTGCTGACATCCAATGTGTAGCTGCCAAGTACCTAGGGGCTCCTCAATCTACGGGGTTAGCTCTTGGTACCGAGGATGCAATATATAAACTTTCGTTGCAAAGTTTTGTTAGTTATGAAGGCCGCCGAATACGCGGGGTAGGTAGACCACAAAAGATCGACAGACAAGAAATGATAGGGGCTGTAGCAGCTGTGCGAAGGTGGGTAACCCTGAACCGCGAGGATCGCCTAGAGGATGCCGAACGAAGGAGTAATATAATTATTTCTCTCGTTAGGGACATTCCCGGCGTGAGGGCTACCCTGATCACTAACATAATTGGGCACCAGCCCTTCGGCGTAAATCTTGAATTCGATATTTCTGTCACCAAAATGAGTGCCCAAGATATAGTTAATAAGCTCAAACAAGGAGACCCCCCTATATGGACCAGAGCCAAAATGGGCGAAGATAAAATAACCATTCATATGTTTGGGCTCAATGAAGGCGAAGAAAATGTGGTTGGTCAAAGGATTGCTGATCTCATCACCAACAATTCTGACTAGAATTACCCTTCGACCTCAAAGCAAAAATAAATAACTGCCGTATATAACGGAACCAACTTCCCATACGCCATAAAACCGTCTTATAATCTGACAAATATCACATCCACTTGAAACCCAAAATCGAAGCGGAGGTTTTTAATGGCCGGACGAAATTATTCATGCGTGAAGTGTAATGCTAGTGAATACAGAACCGGAGAACTACGGACCACAGGGTCAGGTATATCTCGATTCCTGAACATACAAAACCAAAAATATGCCACCGTCTCATGTGCCGCATGCGGCCATACTGAGTTATACAGGCTAGATGGTAGTGGCGTTGGCAATATACTGGATTTCTTTACCAACTAACCCATGAGTATGCCCTCAGTAAATCTGACGTATTCAAGCCTAGATAGTCTTTGATATGGCCTTCCAATAATTTAGTTATCCTCTCCTTTAGGTCTGCAGGCTTTAAACGGAGTACTCATGGCAAAAAATAATGGGAAAATAGACGTAGTTTTAGACAAGGTGACTCAAGGATACTTCGAGCAACGTGTACCCTACAAAATCCCGATGTCTATCTACCCTTCCAATTCCAATGTCATCATAGTTATATCACCAGGCGCCAGCGAATCCAAAGACGGACGTAGGAACCGATGGAACACTTTAGCTAGGTATATGCAAAATCTGAACATTGGAACAATCGTTACATACAACCCACCCCAACCTGATGCACAAGGTAGATTCCCTCACGAACCATATTCCTATCAAGATGCTAGCTGGAACAATATTGTCGTTGAGAGCCTAGACTATGTCATAGAATATTCGCTAAACCATTCAACAGAAATCTGTCAATCAGATTCCCCAACTATTTACCTTGCAGGTTTTTCAGCGGGTGGTTCAGCATGCGGAGCGGTAGCCCCCTTTTACCCAGAGGTAAGTAGGATTCTCATGATCTCTGCATACGATAGCGTGGGTGACTATTTCTATGAGGGAATCAGGCGATTCGCGGGTGATATTTATATGACTTATGGATCAGACGATCCAACGGCAGCATTCTTGGCCTATTCCATGAGATTCATCGCACGTGAAGCGACTTCTCTCTACTCACAGGAGATACCTAACTGCAACCATGGTTTTACGGGAGCCACGAACAGCAAAATACTCAGTAATGCCTTCACATGGGCTTTTGCTGGAGACCAGAGATTTCCGTCTTCAGAGGGAGGCCTGCTATTATATGAAGATTGATCACATATACGAACTGTGTAGAGATTTTAAGGTCGGTTAGATAGAATACAGAGAATGAGAATGCGATTTAGATCCAAACATCTCTTAACGATCATAGTAATCATTTTGTTAGTTGTGGCCTGTACCGCGTCCCCAACTGAGGATTCTGGCTCAGGGAGAGTCGACAATATGGCTTATGCTTCTGAGGCTCCTTCCCAGTTTATACCAGAACCAGATATGGAGTTCCATGGGGGGGAAACTATTGCCCCAAGATCTCCCCGGGCAATGGATCAGCCTTCCATAGCGATAGACCGACTAATAGTACAAAACGTATGGATGGCCCTTCTTACAGAGTCAGTAACAAATACGATTGACAACATCTCTTCTATGGCTACAGAGATGCAGGGATTTGTAATATCGAGTCATATTGGTGGTGATGAAGGCAAGGAGTACGGATCAGTCTCGTTTAGAGTACCTGCAAAGAAAACCGATGAGGCCCGATCGAATCTGCGCAATATGGCAATAAGAGTAACAGAGGAATCCAGTCAGAGTCAGGATGTTACGGAAGAATACTCAGATCTACAAGGACGACTTGAAAATCTAAGCCATACAGAAGAGCAATACATTCTCCTCTTTGAAAAAGCTAAGTCTGTAGAGGATATGCTCAAGATACAAAATGAATTATCGATTGTTCAGGGACAAATAGAACAAGTAATGGGCCGAATCCAATATCTCGAGCGAACATCAGCCATGTCTCTAATCTCGGTCACTATACGCGATGCGACAAGTGATGAACCAATAGTGGCACCCGGATGGAGCTTCCAGGAAACCTTAAAAGACGCGTTTAGAAGAATCGACAGGGTCGGCCAGTTGATGGGTGGTTCTGAAATATGGATTGTGATTTACTCCCCGGTGTGGGCATCGCTGCTAGTTCTATCCTATCTATTTATTAAATGGATAATTAGACGTACCAACAACTCTGCGTAGTCCTTCCATTATAGAAATAAACGTGATCACGACAGTGTACACATACACCTGACATGCATATTGGATTGTGGATTTGGAGACTGGCTACAGGTCAAACAATCCACTTATATAAACCCTCTATATTTACTGTAAAC
>CAYVMY010000027.1:0-607 GCA_964452695.1 uncultured Dehalococcoidia bacterium
GTTCTTGAGCCCGGCGAGGGTCTAGTATCTATAAACTTCCCTGCACCCAAGGCAAACCAAGGCGCAAGCTTCCTTAGGTTTATACCAAGAAACGAGATGGACATTGCCGTGGCAAACTCTGGTGTATCCGTTGTGCTTGACGACTCTAAACAGAAGATAGTATCTGCCAGAGTTGCGTTGGGCTCAGTGGCACCAGTGGTGGTTGTGGCTAAGGAAGCAATGGACTTCCTAGCTGGCAAGGACGCCAATGACGACACGTTCAAACAAGGGGGAGAAGCAGCCAAAAGCGCGGCGACCCCAATCAGTGACATGAGAGGCACGGTAAAGCAAAGGTTACACTTGGTAGGGGTCATGACACAACGTGCACTCAAGATCGCAACATCCAGAGCAAGAGGAGAGTAAAAGTTATGGCACAGAGAGTTCACGTACAAACTCGCATCAATGGAGAAGACACAGATTTCCTCTGCGAGCCCAGACAAAGCCTGCTTGAGGTTCTTAGGGATGTCGTAGGGCTTACAGGTTCCAAGGAAGGCTGCAACGACGGCAACTGTGGAGCATGCACGGTGTCCATAGACGGAAGAATCGTAGCCTCCTGTTGCGATCTTGG
>CAYVMY010000027.1:617-4386 GCA_964452695.1 uncultured Dehalococcoidia bacterium
CCAGAAGGGTTACATCCCCTCCAACAGGCGTTTCTGGAAGAAGCCGCTCTGCAATGCGGAATCTGCACCCCTTGTTTCATTGTCGCAGCAAAAGGATTACTAGACAGAGAGCCAGACGCAGATGAGGCACGCATTAGGCACTGGCTTGCTGGTAACTTATGCAGATGCACAGGATACGACAAAATAGTAAGAGCTGTACTTAAGGCTGGAGAGACTATAAGACAAAGCTAAGTACACCGGACAAAAGGCACAAATCGATACTAAAGAGTAGGAACCCTATGGTACTTCGTACTATTTCGTAAGGGTTCCTACTCTTATTTATCAAAAGGTAAAGCAAATGCTACGGTAACATTGCGTCCGAAAATAAATGCTTGATTCCTACCCCTTGAGAGTATAACTAACTGGCTTCTCTTCGACAGTTCCATCCTTGACCAATTTATCCAAATGTGTTCGAACATTACCAGCAGCTGCGCGTCGTAAAGCCTTTTTCAAGTTACGCGGGTAAATTTGTTTCACCATTTGATCTACATCGCTCACTCCATTTGACACGGCAAGAAGAACCTGTTTTTCTCTTTCTTCACGATGTTTAATATACCAAGGTATAAGCCTAGAAGCCCTAGGATTCTCTACCAAAGCGCCGTGCGCAGGACAAATTACATCCAATGAGTATCGAGACAATTTATGCAAAGACTTCATATAGTCAGACAAATCCCTAACAGTAGAGGAGGAAGAGCCCAGAATTGTGTCTCCAGTAAACAAAACTTTTTCTTTGCGCATGTAATAACAAACATGGTCTACTTCATGACCAGGCGTATTTATAGCAAGTAAAGATAACCCAGGGCCAGCGGATATTCGTTCTTGGGCATTTATTTTAAGAACGTTATCCTCACCAACTATTTCACCAAGTTTTTTTACTAGTTTCGGGTGGCAGCGTACTGGAGCTTGAACAACTTCAAACAGCCTATCTAGACCCCCAATGTGATCCGCATGACCATGGGTTATAAGTATCGAGGATATATTGGGACGACCAAGTTTCTCATAGAGTTGTAATATACCATTACGCCACTCCATGGCCTGATCTCCAGAGTCAATTATTACCATGTGATCTTTTGGATCCCCAACAAAATAGATATTGGAGCCCCCAGGATGAGCCGCAGCTTTGTCGTCTATATGGGCCACAAATACATGTTCGGTAACTTGCATAAATCCCTCCCATTGCAACTTAAGGCAGATGAGAGCGGAATATCATTAGATCCCATCTACTTGTTAACCACAATTCTACCATCATAGTCTCAAGTATGAAACGGAAGTGGTTCCAATTATGTACATCCAGGAAATACTAGATCACATAATCATTTATTTGGAATTCTATATGGATCCATAATGTTTCTAATTGAGTCACCCAAAAATATAGATACGCATAACGTGATGACAAGTGCAGCAATGGGAAATAGAGTAATCCAGGGAGCGATTTCGAAATAATTCTGAACCCCATCCTGAATCATGCCCCCCCAGGTTGGATGCGGAGGGGGGACTCCTAGGCCCAAGAACCCAAGAGAGGTATCTGCCGTTACTGCGGCACCAAAACATCCACTGACTTGAGCAAGAACCGGCCCAAATGAGTTGGGAAATAAATGCTTTAGTATTATTCTAGCATTGGTTGATCCATTAACTATCGCTGCATTAATATAATCCAGATTTCTCAATGGCAGGGAGGCCGATCTAGCCAGCCGAGCTATTGGTGGAACCTGTGCTATCGTGATTCCAATTACAATGGATACTACTGAGTCTGGAAAAGCGACCACCACTAGGATAACTAGAACGAGAAACGGAAACCCCATAACCGCATCGAAAATTCTTTGTGTGATCATATCAAGGTTCCCTCCAGCATAAGCTGAGAGCATCCCCATGAGGGTACCTATAATGGTAGCGAGGCACGCAGAAGTACCGCCAATAAACAATGACATACGAGTCCCATACAGCACCCTACTGAACACATCTCTGCCAAATCCATCGGTGCCAAAATAGTGATCCCAATTCGGAGCAGTCAACCTCAAGCCAAGATTATGAGTCAATGGATCATGTGTAGCTATAACATTCGAAAGCAAAGCAGTAAATACCAAAAACAACAGGGCTATGCCAGATATAATGCCCCCGGTATTAATTAATTGTATGTAACTGAGAATCACCCTGGTCTCTCTAAAAAGGCCAACCATATATCGCACTCCAACAAATTACTCATTTTCCCGTCGTCCTCTTTTCCCAAGCATGGTTGGAATAAAGCCCAAATGACTATAAAGCGGATACCCGTGGATCAACTATATTATGAGCGACGTCAGAAACAAGATTAACGATTAAAGATAGGGATACCAATATTAGCGACAGGGTCTGTACTACCGGATAATCTCTGGATAGAGCTGCTTGCACCAAACCTCTGCCTATTCCCGGCAATCCAAAAATTGTTTCTACTATTAAAATCCCGCTCAGTAACGCGCCAAATTCTATCGCGACTATAGTAATTATTGGCATCAAAGCATTAGGTATCGCATGCCATAGAACAATATATACATTAGACATACCTTTGCCCCTAGCTGTATTAATATAAGGCTGCCCAAGTGACTCTAGCAGACTGAATCTTATGACTCTAACTATGTTAGAACTACGCTCCCAAGAGATAATCATCGCCGGCCAAAAAACCATCTGGATGTGATTCCAAGGGTCAACCCATGGCATAGAGTATATAATTGGGGGTGACCACTGTAAGAAAACCACCAACCCCAAAAGAATCGCCACGGCCAATACAAGATGTGGTGTCGCAATGCCCACAGCCGAATAAATCATCACAATTTTATCGAACCAACTTCCCTTCCAGACCGCAGCCAATATACCAGCGGGAAAAGATAATAACAGGGACAGGACCATAGCATAAAATGCAAGCAAGACTGTAACTGGTAACTGTCTAGCAATCATCAAACCAATCGGTTTACCAGTTTCTAATGAGCGCCCCCCAAATTCCCCGAGTAAAATACTCTTCAACCATTCCAAATACTGTACATGCAAATCTTTATTCAAACCCAATTCTGTTTCTAGGGCTTCTCGGGCTTCTACACTTACTGGTACGTCTCCTGTAATTGATCTGACAATATCATTAGGCAAGATACGCATAACACCAAATATAATAACCGATGCTAAAAGAGCCGTAGGAATAATTAAAAGACATCTCCATATAATCCGCTTCTGCATGCATCTACACCCAATGATAAGATAGTATACAAACTGGTACTGGTTTGCGAGGATCCTGCGTATCTCGAATCATCTCGAAGAAAGATATACCGTAGCAAAGTCCGTATGAGTATGACCATCTTCGGTGGGAACAATCACGCCATTAACATAACTTCTATACGGTATGACATTTATGGACTCGGCTATAGGTATCACCAGAGATTCATCAACAAAAATATATCTCTCGATCGCTCTCCAGCGTTCTATGCGAGAATCTACTGTAATGGATGACCGCAAATTCTTGTATAGCGCATCGATATTCACGTCTTCGTGCTTAGAGTAAGCATCTGGATTTTCGCTATATCTACCGTAGACAGACTCCGTACCCTCAGGTATAGGAGATGGCGTCAGACGTCCCTGTTGGCTATCGTAATCTAAGCTAGCCCTACCTCTATTCCATTCCCCCTCATCAACAAGTTGAATCGTTAATTCCACACCAAGCCCACCAAGCTGGCCGTGCTCGGCGTGCCCATGGCCTGCGGCCAGC
>CAYVMY010000027.1:4396-14918 GCA_964452695.1 uncultured Dehalococcoidia bacterium
AAGCTGGTCTCTAAGAAATTCACAAGGCTTACGATTTATAGAGCGACACAGATGCCCCATAGTAAACCCTTCAGAATATCCGGATGAACTCAAAAGTTTTTTGGCCTCATATCTTTTTTCTTCTAGAGGAGCAATATCAAATTTTGGCCAGTTAATGTAGCTGGATCTTCCAATTGGCAAAGTTATGCCTGGGTGCCCCAAATCTGGACTTGTCCATCCAAACCCCCCAAGAGCAGCATCAATCGAGGCAGACCTATTAATCCATAATGACATGGCCCTCCTGACATTAGCATCCTGCCACGGGCCTGATTTCAGAACATTAAATGCTAATCGGAAATTACCCCCATCCATTTCAGCAAACCACACTTCGTCACCGAGGTCTTTATCGTATCCTATCTTACGTTCAGTCGTTAAGTAATGCTTTTGCCCCCTCGCTCCACCTCCAAGCCTCCCAGTCCTAAAAGCGACATCCATAGCAAATGGATCTGGCATTATTACATAATCGATTCCATCCAAATATGGAAGCCTCCCATCAACTCCTGTCTCCCAGTAGTCCTTAAACCGAACAACTCTTATCACTCCTCCACTATTGTATTCTTTGAACACAAAGGGGCCCAAACCTATCAAGCCCAGAGCGAGGGGAGAAATATCTATTTCATTTCCGAGCAGTATGGGCTCAACTAAATGCTTAGGATGTGCTATTTTGAATCTTGGGTTTGCCAAAATGGAAAGGAAATGAGGGTTTCTTTCCATTAAGGTTATCCTCAGCCTATTGTGGTCCATTAAATCCACACTTGAGATCTTACCAAATTCATTCTTGAAGTATGCTGGCGCCCGAATCCCATTTTGCGATTCTGCCCCATAAACGACAAGTTCCAGCCAAAACTTTATATCCTCTGCAGTCATTGGAGTACCGTCATGCCAACTGACTCTATCGCGTATCGTAAATGTCCACTCATCAAAAGCATCATTTACAACCCAACTTTCAGCAACGTATGGGCATACAACGTACATATTTTCCCTGCAACGAGTGACCAAATTACCACCGCCAAATATTGCTCCCCCGACATGATGCAATGCGATACTACTTGTCCTAAGGGTATCAAAGCCAGCAGGGGGATCTCCACGATTAGCAAGCACTAGAATGCCTCCATGTTTAATGCCGCTAGATCCATTCTCATACACCTCTGTTGCATTCACTGGAATGGAAACACTTGAAGACACTCCCCCATTTGGATGAGTGTCTGACCCGCTTAGAGGAGATGGCACGCTAGAGCAGGAGATTATCGTGCAACTAGCTACAATAAGACCAAGAAAATCCCGCCAGTGCAAATAAATACGACCCTCCAGCCTTGAGAAATAACATCTAGGCACCAAGTATCCATGCCATAACGGACTTCGGACTAAACGAGATACCGAGTAAGATATTAGTTGCCAAATATCAGCACTGCAGCCGCCACTAAAGCGTATATCCCTATAGCTTCAGCCAAACCAATTGCGACAATCATGTTAGTAAGGATAACACCTCTAGTATCATGACTTCCCCCAATTAAGTTCACTGCTCCCGAATTCATGGCACCCGCTCCAGCTTGAGAAGCGTACCATTCATCCAGCGAACTTGGGTATGATCTCTGTTCCTCATCTACGGATTCTCTGCGACCTGCAGTTTCCCTAATTTCAGGAGTTTCTTGTTTGCAGTCAGGACACCACAGCAATTGGATGGAGGACAGCATCATGTTCTCTTTTTTCACTGAAAAACTACCTGTTTGATTCCCGCATTTCCCACAAATTTGGTTTATTAACACGCCATCTTCTGCCATTTGTGACTACAAACATACTCATACTTCCGCGAAATTCCAAACCTGAAACATCACTATCTTCTAGGTATCGTTATTATATATCAGGATTTGAATTAATCCTCTAATTTCCTAACCAATCTCTCAGCCAAAATCATCAAATCGTCGTCAAGGTCTTTTCCGCAATGTGGACACTCAATATCACCAAACCTGATTCTGGTTCCACACAGAGGGCAGACTACGACTTCATAAAGAACCTGCAATATTTTGAGCAACAAATCATTTCTAGACAAATCCATTCTCCATATCCCATCCAGAAAACCAGGAGATTACCTAGTAAAAGTAAAACTACAGATTCCAGATGCAAGAAATTTGATTAGCAAATACCCGAGAAAACTTCCCCATGTTGTCGGCACGTTTCTCAGTGTATAAACAAAAATATTATTCCCAATGTTAGCCATATCTTATATGCCATGTCACAAATAGATTGCCAACGTATTTGAATTGAAATTTATTTCCACATTATAACTAACCCAAAGTGAAACTTACAGGTATTGGAAACCTTTGTAATCCTTAACAAATTCTTAGATAAATCACATCACTTCCGTTGACTTGGGCATGTTATACTTGCATTCCAACAGCAGTTTCTTATATTGTTGCTACTCGATATAGATTCTTGTGAAAGTTAAATATTGACTCAGAAGTGTTCTTTGGATAGGACATCAAAAGGGTAAACAATTGAAGAGTATATCAAACACGATAATATGGTCTGGTATAGCCGCTATTACTATGCTTTTAGGTCTAGCCATGGGTATAGTAGTCGGCAACTCCTTGCTTGATTCCCCTGACAATAATCGAGTCAGCCAGAACACAGATACTATAAAGCAACTGCAAGAGGAACTTTTGTCCAGTCAAACCTCCCTCGAAACGTTGGAGATCGAATTAGCGGCGGCCAGAGAAGGCATTTCATCACCAGCAGAGTCCCCAGCGGCAGAGGAGGCCCTAAAAGCAATTGCAGACCTTAAGAACGAAATATCACAGCTACAATCCTCTGCAATACAAGAAAACAACTCTGAAGACTCAATCGACATGGCTGATTCTATCGAAAATCACCGCGTATTGCTCGTTGAGATGAGAAAGGATAAACCAATAGACAGAGAAAATGCCTATGCGTATTGGAGGAGCATCAAATCTGTAGCTTCTTTAGCTGACCCCTCTCTGTCATCACCAGTGGACAAGGTAATATTGGGAATAGACAATTACTTTGACTGGCAGGAGAGAGGCCCATCGCAGGCTTCACAACCCGAAGAATACGTAGATTGGCTAAATGGATATGACACTTCAGGAGCAGTGTCATACGAACTAGCAATAGTACGATTCAATAAAGACGCCTTACTATCTCTCATTACGGAACTTGATTTAATAAGGGATTCACTAAAATGAGAGAGCATTCACAATTCTATCCAATAACTTCCCAATTTGATCAGTACGGGTGATATAATAAAGAGATGCACATCAGGAGAATTCCACTAGTCATATCACTCTCACTACTTTTGCCTGTCATCTATATACTTTTGGTACCCACCAATTTGACTCTGGCAAAGGAACCAAATGAATTAGGTACCTCTGGAAACACCCTTTCCGCTTCATCGCTAATGGCGCCATTCAAGGACTACCTATCGAATACGTCGTGGCTTATAGTGAACGGCCTAGACCCACGCGTAAAAGAGGGACCTATGTCAGAGGTATTCCCACCAAAGGAATTGGGAACCAGCGGTCTATCTGCTCAGGCAGGTGCCGCCCAAGGCCCTCTTGTGCCATATCGAAGCCCAAGTCCTAAATTTAGCCGTAACATCCTGGTAACTCGTGATTTCAGCCCTGTGCCTTTTCAAACGGAACCTAGTTTAGCTGTTGACCCCAAAGACCCTGAGCATATACTACTAGGTGCAATAGACTATAATTTCAGAGGAATTACTACATACAATAGCATAGATGGTGGAGTAACTTGGGAGGGTCCAAACCAGGTGAAATACCCCCCGGACGATGAGATTAGCGCGGGAGATCCAGTACTGGCATTTGACAGGGATGGGAACGCCTACGTAGCTCAAATATCGTTGGCTTTGGAGGATTTTAGGGTAGGTCCAGCCGCAAGCACGGAAGTTATTTCAGCCATACCAGTATCCACATCTAGAGACGGTGGTACTACATGGGAAGAGCCGATAGCATCCATAAGAGCGCATATCGATTCAAGGGAACTCCCTGACGACGGTATAAATCGTTACGAATACGAACTGTCTGTACCATTCCTTGATAAGCCTTGGATAGCCATAGGCCCCAACAAGGAAGACCCAACAAAAGACATTATATATGTCTCCTATACAAAATTCGTTAGCCGCACCCCGATAGCTTTCCTATTCGACCTTCTGCCATTCATGGGCATACCAATTACGGAATCATCTATTGAGTTGGTAAAATCTGAGGATTATGGTGCAACCTGGAGTGAACCCATGACTGTGAGCCCAATCGTAACAACATCAATTGCAGGATCATTGGAAGACGGCGGGGATGTTCAAACTCGAGTTGTACAAGGATCACAACCATTCGTAGCACCCGACGGAACTTTGTATGTGGCATGGATGGACACAACAGACGATGACTCCTTTAAAAAGAGGGCAGAAATCTACGTCGCAAGATCAAACGACAATGGTAACAGCTTCACTTCACAAAGGGCTGCAGATTTCAACGAACTCCAGTCATACCCAAGAAACTCAAATTTCCGTTACTGGGGGTCAACATTCCCACAACTAGTGGCAGGCAATGAAAACGATGTATACGTAGCGTATACTTCTAGGTCCCCGAATAGAGATGATGATGGAGACATATTTCTCGCTTCTTCTGAAGACGGTGGTCAGTCTTGGGAAAAAAGAAGGATTAACGACGATAAAACGCTCAGATTACAATTTTTCCCTTCATTGTCGGTAGGTGCTGACGGTACCATCCACGCAATTTGGGGAGACATGAGAGATGACCCAGTTGAAACCAGGTATCACATCTACTACACAAGTTCAGAAGATTAAGGAAAGACTTGGATAGAGAATGCCAGAGTCACAGACTTCCCTTCGAACCCTAATCACGCCTTCCCAGGAGGAGCGTTTATAGGAGACTATTTCGCAGTAGTCTCCGGGGGCGACGACGTATACATGGCATGGCCAGATGCAAGATTAGGAGAGTATGGACCCCTCAATCAAAAGATAGGCTTTGCCAGAAAAAACCTTATGCCGCTTCCCGCGATCTTTCTTTCACCTCCATCTGGGCCCGGTGGAAAGGATATAACCATACAGGGGTCGAATTTCCAGCCCCACCAAGACGTGTACTTGGAAATTAGTGGAGCAGTTGTTAGTACAATAAGAAGCGATGCTTCCGGTAACTTTACAGCGCGTTTATTCGTACCTATATCCGGTGAAGGCGCTCATGACTTCCGAGCAATAGATGCTTCAGGAAACATAGCCACCAGCTCATTTTTCATGGATTTCGGTTTCGACAATATTAAGTCATCTGTAGAGAAACTTGAAAAACAGATACAAACTATAGACATAGAAAGTAACCCCATGAGCGAAACTGTTACTCAAGGAGTACTTTCTATCAACCAGAACACCAATATCTGGTTGATACTAGCAATAGTGTTAGTTGTAGCCTCCGCTTCTGCCGGCATCGGAATAGGCTCAAGCATATGGATTAATAGAAACCGGCAAATTTAGGTTCAACTAAATTATGATAAATATTCATGTGAACAGAGATTTCAAGTATGCATAGCGCCGGCCCTAAAAAATACTTACTCCACGAACAAACAGTGTCTATATATTTGGCGCTGGCGGCTACGGACCCTCAGGAATACACACCACAACATTCTCAAACCGGACCAGCTGAGGATACAATAAACTTCAGTGCATTTGCAGTGGAGATAGCTTCAAGGGAACTGGAAGCTGGAAACATGGACCTCTACCTATATAGCCTAAAAACAGCAGCCGCAGAACAAATCCAAGACAACACTGATGTCAAAGTATATCAAGCTCCAGCAACTACTATATCCGTAGTCCTGAACCCAGCCCCAGCTCCAGAAGGTGAGCTTAACCCATTGTCCATTACTGAAGTCAGACAGGCTCTACAATATGTTGTCAATCGGTCCTTTGTGTCTCAGGAAATCTATAAGGGATTCGCCTTGCCAATGTTAACCCATATAAGTCCATCTGACTTCGATTTCCTTACAGTCTACAATCTCCTTAATGAATCCAATATATCCTATGACCCACAGATAGCATCAGAAATCGTAACAGAGGCAATGACAAATGCTGGAGCACAACTAAAAGACGAATTATGGCACTATAACGGACAACGTATAGACTTAAAATTCATAGTTAGAACCGAAGATGAGAGATGGGAAGTAGGAAACGCGCTAGCAGCAGAAATGAAAAAACTAGGCTTTTCGATTAATTTAATACCCCAACAATTTGGCCCTGCGGTATTCACCGTATATGGCACAGACCCCCAACTATTCCAATGGCACCTATACACGGAGGGATGGGGGCGCGGGGCACCAGAAAGATATGACTACTCAGGACTAAATCACATGTGTGCCCCTTGGCTGGGCAATATGCCTGGCTGGCAAGAAGTCGGATTCTTGCAATACGAATCGAAAGAAATAGATGACTTGGGCCAAAAATTGTTCACTGGAAACTTCTCAGGTCTAACGGAAAGAAACGAGATTTATTCACAAGCTACTAGCCTATGCCTTGAAGAATCATTACGACTTTGGGTGGCAACTGCAGTCAACAACTTCCCTGCATCTTCCAATCTCGAAGGAGTAACGGAGGATGCAGTAGCTGGCCCCAAAAGCATATGGACGTTGAGAGAGGCTTATCTGCCTGGGAAATCAGAACTTAATGTTGGCAATCTCTGGGTATCCACCAATCAGACTACATGGAATCCTGTAGGTGGATTTGGAGATGTATAAAGCAATGATATTTGGAAAAACATAACTGACACACCAATAACCAATGATCCATTTACAGGAGTCCCTGCCCCATTCAGAGTTATATATGAAGTAGAAACTGCGGGACCTCATGGAACCATGAACATCCCGTCGGACGCGGTAGCTTGGAATCCATCCGAGAACGAATGGACCAAAGTCAACCAGAATACAACTTCTACAAGCAGAGTCACTTTTGATTATTCTAAGTACTTTCAATCCAAATGGCATCACGGGGAAACTATAACAATGGCCGATGTAGTTTACCCAATCGCTAGATTGTTTGACATGGTCTACGACGAAGACAAATCACAGATAGAATTTTCTATTGCCACTACCAGCGAACCATTTACCGATACTATAAAGGGATTCCGTATCTTGGATGACAATAGGCTTGAAGTGTACGTTGATTACTGGCATTTTCAAGAGGAATATATAGCCCAATATTCAAATATATCCGGAGTTAGTATGCCTTGGGAAGTGAATGCAGCAATGGATCATCTTGTATTCAATGTAAGAAAGGGAGCATACACGGATACATCGGCATCCCGCTTTAGTTTACCTTGGCTTAACTTAGTAGTAGACAATGACGCTAGGCTAGTCAGAAATACACTTCGTGAATTCTCAGAAACATCATTCACGCCCAAAGGGGAACTCACCATTAATGGCAAGAACCTCGTAAATGAAGAACAAGCCAAGGCAAGATTCGACTCAGCAATTAGTTGGTTTTCGGAGAAAGGCCATATGGTAGTAGGGAACGGACCATTTTACTTGGAAACCTTCAGGGGAGGCGGAGAGCAATTTGCCCAGATCAAGGCTTTCCGTGACCCCGATTACCCATTCCAGCCCGGAGACCTCTACCGAGGTAAGGCTCCATCGTTGAGTATAACAAATATCGAAAGAGGACACCTTGAAGAGGGCAGCGATTTCGAGACTACTGTAAATCTTAATGGACCAGGAAACTTGGGGCTCCGGTACATTCTACAAGACGCATCCACAGGAGAAATTATCAAGGAGGGCCAAGCAGCCAATATTGATAATGGACAATTCAATGTAACAATACCCTCGAATCAAATACCTGTCCTGACTGGGGATTTCTATACTCTTTCCTTAGCCGCATACACTGACGAGCTATCTGTTCTGCTTGAACGTAAATTGGATATCCAAGTTGGATCACAAGATTCTATTGGCGAAAACGAAATAGCGGATGTCTCAACAGATCCCTCAAATCAGTCCATAGATATCCAACAGGAATCGACGACATCCACTGCATCAATCACCACTGTCGTGGCAGTAATACTAGCATTGGCCTTAACAATAGGAAACGTAATAGTGCAAGCCAAACGCAAGAATAGGAAAACTCCTTGACTCTCTCTCAAGGCTCATCTGCCCAGCCTATAGCTTAAGGTCTCAACATGTCTATTGCCAAAACCCTGGCTGTCAGAGGATTAACTCTCGCTGGAGTACTGTTCGTATCGCTCGTAATGGTAGTGGTTACCCTAGGGGCTACGGGATACTCAGACAGAATGTTATCGGCAATAGTCAATGAAGAAATAAGAGGCCTCAGAGAAGGACTAGCTCAAAACATAAGGAACGCTGATGAAATAGAGAGTGTAATTTCTGCCAGAAAAAAACAAATAGAAGAATCATATGGCCTTGATAAAGCATGGTATCTCAGACTTCCAGAAATGATATTTAGGGTCATAAGGCTTGATTTAGGGGAAGCTCGAACCCTTAAGACTGGCGATGGCCAACGTCAAGTCACTGCTTTGATAGCTGAGCGTATGCCCAGAACCATGTTATTGGTGAGCACAGCCACATTCATAACCGCTGTAATTGGGCTCACCTTGGGAGTCAAATTATCTACGAAGGTAGGTTCAAGAATGGATAGGGTTGTATCTCTTCTTGCAGCCACCTCAAATGCCTTACCAGCTTGGTGGGCTGGAATTATGTTGATCCTACTCACTTATGTTTTGCTCGATAAGTTTGGTATCAGGATATTGCCTCCAGGCGGAATGTACAGTACACCTCCACCGGAAGATTTGCTACACAAATTCCTAGATCTTATATGGCACGCTTGCCTTCCTATAATCACTATGGTGTTGGTTTCAGTTGGGTCTTGGACATACACAGTAAGGACCATGATGATGAACACTGCTCAAGAGGATTTCGTTACTGTTGCCCGAGCAAAGGGATTGTCAGAGAATATAGTAATGCGACGTCACATACTAAGGGTCGCTGCGCCTCCTATACTGACTGGCCTGATACTTGGCTTAGCATCTTCAGTATCTGGAGCCATACTTACAGAAACGGTATTCAACTGGCCTGGCATGGGAAGACTCTATTACGATGCAATTCTAGCTGTAGACGAGGCAGTAGTCGTCGCCCTGTCTTTCATGTTCACTTTAATATATGTCTCAGCAAGGTTTTTGTTAGAAATATTGTACGTAATAGTAGACCCTAGGGTTAGATACCAATGAACAGCAGCTTAGGAAGCATATTCAGGGAACTCACTTCCTCTCTAACGGGGAGGACAGGAATTACATTCCTACTTGTAATGTTTGCTATATCCGCGTATGCATTGATTACCAACCCGCTGGATTTCGGAACTAAGTTTTGGAACAACCCTGCTGTGTGGGCTGACAATCCCAAAAATGCCCCCCCTACATGGGTTAACATCTTTTCCTCTAGCCAAAAAATGAACCATGCCATATTTGAATCCCATACAGGTACGAAACAGCAGGAAAACTATTACTTCACAATGGACTACAAAGCTGAAGAGTCTCCCACATTTTCCTCCCTATCAATTCAAGGGATTAGCTATACAAGTCGGCCACCCACAATATCTTTATCTGTCACAAGGCCAGATGGTGAGAAAATCAACTTGTATCACCACGTAGCACCAGCCCCCAGAACCGGAGAAACTAGCCCGATAAAGCGATACACGGAATCACCATTCAGAATATACCTAACTGGAAATGCAAAGACAGCGAATAATATAGCAGATTTACTATCGGAGAATTCCGGCAACCCAATCTCATCCAAGGAAATTCTCGGGAAAGTGGACAGAGTGATCTTCAGTGAATTTCCAGCTAGCCTAGATGGCGAATTCAAACCTCTAAAGGGAAAATACACCTTTGCATTAAAATCCCATTTCAACAACCCTAATGATTACATAAGATCCGTTAAATTGGTTCTTGGGGGATCTAGTTATGGAATTATGGGCACGGACTCTGTCGGGCGGGACTTGGCCAAAGGCCTTCTCTTTGGATTCCCTGTCGCTCTGGCAATAGGGCTAATCACATCAATATTCGCAACCGCTATAGGAACTACAGCCGGCATTATAAGTGGATATTCAGCAGGAAAAACTGATATATTAATACAGCGTTTTTCCGACGTGCTTACAAACATACCATTACTTCCCATACTACTTTTTCTAGCCTTCGTTCTCGGGCAAAAACTCTGGATAGTAATGGTGGTACTAATAATTTTTGGGTGGCCCGGGTTGAGTATTGTGGTACGATCCATAGTTCTGCAAATCAGAACTGGCCAACTAGTTGAAGCCAGTGTTGCCTTAGGAGCGTCTCGATGGAGAATAATGGCCCACCATATATTACCACAAATATCCCCATTCATTTTCGCACAAATGAAATTTTTCACCCAAGCAGCTATACTTGCCGAGGCTGGCCTAAGTATCCTT
>CAYVMY010000028.1:0-6551 GCA_964452695.1 uncultured Dehalococcoidia bacterium
ATAGATGATAGCGTAATAGAGTGTTAGCGAAGTTCTTGGAAAAAAGATTTCGCTTTCTGCCCAACTTCAGTTATTTGTTGGTCTGTGTGAGCTAAGGAAATGAAGGCGCATTCAAAAGCGGAAGGGGCCATATAAACCCCTCGTTCTATCATATGGTGGAAAAATCTAGCATAGAGTTGAGTATCTGAGCCAGTCACTGCTTCCCATCCTGACACTGGGTATGAATGGAAGAAAGAGGTCAACATAGACCCAACTCGATTGACAGTGATTGGGGTGTTGGATTCTTCGGCTGCAGAAAGTAGTTCTCTTTCCATGGTCAACCCTAACTCCTCTAGCTTGTCATAAGTGCCAGGTTGTTGCAGAATCTTCAATGTCTCCAGTCCAGCAGCCACGGCCAGTGGGTTTCCAGAGAGAGTGCCGGCTTGGTACATAGGCCCTAGAGGAGCCACATGTTCCATAATATCTCGTCTGGCTCCATATGCCCCCACAGGGAGGCCTCCACCGATAATCTTGCCAAGACAAGTTATATCTGCATCAATGCCATATCGTTCCTGAGCACCTCCATAAGCTATACGGAATCCAGTTATGACTTCGTCAAGGATCAGGAGGGCGCTGTGATCATCGGCTATCCTACGCAAGCCGTCCAAGAAATCATTCTCGGGTGGAACTACTCCCATGTTGCCTGCAACTGGTTCCACTATAATCGCGGCTATTTCTTTTGGATATATCTCGAACAAACTTTCCACAGAGGAAAGTTTGTTGTACTCGGCTACCAGGGTATCTTGAGTTAATGATTCTGGCACTCCTTCGCTGGAAGGAATTCCGGCTGTCGCGAGGCCTGACCCCGCTTCAACTAGAAGTGCGTCGTTATGTCCGTGATAGCAGCCAGTAAATTTTATTATCTTCTTACGTTTGGTGTAGGCACGGGCTAGCCGTATAGCACTCATTGTGGCCTCGGTGCCGGAGTTGACTAGGCGTACCATGTCTATAGATGGGAAAGCATCTACTATCAATGATGCCAAGTGTATTTCTCTCTCGGTTGAAGCACCGAAACTAGTACCTCCACGTGCGGTTTCCTCAATTATTTTTATGATTTGTGGATGAGCATGGCCCAAAATAAGAGGGCCCCAGGATCCAACCAAGTCTAAGTACTTATTGCCGTCTACATCCCAGATGCTAGAACCCTCTGCTTTTTGGATGAAAATGGGGTAGCTGCCTCCAACCCCACGAAAAGAACGAACAGGGCTGTTAACTCCCCCAGGAATCACCGAAAGGGCTTCTTGATGGAGGCGCATTGATTCCTTGTGATTCATATGCCAGTGCTCCTTGAATCAACCTCGAATTGTATCTCTATCAAATCGTTCATAGCTTGTGCTGATCGACTGGTTACTTTTATTGACTATACTGAGCGAGATTCCCGCAGTATTTTTGCCGCTTCTTTCGCGTGGTAAGAAATAATGATGTCAGCGCCGGCTCGCTTTATGCCTGTGAGCACCTCAAGTGCTATGCGATTGCCATCGATCCAACCGAGGTGTTCTGCTGCCTTGACCATGCTATATTCACCGCTGACGTTGTACGCACATAGTGGTTCTTCAAATTCTCTGCTGGCACGAGCGATCACATCCAAATAAGCAAGAGCTGGTTTAACCATGATTATGTCAGCTCCCTCGTCCAGATCTTGTCTTATTTCCCTCATGGCCTCTCTTGCGTTGCCGGGGTCCATCTGGTAACTAAGGCGGTCTCCGATAGCAGGAGCTGAATCCGCGGCGACGCGGAAAGGCCCATAGAAAGATGAGGCATACTTAGCCGAATATGCCATGATTGGTAACTCGCTTAAGTCATTATTATTTAAACCTGCTCGTATTGCCCCGACCTGCCCATCCATCATTGCAGAGGGAGCTACGATATCCGCTCCAGCTTCTCCATGTGAAATAGCTGTGCGAGTTAATAAATCCAGGGTTTGGTCATTATCAACTTGGCTGTCTGCGAGTATACCGCAATGGCCGTGGTCGGTGTATTCACATAGGCATACGTCTGTGATGACCGTTAGATCAGGAGTTTCTTTCTTAATAGCATGAATAGCATTTTGTATGATTCCGTCACTCTTATATGCCCCGGATCCCTTAGAATCTTTGGAATCCGGAAGACCAAAGAGAAGAATCGCGTGGATACCGAGATTCGCGATTTCGTTTACTTCTCTGGGTAACTGGTCTAGAGATAGGTGCCAATATCCGGGCATAGGAGCTATTTCTTCACGGATGTTTTGTCCATATCTGACGAAAATAGGGCAGACTAGGTCGTCAACAGAGAGGGTGGTTTCTCTGGTTAGGTTACGTATGGAATCGGTACGGCGCAGACGACGTAGGCGAAGATTTGGGAACTTCGACATTACGCTTCCCTTTCAGTGAGAAACAGGCTCGTTAGGACAGGTTTGTCGTGGAGGTGAAATCCCGTCTGAGACCCCATCAACATCGGTTACTGTACCATGGGTTTTGGGTGAAAGCAACGACTATTGTGTGAAATGGAGTTCGAGCATTTCCACCATGGCTTGAATAGTGTGTTCTTGAGGGACAATATCCACCCTGAGTCCTTTATCGCGAGCGGTTTGCGCAGTTACGGGACCTATGCAAACTATACAACTCTCTGATATGCGTGATGTATCGTCTCCTAATAGCGACATGAGGTTTGTGACGCTAGATGAGCTAGCGAAGATGGTCACGTCTATGCCCGAATCAATAACCTGGTCAACCCGGCCTAGGCTTTCCTCTGGAATTAAGGTTCGATATACGGGAATATCGTCCACATGTGCGCCCATGCTCCGGAGTCCATTCGGTAATCTATCGTCTGCGATTTCGGATCTTGGTAGTAGTATGCGCTGATTGTGCATACTATAATCTGCAAAGGCCCTGACAACATGTTCTGAGGTGAAATCACTCGGGACGAAGTCTGCCGTTATACCATGTTCATATAGAGATGACTTGGTGGTTGTGCCTATAGTGCAAAACTGAGTGTTGCCTAAATGTCTGGAATCCCGTCCTTGGTGGTGAAGGCGCTCGAAGAAACCCTGAACTCCGTTGACACTAGTGAATATAACCCAGTCGTAGTCATTTATTTCCTGTAGTGCTACATCTAGGGCATTGTAGTTTTCAGGTGGAGCTATTTCTATGGTCGGCAACTCAATTGGTTGAGCTCCGCGTTGGGCGAGAATTTGTGATAAGGTTCGAGATTGGATTTGGTCCCTTGTGATAAGAATTCGTTTGTTGTGAAGAGGACGATTGTCGAACCAGTTTAAGGAATCCTTTAGAGATACTACTTCACCAACTACAGCAATTATAGGAGCACTAAGTCCTGCTTTCTGACCTTTGGCTATGATATTGTCTAGGGCACCAACTACGCTGCGTTGATGTGGCAATGTCCCCCATTCAATCAAGGCGGCAGGGGTATTAGGGCTACGTCCATTGGACAGTAGGATTTCGACGATCTCAGGTAGAGTTTGCCATCCCATTAAGATTACAAGTGTTCCATGGTAGGATGCCAGAGTATTCCAGTCAATCTGTCCATTCTCTTTAGTTGGATCCTCTGAGCCACTAACTACTATAAAGGAAGCAGAGGTTCCGCGGTGGGTTAGCGGGATACCCGCGTATGCAGGAACCGCTATGGCAGAAGTAACCCCAGGTACAATTTCGAATTCGATACCGGCATGTTTAAGGGCTAGAGCTTCTTCTCCGCCCCTACCGAAAATGAATGGATCTCCCCCTTTAAGTCGTACCACTTGTTTCCCGGAAGATGCCAGGTTAACGAGCATGGTATTGATGTCCTCTTGGCCGAAATTGTTCTTTCCTCTAGCCTTTCCAACATCAACCAGTTCTGTGTTGGCTTTGACCTCGTTAAGTATTCGGGAGTCTACTAGGCGGTCATGAAGCACAACATCAGCAATTTGAAGACATTGCTGACCGCGTAAAGTCAGGAGTCCGGGATCCCCTGGGCCAGCACCTACGAGGTAGACTTTTCCAGTCATTGTTCTCCCTTCCTTCTGTTTTATACTATCTCACGTGCACCCATATCCAAGAGACGTTCTGCAAGTTTAATTCCTAGGGAAACAGGATCATCTGGGTTGCCAGACAGTTCTGAAGAAAAATACTGCCTAGCTTCATCATCTATGATGATGCCTCTAATTTCTAGAATTCCTGATTGCATTTCACTATAGGCTCCGACTGGGACTTTGCAACCGCCACCTAAATGCGACAAGAATGCTCTTTCAGCGTCGATAGCTATCTGGGTCGTTTGGTGATTTACGTGTTCAACTACCCTTCGTGTTTGTTCGTCATCTGTCCGTATCTGTACTGCTAGGGCACCTTGCCCTGGAGGAGGAATCAACTCTTGTGTCGAGAAATATTGAGTTACTTGGGATAGAAGTCCGAGTCTTTTTATACCTGCGGCTGCCATAACAGTAGCGTCATATTCACCATCATGGACTTTCTTTAAACGTGTATCTACATTTCCCCTAATTGGTACTATATCAAGATCTCTCCGCAAGGTTTTTACTTGGCTTGCACGTCTAGGGCTGCTTGTACCCAGCCTAGAACCTTGTTTCAGTTCACTTAATGAAAGATTCGAGTGACTTACAAGTACATCTCTGGGATCTTGTCGTTCGCCGACTGCCGCAATAGAAAGCTGTGGGGACATCTCAGTCGGGAGATCCTTTAGACTGTGGATTGCGATATCGGCCACTCCATCCAATAGTGCATGTTCTAATTCCTTTACGAACATACCAGCAGGGAAACTACTAAGAGGGTCTTGGGAGCGTACATCTGGCCTGGTAGAGATTTCTATGACTTCAAATTGCAGATCAGGGTTTGTTCGGCGGAGCTCTTGAAGTATTTCTTCGGTCTGGACTAAGGCTAGTTTACTTCCTCGAGTTCCTACTACTAGTCGTTGTCGCAGATCTGTCATGCACTGTCTTCTTTCTGGTCTAACTTAAAGAACTGTTCAATAATCCTAAGATCACCCTCTGTGTTGTGATCTCGAATATATGTGATAGGATCATGCAGGAGTTTATTGACCAAAGATTTAGTGAGCATTTCTATGTGCTTCTGGTCTTCCAGTGGAAGATTAGGAAGGCTTTTCAACGTTTTACTTAATGCCACTTGGCGAATCACCTCGGCACGTTGTCGGAGGGAGTTTATGGTTGGAATTGCCCTGCGGCTATCCCACCACTCAAGAAACTGTTTAATTTCTGCTTCTATAATCGTCTCAACTTTTATGGCTTCAAGTTGGCGCTTAGAGCGGTTTTCTTCAGAGATAGCCTGCAGGTCTCTCATATCACAAATTGTGATACCCGGGATTGAATTGGCATCAGGATCGACGTCTCTTGGAAGGGCAATATCGGCTATAAACAGGGGCTTGCCGCTGCGGCCAGCCATGATTTTCTGGAGGGCCGTTTTGGTCAAAACATAGTTGGGAGACCCGGTAGTGCTGACGACAACGTCGGCATGCGCTAGTGTCGATTCAAGTTGGTCAAACGGAATGCTGGTTCCTCCCCAGTCGGCTGCTTCCTGAACAGCACGCTCGTATGTGCGGTTAGTGAACCAGAGATCTTTAGCCCCGTGAGTTCTCAAGGCCTGTGTCGCCAGTTTTCCAGCTTTACCCAACCCAATCACGAGTACTGTTTTTTGTTGCAGATTTCCTACGGCACGTCTGGCTAGTTCAACACAGGCGGCACTGACGGAAAGAGGGTTTTTACTGATTGCCGTTTCAGTTTGTGCGCGCTTACCAACCCTAAGGGCTTGGTGGAAAATATGACCCAAAGCCCCTCCAACAACGCCTGCTTGAGATGCCATACTGTAGGCGTTTCGAACCTGGCCTAGAATCTCCGTTTCTCCTAACAAGAAGGAATCTAGTCCCCACACAACTCAGAGGAGATGTTGCATAGCCTCCGAATGATCCAAGGTAGATAGATATCGGGAATTTATAACAGAGTTTTTCCCCAAACGATCTACTAAGCCTTCTACGAAACCCTGAGCATGTTTTGCAGAGTGGGCCAGTGTATATATCTCAGTACGGTTGCATGTGCTGAGTACAACAGACTGATTATCTGTATCTTTCACGTGTACTAGGATTTGTGACAATTCTTGTGGGCTAAGTGCCGCTTGCTCCAAAACTTGGAGGGGAGCTGTTTTCCATGTAAGACCCACATTTATAAGCTTCATATGTTCTCCTTTGGCTATTTAGAAGCTTTTTGGTCTCCAATTAATGCTGCCAAGAGGCTTTGATGAGCCTCTGCATGGTCTCCGATTTGAAAAGTTTTCAACAACTCGTCTGTAAGACAGGATTGCCAATGGTCTGGCGTTACTGCAATTTCTGATGCCCGTAACTCTCTTCTAACTTCGGAAAGAAGAGGGGCGAGGTCTGCCCATTCCATAATCTCGTATTTTATACGAAACTGAACCTATTAGTTCCACTTCCCTTTGGGAACCCTTTTTCTTCAATTCTCAATCATTTCGGGGAACTGACTGAGAATTCCTATGACCAGTGGTCTCCCACCAGAGTTA